>NZ_CP110257.1:2837500-3137500 GCF_026013905.1 Schlegelella aquatica
CGAGGCCAGGTGCAGGGCGAGCTTCTGGGTGTCGGAGCGCAAGATCCGCTGCTTGACGGCCGGGATCTGGGAGGGGTGCATCGAGAACGAACGCAAGCCCATCGCCAGCAGCAAGGGCGTGAAGGCCGGCTCGCCGGCCATCTCGCCGCACACGCTCACGTCCTTGCCGGCCTGCCGGGCGAGGCGGATCGCGTCGGCGATGAGGCGCAGGACGGCCGGGTGCCAGGGATCGTAGAGGTGTGCGACGGCTTCGTCGGCCCGGTCGATCGCCAGCGTGTACTGGATGAGGTCGTTCGTGCCGATCGAGATGAAGTCGAAATGGCGCAGGAACAGCGGGAGTTGCAGCGCGGCGGCGGGCACCTCGATCATGGCTCCGACCTCGACGTCGGTATGCGCAACACCGGCGTCCCGCAGTTGCTGCTTGGCGCGCGCGAGGATCTCGAACGTCTGGCGGATCTCGTTGGCGTGCGCCAGCATGGGAATGAGCAGGCGGACCTTGCCGTGGGCGCTGGCCCGCAGGATCGCCCGCAACTGCATGCGAAACATGCTGGGCTCCGAGAGGCTCCAGCGGATGGCCCTCAGGCCGAGGGCCGGGTTGAGCGTGTGCTCGTGGCGCAGCTCGCTCATGCTCATGCGTTCGAGCGGCTTGTCGGCCCCCACGTCCACGGTGCGGATGGTGACGGGCAGGCCCTGCATCGCCTCGACCGCGGCGCGATAGGCCTCGTACTGCTCGTCTTCGCCGGGCAACTCGCCCTGCCGGTTCATGAACAGGAACTCGGTGCGGAAGAGCCCGACGCCGACCGCCCCGGCGGCCAGTGCCGCGGGGGCGTCCTGGGGCAGTTCGATGTTGGCGAGCAAGGCGACCTGCTCGCCATCGAGCGTCACGGCGGGTGTGTGGCGCAGGCGCGCCAGCCGCTCGCGCTCGAGCTGGCTCTGGCGCTGGCGGAACCGGTATTCCTCCAGCACCATCGGGGAGGGATCGACGATGACCACCCCGGCGTCTCCGTCGATGATGACCCAGTCGTCCTGACGGATGAGGCGGCTGGCCTCCCGGGCGCCGACGACGGCGGGAATGTCCATGCTGCGGGCGACGATAGCGGTGTGGGAGGTGCGCCCGCCCACGTCGGTGACGAAGCCCTGGAAGACGCTGCGCTTGAACTGCAGCATGTCGGCGGGGGCGATGTCGCCGGCAATGAGCACGAGAGGCTCCTCACCGCCCCAATCGCGCTCACGCGTCTGGGAGACGGCTGCGAGCGTGGAGACGGACTGACGGCTCATCGCGCGCAGCAGGCGCTCGACGACCTGCTCGATGTCGGCCTTGCGCTCGCGCAGGTAGTCGTCTTCCATCTCGTCGAACTGCCGGGCGAGGACTTCCAGCTGAGCCGAAAGAGCCCACTCTGCGTTGTAGTGGCGCTCGGTGATCCACTGCTTCGTGGCGCCGGTGAGCGTTTCGTCGTGCAGCAACATCAGGTGCACGTCCAGCAGGGCCACGAGTTCGGGCGGGGCGTCATCGGGGACCTCCCGCTTGAGCCTTTCGATCTCGTCGGCCACGGCGTCCCGCGCTTGCCGCAGCCGCTCGATCTCGTGGGGGATCTGGTCAGGGGCAATGAAATAGTGGGCCACGTCCACCCGGCTGGACGCGACGAGCACCGCGCGGCCGATGGCCACGCCGCGGGACACGGGCAAACCGAACACCTGAAGCGTCATGTTTCGATGCTAGCAGGTGGGTGACATCTCGGCGCCCCGGGTCATCCGACAGTGGACGCAGGCGCCGCCTGCGCCGGGATGTGCGATGAATGGACGGACGGCCCCTCTGATGCGGGCTTTCACCGCTTGCGCAAGACTTGGCGGTACGTGCAATTTGTCACTGTCTCACGAGGGGAAAAGACATGCAGGGATGGTTCGGTTTGATCGAGCAGCGATTGGAGGCTTTGCCACTGAGCGTCGCCTTGGAATGGCCGGGCGGCCAGGCCGGCCGCAGCGATGCCCAGGTGCGCTTGCGCCTGAACGAGCCCCGCTGGATGGGTGCCCTGGCGCGCGGTCAGATCGGCGCACTGGCCGACGCCTACGTCCAGCAACGCCTGGAAATCGAAGGCGGCATGCGCGACGTGATGGCGGTGGCGGCGAGCCTCGTGGGAGACCCGGTGGCCGCCGGCGAGCGGCCAGCGTGGCAGCAGTGGCTGGGACGTTGGCACTCCCGATGGAGGCACCGTAAAAACCGGGACGCGCGGCAGATCGAGTTCCATTACGACGTCTCGGACGACTTCTATGCGCTGTGGCTCGACCCACGACGCGTGTATTCGTGCGCCTACTTCCGGGAACCGGAGATGACGCTCGCGCAAGCGCAGGAAGCCAAGCTGGACCACATCTGCCGCAAGCTGGACCTGCAGCCGGGGCAGCGCTTCCTGGACATCGGGGCGGGCTGGGGCGGCCTGCTGCTGTGGGCTGCCGAGCGCTACGGCGTGCACGCCACGGGGATCACGCTGTCGAAGAACCAGCACGCCTATGTGAACCGCCTGATCGAGGAACGCGGGCTGAGGGGGCGTGTGACGATGCACCTGATGGACTACCGGGATGTGCCGGAAGACCAGCCCTACGACCGGATCGCCTCGGTGGGCATGTTCGAACACGTGGGGCGCGCGCAGCTGGCGGCCTATTTCGCGAAGATCCGGCGGCTGCTGCGGCCGGGCGGTCTGGTGATGAACCACGGCATCACGGCCGCAGGCCTCTACAACGCGCAACTCGGCGGCGGGATGGGGGACTTCATCGAGAAGTACATCTTCCCTGGCGGGGAGCTGGAGCATGTCTCGCGGGTGGCGCAAGCCCTGTGCGAAGGAGGGCTGGAGCTGCTGGACGCCGAGAGCCTGCGGCCGCACTACGCTCGCACCTTGTGGGCCTGGTCGGACGGGCTGGAGCGGCAGTTGGACCGGGCGCGAGAGCTGACCCGCGAGCAGACGGTCAGGGCGTACCGGCTGTACCTCGCGGGCTGCGCGATGAGCTTCGAGCGCGGGTGGATCTCACTGTTTCAACTGCTTGCGGCGCGCCCGAGCGGCTGTGTGGAGGATGGGCCGATGCGGGGGGCACAATCGGCGTATCCGTTCAACCGCTCGTACATGTACCGCTGAGATGCTCTACAAGTTCAAGTCCAAGGCCGCGGGCGACGTCATCATGACCGGCGCCTCGGGCGACCAGATCCTGCGCATCCTCGGGCGAGAGCCGGCGCCCCAGGGGATCTTCCTGCCGCAGGACATGCCGGCCGCCATGGCCGCCCTCGAACGGGCGGTGATCGAGGAGGAAGCGGCCCGGCGCCGCGCGGAGGAAGAGGCGCGCGCCGAGGGCAAGGAACTGCCGCCGCAGGAGGGCGTGACGCTGCGACAGCGCGTGTGGCCGCTCATCGAGATGATGAAGCGCGCCCATGCGGCCGACAAGGAAATCGTTTGGGGCGTCTGAGCCCCACCCTCGCAGACCAGGAGAGTCGACATGAAGCTTTGGAGCCACAGCTGGCAGGACGGCGCGCGCATCCCCGCGAAGTTCGCGGCAGGCAGGCTGGACGACGCCCAGGGGGTCGCCTTCTCGAGCAACGTGAGCCCGCACCTCGCCTGGAGCGAGGCGCCCGCGGGCACGCGGTCGTTCGTGCTCATCTGCCATGACCCGGACGTGCCGAGCCGCGGCGACGACGTCAACAAGCCCGACCGCGAGGTACCGGCCGACCTGCCGCGGGTGGACTTCTTCCATTGGGTGCTGGTGGATTTGCCGCCGGGGCTGCGGGAGATCGCCGAGGGCGAGTTCAGCCGGGAGTTCACCCCGCGTGGCAAGAGCGGACCGCAGACCCTGCACGGGGCACGTCACGGACTGAACGACTACACCGGATGGTTCGCCGGCAACGACGAGCTGGCGGGGCAGTATTTCGGCTACGACGGGCCGTTTCCTCCGTTCAACGACGCCCGTGTGCACCGCTACGTGTTCACGCTGTATGCGCTGGAGTTGGAGCGCTGCCCGGTCGATGGCAGCTTCACCGGGGCGCAGGTGCGAGAGGCGATCCGCGGCCACGTGCTGGCCGAGGCCCGGTTCTCGGGCACCTACACCTTGAACCGACGATTGGGGTGACGATGCCCCACAGCCAGGTCACCCGCATCATCGCGATCCGCCACGGCGAGACGGCGTGGAACGTGGATACGCGCATCCAAGGGCATCTCGACATCCCCTTGAACGAGACGGGGCGTTGGCAGGCGCAGCGCCTGGCCGAGGCGCTGTCGGAGGAAGCCCTGCACGCCATCTATGCCAGTGACCTGCGGCGCGCCTGGGAAACGGCGCACTACGTGGCCCAGGCCGCACGGGCCCCGCTGCGAAAGGAACGGGGGCTGCGCGAGCGCGGATTCGGGCGGTTCGAGGGGTACACGTTCAAGGAGATCGAGGCCCGCTGGCCGGACGAGGCACTGCGCTGGCGCCGGCGCGACGCCGACTTCGGCCCGCCCGGCGGGGAGACCTTGCGGGGCTTCTACGAGCGCGTGGTGGGCACCGCCGAGCGGCTGGCCGCCGCCCACCGGGGGCAGACGATCGCGCTCGTCGCCCACGGGGGCGTGCTGGACTGCCTGTACCGCGCGGCCTCCCGGGTGGACCTGCAGGCGCCCCGCACGTGGCAGTTGGGCAACGCGAGCATCAACCGGCTCTTGCACACCGACGAAGGCTTCACGCTGGTGGGCTGGGCGGACACCATGCATTTGGCGCACAGCGGCAGGGACGAGTTCAGCGACGGGGACCGGTTGGGCCGCGCCGCCTGAGAAGCGGGAGCTTGGGGGCGGGCGAATCCGGATCGGCGGACGAGGGCGGATCGCGCACGATACGCGCTTTTCCAGGGATGGAGGTTCCGATGGAAGGTGCCCGCGTCATCGTACTGGCGACACCCGTGTTCCTGTTGCTGATCGCCATCGAGTATGCGGTGGGCCTGGCCCGGGGGCGCAACACCTACCGGCTCAACGATGCGATGAGCAGCATCGGTCTGGGCATGATGAGCCAGCTGGTGGGCGTGTTCACGAAGCTGTTCGCCGTCGGCGTCTACACCGCCGTGTACGAGGCGGCAGCCCTCTGGCATCTGCCTGCCGACGCTTGGTGGGTGTGGGTGGGCGCGCTCCTCCTGTACGACTTCTTCTACTACTGGCACCATCGCCTGGGGCACGAGTGCGCGGTGCTGTGGGCTGCGCACGCCGTGCACCACCAAAGCGAGGACTACAACCTTTCGACCGCGCTGAGGCAGACCAGCACCGGCTGGATCGGCGGCTGGCTGTTCTACCTGCCGATGGCCCTCCTCGGGGTGCCGCCGGTGGTGTTCGCCGCGGTCGCGCTGATCGACTTGCTCTACCAGTACTGGGTGCACACGCAGCAGATCGGCAAGCTCGGCTGGTTCGACCGTGTCTTCTGCGCCCCGAGCAACCACCGCGTGCACCACGCGGTCAACGACCGCTACGTGGACAAGAACTACGGCGGCATCCTCATCGTCTGGGACCGCCTGTTCGGCACCTTCGAGGAGGAGGACGACGCGCAGCCCTGCGTGTACGGCACCCGCTCGCCGCTGCGCAGCTGGAACCCGCTGTGGGCGAACCTGCAGGTCTATCGCGATCTGTGGCTCGACGCCTGGCATGCACGCCGCTGGAGCGACAAGCTCAAGGTGTGGTTCATGCCGCCGGGCTGGCGGCCGGCCGATGTGGCGGCCCGCTACCCGAAGCCGCCCTTCGACATCCGCCAGGTGCGGCTGTACGACCCCGAAGTGAGCCGCTGGGCGCAGGTGACGGCCGCGCTGCTCTTCCTGGGGCTGCTCGGTGCGACGGCGGCGTTCCTGTGGAACGCGCACCTGTGGTCGCTGCCGGCGCAGCTGGGTTACGCGGCCGCGATCATCGCCGGGCTGTGGCTCGTGAGCGTGTTGACCAGCGGCCGCGAGCGGCCGGCCGAGGCCGCGCCGCCGCAGGGCGCCGCGGCCTGAGCCGAGGCGACCGCGCGGGCCGGCACCCGACGCGGGCCGCGGAACCTATTCGTCGAACAGATCCGGAGCGAGGCCCGGCTTGGCCGGCGGCTGCAGCCCCAGGTGGCGGTACGCGGCCAAGGTGGCGATGCGCCCGCGCGGGGTGCGCTGCAGATAGCCCTGCTGGATGAGGTAGGGCTCGATCACGTCCTCGATCGTGCCCGGCTCCTCGCCGATCGCGGCAGCCAGGTTGTCCAACCCCACCGGGCCGCCGTCGAACTTGTGGATCACTGCGTCGAGCAGCTTGCGGTCCATCACATCGAAGCCCAGCGGATCGACGTCGAGCATGGCCAGCGCCTTGTCGGCGATGGTCTTGGTGATGCGGCCGTCGCCCTTGACCTCGGCGTAGTCGCGCACTCGGCGCAGCAGGCGGTTGGCGATGCGGGGCGTGCCGCGCGACCGGCGCGCGATCTCGATGGCGCCGGCAGGGTCGATGGGCGCGCCCAGCAGGCCGGCGGAACGGGTGACGATGCGCGCCAGCTCCTCGGCGGTGTAGAACTCGAGCCGGGCCACGATGCCGAAGCGGTCGCGCAGCGGGTTGGTGAGCATCCCCGCCCGCGTGGTGGCACCCACCAGCGTGAACGGCTGCAGATCCAGCTTGATGGACCGGGCCGCCGGGCCCTCACCGATCATGATGTCGATCTGGTAGTCCTCCAGCGCCGGATAGAGGATCTCCTCGACGACCGGCGACAGCCGATGGATCTCGTCGATGAAGAGCACGTCGTTGCGCTCGAGGTTGGTGAGCAGCGCGGCCAGGTCCTTGGGTTTTTCCAGCACGGGCCCCGAGGTTTGCCGCAGGTTGACGCCCAGCTCGTGCGCGATGATGTGGCTGAGCGTCGTCTTGCCGAGGCCGGGCGGGCCGAACAGCAGCACGTGATCCAAGGGCTCGCCGCGCTTCTTGGCGGCGCCGATGAAGATCTCCAACTGCTCGCGGGCCTTGGTCTGGCCGACATACTCGTCGAGCATCTTGGGGCGCAGCGCGCGCTCGATCGCCTCCTCGTGGGGCGAGGCTGGCGTGGCCGACACCACACGCTGACGCGGCGGCGGGGCGAAATCGTCGGTCTGGATGGTCATGGTGGATCTGCGGGAGGGCGCCTCGGCCTCACTTGGCCAGGGCCTTCAACGCCAGCTTGATGCCTTCGCTCACGCCGACGTCGGCCGGCAGTGCCTTGAGCGCTGCTGCGGCCTCGCGGTCGCTGTAGCCCAGCGCCATCAGGGCCTGCAGCACGTCGGCCTGGGTGTCGGACGCCACCCCTTGGGGGCGCGCGAGCTCGGGGCCGAGCTTGCCCTTGAGTTCGAGCAGCAGACGCTCGGCCGTCTTCTTGCCGATGCCGGGCACCTTCACCAGGCGGCCGGGCTCCTGCAGACTCACCGCCTGGGCCAAGTCGGCCACGCTCAGCCCCGACAGGAGGGCCAGCGCCGTGCGTGGGCCGACGCCCGAGATCTTGATGAGCTGGCGAAAGGCCTCACGCTCCTCGGCCGTGCCAAAGCCGTAGAGCACCTGCGCGTCCTCGCGCACGGCGAAATGGGTGAGCAAGGTCACGCGCTCGCCGAGCGAGGGCAGGTTGTAGAAGGTGCTCATCGGCACGTCGACTTCGTAGCCGACGCCACCGACGTCGATCAAGACCTGCGGAGGGGCTTTGTCCGCCAGCACGCCCGTGAGACGACCGATCATCGCCCGATTATCCCCGGCGACGCCCCGGCGCCGACCAGCACGAGGGAGCGGCTCAGCGGGAGTTGCGCTTGAACAGGCCCAGGCGCTGCGCTTCGAGCGCGGCCTCGGCACGGGACGAGACGTTGAGCTTGCGGTAGATCTGTTTGACGTAGTCGGCGATGGTGTGCCGGGACAGGCCCAGCTGCACGCCGATCTCGGGCAATGTGAACCCCTTGGCCACACGTAGCAGCACCTCGTTCTCGCGTTCGGTCAGCTGGACCGCCGGCAGCAACGGCTCGGCCTGTTGCGGCTGGTTGCGCGCCTGCGAGGCGAAGTAGGCGATCACTCTTCGAGCAATGGAAGGCGACAAGGGCGGCTCCCCCTGGGTGATCCGCTGCAGTTGCTCGGCCAGCTGCTCCTTCGGCTGCTCCTTGAGCAGGTAGCCAAAGGCGCCGGCCTGCAGCGCCGGGAACAGATGGTCGTCATCGTCGTGAATCGTCACGACCACCGCCTGCGCGTCCGGTTGGGACTCGCGCAGTGCCGCCACCACCTCCACGCCCGACCCGTCGGGCAGGCCGAGGTCGATGAGCGCCAGATCGAAGCGCAGCGCGGTGATCTGCTCCAGTGCGTCGTGCACGCGCGCACTCTCGGAGACGCGCACGGCAGGAAAAACCTGCAGCACCAACGCCTTCAGCCATTGACGGATCTCGGGAAGATCTTCCAGGAGCAGGATGTGCATGAGGCGCTCACGCGCTGCAGAAGGCAGCTGCCGAGCAAATGTACCAGCGGCCCGCCGCAGACTCCATCGCCCGGCCCGGGGGGTGTGGCGCGCCCGGAACGCTCGAGCCGGCTCCGCGCGGCGCCCTCCCCCTCAGAGCGGCAGCGTCAGACGGATGACCGTGCCGAAGCCGGGGCCGGATTCCACCAGGCATTGGCCCGCGAGCTGCTTCGCGCGGCGCTTCATGCTCGCCATGCCGTGGCCTCGGTCGAGCTTGCCGTCCAACTCGAGCGGAATCCCGCGGCCGTTGTCCTGGATCACGAGGTTGAAGTCGGTCTCGTCGATGACGCAGCGGATGGTGCACGCGTTGGCCCCGCTGTGCTTGATGATGTTGCTGACCGCTTCGCGCAGGATGCGCGTGGTCTGCACGTAGGCGCGCGCCGCCAGATGCCGTTCGTCGTTGTCGTGCTCGGTCATCCAGTCCACCTGGATGCCGGCCTGCCCCAGCCGGGACACCGTCTCGGCGCGCCAGTCGGCCAGCGCATCGGCCACCTTGACCGGCTTGCCGGTCAGCCCCCTCACGGACAGCCGCATCTCCTCCAGGGCCTCGCGCGCCAGGGTGGAGATGCGCTCGTCGCTGCTGGTGTGCACGATGGTGAGCAGCTTCGCACCGAGGTCGTCGTGCAGGTCGCCGGCGATGCGCTTGCGTTCGGCTTCGGCCACCTGCTCGATGCGCGCTTCGGCCATCTCCGCATAGCGCTGCTCGATCTCGGCGGTGCGTCGTGCCACCTCCTGCTCCATCGCGGCCTGCGCCTCGACCTCCCCGCGCGTCGATGCGACGAAGTGGCGTGCCGCCGCCAGCGTGAGCCCGGCCAGCAGGACCGGCAGGGCGTACTCCGTCGGCTGACTGGCGGGCAAGTCGCCCGCGCCGGCCTGCACGGCCCATTCCACGGCGGCGAACGCCAGCGCCAGGCCGCCACCTGCCGCCACCCAGGGTGAAGAAGCACGGCCGCCGCGGTGCAGCGCCCGCACGCACACCCCCACCGCGACGGCCACCTGCAGCCAGTGCACCACCCACCAGCCCAGCGCCGCGTCGTGCACGAGCGCAGCCGGAACGACCAGCACCGTCAGCGGCACGAGCAGGACCTGGGCCAAGAGCGCGGCCTCCACCCGCCGCCTCCGGGCCCCCTCCCATCGCTGCAGCCACAGCACCGTGCCGCCCGCCAGTGCGGCAATGAGCATGGCCACCGCTGCTTCGGCGGGCCGTCCGGCGGGCAACCAGCCGAGCCAGAGCTCGCGCGCTTCCAGCAGGGCCGCGCCGCCCAACAGCAGCCCGGTGGGCCCTGCGATGGCCGCGCCGCCCCACAAGGCGACCGCCAGCCAGCCGAGCGCAAACAGCCCGAGCATGGCCGCCAACATCCTCGGCAGCCACACTCCCGCGGCCCGCTGACGCTCGGCCCGCGCGTGCAGCAGCCATTCGGGGCCCACCCGGGGCGCCCCGAAGTAGCCTGCATCCTGGCGCAGCAGCGTCTCGCTGCGAGGCCGCCCGGCCAGGCGCACCTCGACCAGCCCGCCGCGGGCGGTGTCGCCGGGCAACGCCACCAGCTGCGCCTGGTCACAACGGGGAGGCCCGGCCTGCGGACGCTGCAGGATCGTGTGCCCCGCCCACCTCACCTCGATCGCCCCGCAAGCGCGTGGCAGGTAGAGGGCCCGCGGATCGGCCGAAGGAGCCGGCGGCAGATCCAGGCGATAGACCACGGTGCCGGCGAAGCCGGGCCGGCTCGAGGTCCATTCGTCGGGCAGACGCTGGACCTGTGAGGCCGAAGCCGCGGCGGGAGCGTCGGCCCCGGCCGGCGCCTCGACCCGAGCCTGATCGATCACGTGCACCGCGGAGGAGGCCTGAGACGCCCACGCCGTCACGCAGGCCACGAGGGGCACCACGGCCAGCAGGCCGGCCAGCCCCGCGATGGCCAGCCAAGGCCGGCCACGGACGCTGAACGGAAGAAAGATCATGGTCGCGCATTCTCGGGGAAGCCCCTCTTTGCGGACAATCCGAGAATGAGGGGCGGCGCGCGATGTGCTCGCCCTCCCAAAGGTGCATCCACCCAGGCCCCGAAGTGATACTGCGACACGCTTTCATCCCACTCGACAATCAACGTCTGTCCCACCTGTGCGGCACGCTGGACGAGCACCTGCGCAGCATCGAAGCCGCGCTCGACGTCTCGATCTCCCGCCGTAACGAGTCGTTTCGCATCGAGGGCTCGAGGAAACAGGCCGAGCGCGCCGTCGCGCTGCTGCAAAGCCTGTACGACCGCGCCGGGGCCCCGATCCCTGCCGATGAGTTCCAGCTCGCGCTGGTGGAGGCCATGCAACCGGAGGACCGACGCCACACGCAGGAGGCCGGAGAAGACGAGGAGATCGTCTTGCGCACGCGCCGCGCCGACCTGCAGGGGCGCACGCCCAACCAGGACCAGTACCTGCGCAACATCCTCAGCCACGACGTCACCTTCGGCATCGGGCCCGCCGGCACCGGGAAGACCTTTCTCGCGGTCGCTTGCGCCGTGGATGCGCTGGAACGCAATACCGTGCAGCGCATCATCCTCACGCGCCCCGCGGTCGAAGCGGGCGAGCGACTGGGGTTCTTGCCGGGCGACCTGGCACAGAAGGTCGACCCCTACCTGCGTCCACTGTACGACGCCTTGTACGACCTCATGGGCTTCGACCGCGTGACCAAGGCGTTCGAGAAGGGCACGCTCGAGATCGCACCGCTCGCGTTCATGCGCGGGCGCACGCTCAACCACGCCTTCGTGATCCTCGATGAGGCGCAGAACACCACGCCGGAGCAGATGAAGATGTTCCTCACCCGCATCGGGTTCGGAAGCAAGGCAGTCATCACGGGCGACGTCAGCCAGATCGACTTGCCCCGCGGGCAGAAGAGCGGCCTGGTCGATGCAGAACGGGTGCTGCGGCGGGTGCGAGGCATCGCGATGACGCGCTTCACCGCCGCCGACGTGGTGCGCCATCCGCTGGTGGCGCGCATCGTCGAGGCCTACGACGCGGCCAAGAAGGCGGCCGAGGAATGAGGCGCGCCGTCCTGCCGGCGCTGCGCCTGTCGCTGCAGTTCGCCGACGCACGCCACCGCGCGCTGCTGCCCCGCCACCGCGTGATGCGGTGGATGCGCGCGGCCCTTGAACGGCCGGGCGAGATCACCGTGCGCATCGTCGATGAGGACGAAGGTCGCACCCTCAACCGCGACTATCGCGGGAAGGACTACGCGACCAACGTCCTGACCTTCGACTACGCACACGAACCGGTGGTCGTCGCCGACCTGATCCTCGCGGCGCCTGTCGTCGAGCGCGAGGCGCGCGAGATGGGCAAGACGCTGGAGGCCCACTACGCCCACCTGCTGGTGCACGGCACGCTTCACGCGCAAGGCTACGACCACGAGTCCGACGACGAGGCCGAGGCGATGGAGGCGCGCGAGACCGAGATCTTGCTGGCCCTCGGGTTCGACGACCCCTACGCCGCGCGCTAGTCGCCCGGACCTCGCGCAGCAGGGTGCCGAGGCCAACCGGCGCGGCTGGCGCGCCGAGTCACCCCGAGGTGCGCCTCTGTCAGAGGCGCCCTTCCTCCACCGCGTGGCACGCCACCTTCACGCCCCGCAACTCCAGCAACGCGGGACGCTCGCGCTTGCAGCGTTCGCGGGCATGCGGGCAGCGGGGGTGAAAGGCGCATCCCGAAGGCGGGTTGAGCGGGTTGGGCACCTCTCCCTGCACCGGCGTGCGCGCGCGGCCGGTCATGCGGATGTCGGGAATCGCATCGAGCAGCATCCGTGTGTAGGGGTGCTGCGGCTGCGCAAAGAGCGTGCGCTTGGGCGCCAGCTCCACCAGACGACCCAGATACATCACGCCCACCTCGTCGGCCACGTGGCGCACGACCGCCAGGTTGTGCGAGATGAACAGGTACGTCAGGCCCTGGTCGCGCTGCAGGTCCTTCATGATGTTGAGGACCTGCGCCTGGACCGAAACGTCCAGCGCCGAGGTGGGCTCGTCGCACACGAGGAACTCCGGCCGGGTCGCCAAGGCTCGCGCGATCGAGATGCGCTGCCGCTGCCCCCCCGAGAACTGGTGCGGGTACTTCTCCATGTCCGCTGCGGCCAGGCCCACCATGCGCAGCAGCTCTGCCACGCGCTGCTCGATGGCGGCCGCGTCGGTCAGCAGCCCATGCTCGCGCAACGGCTCGGCGATGATTTCGCGCACCTTCCAACGGGGATTGAGGCTCGCGTACGGGTCCTGGAAGATCATCTGCATCCGCCTGCGCAGCGCACGCCCGGCGCGGCTCGCGAACGCCGCGGCCGTCGGTTGCCCGTCGAAGCGCACCTCGCCGCGCGTGGGGTCGTACAAGCCGACGAGCAGCCGCGCCACCGTGCTCTTGCCGCAGCCCGACTCGCCCACCAGGGCCAGCGTCTTGCCACGCTCGATCGCGAAGCTCACGCCGTCGACCGCGTGCACGAACTGCCTGGGCTTGCGCTCGATGACGCGGTTGAGCCACGGGGCCGAGACATCGAAGGTCTTGGCCAGGTCATTGACTTCGATGAGAGCGGTCATGCGTCGGTCAGTGCGTTCGGTTGGAAGACGGCCGGTGCAGTCGCCACATCCGACGGCCGGGCCGCGTGGAGCCAGCACGCAGCGCGTGTGCGGCCGGCGTCGAGAAGATCCGGGCGCTCCCGGTGGCAGCGCTCGAAGGCATGCGGGCAGCGCGGATGGAAGGCGCAACCGGGCGGGATCGCGGTGAGCCGCGGCATCGCACCGTCGATCTGCGTCAGCCGCTCGCGTTCGTCCTCCATCGAAGGGATGGAGCCCATGAGGCCGACGGTGTACGGATGCGCCGGGGCGTGGATGACGTCCTGCACCGGGCCGATCTCCGCGACACGACCCGCATACATCACCGCCACGCGGTCGCAGGTCTCGGCAATCACCCCCATGTCGTGGGTCACCAGCATCACGGCGGCGCCCTTCTCCTTGCACAAGCGCTTGAGCAGGAAAATGATCTGCGCCTGGATCGAGACGTCCAGCGCGGTGGTGGGTTCGTCGGCGACGATGAGCTTGGGCTCGGCCGCCAAGGCCAGCGCGATGACGACGCGCTGACGCATGCCGCCCGAGAACTGGTGCGGATAGTGGTCGATGCGCTCCTCGGCCGCCGGGATGCCGGTGTCTTTGAGCAACTGGATCGCACGACGGCGGGCCTCGGCCGCGCCGACGGGCAGGTGCGTCTGGATCGTTTCGACCAACTGCCGCCCCACGGTGTACAACGGGTTCAGCGACGTGAGCGGGTCCTGGAAGATCGCGCCGATCTTGCGCCCGCGGATGCGGCGCATCTCCTCGTGCGGCAGCCGGTCGATGCGGCGCCCCTCGAGCAGGATCTCGCCCCCGGCGATGCGCCCGGGCGGCTCCAGCAGGCCGATGATCGACGCTCCGGTGAGGGACTTTCCGGCCCCCGACTCGCCGACCACACCCAGGATCTCGCCCGCCGCGATGTCGAACGACACGTCGTCCAGAGCGACCAGGGTGCCCCGGCGCGTCGGAAACTCGACGCGCAGGTTCTTCACTTGCAACAGCGGTGCGTTCATCGCTCTCTCCTCATCGCAGCCGCGGGTTGAGCGCGTCGCGCAGCCAGTCGCCCAGCAGGTTCACGCTGAGCGCGATCAGCACCAGCATCGCACCGGGGAAGATCGTGATCCACCACTCACCGCTGAAGAGGAAGTCGTTGCCGATGCGGATCAGCGTGCCCAACGACGGTGAGGTGGGCGGCACGCCGACGCCGAGGAACGACAGCGTCGCCTCGATGATGATGGCCTGCGCGATCTGGATCGTGGACAGCACCAGCACCGGCCCGGTCACGTTCGGCAGCACGTGCTTGTACATGATGCGCAAGGGCGGCACGCCGATCACCCTCGCCGCCTGCACGTAC
Source organism: Schlegelella aquatica (assembly GCF_026013905.1). NCBI lineage: Bacteria > Pseudomonadati > Pseudomonadota > Betaproteobacteria > Burkholderiales > Sphaerotilaceae > Caldimonas > Caldimonas aquatica. The sequence continues at coordinate 2,851,859 of NZ_CP110257.1, forward strand.
TCCTTGTTGCGCTCCACCATCGTGGAGCCGCGCACCGTGCGGGCGTAGTCCACCCACTTGGTGAGCGCGATGGACAGGATCAACACCGTGAACGCCAGCGTCTCGTGCGCGTCCGGAAACATCGCCCGGCCGACCCCGTCGATCAGCAGGGCCACCAGGATGGTGGGAAACGACAGCATCACGTCGCAGATGCGCATGATCACCGTGTCGAGCTTGCCCCCCACGAAGCCGGACAACAAGCCCAGCGACACGCCGATCAACATCGACAGCAACACCGACGCCACACCCACGAACAGCGAAATGCGCGCGCCGTACATCAGCGCGGAAAGAATGTCGCGCCCCTGGTCATCGGTGCCGAAGACGTAGGTCCACTTGCCCCCCTCCAACCACGCGGGAGGCAGGCGCGAGTCCCCAAGCTCCAAGGTGGCCAGATCGAAGGGGTTGTGCGGGGCCACCCAGCCGGCGAACACCGCACAGAAGATGCACACGAAAGCGATCAGGGCCGCTGCCATCGCCACGGGCGAAGTGCGAAAGCTGTACCACAGATCGCTGTCCAGAAAGCGGCGCCAGCGGCCGGGGGCCGGCGCCGTGGGCGCGGAAGAAGCAGTGGAGGTCGGATTCATCGTGAGGCTCGTTCGACGAGGAGCGCCGAGATCCCGCGGCGCCGTGGCAGGAGGACGCAGGTCAGTGGCCGGCAGCGCGCGCGGTGCGCAGACGCGGATCGACGGCGAAGTACAGCAGGTCCACGACCAGGTTGATGACGACGAAGATCAGCGCGATGAGGCACAGGTAGGCCGCCATCACGGGAATGTCGGCAAAGCTCACCGCCTGGATGAACAGCAGCCCCATGCCGGGCCACTGGAACACCGTCTCGGTGATGATGGCAAAGGCGATGAGCGAGCCCAGTTGCAGGCCGGTGATCGTGATGACCGGCACCAGCGTGTTCTTCAAGGCATGCCCGAAGTGCACCGCCCGGTCTGTGAGCCCGCGGGCCCGCGCGAACTTGATGTAGTCCGTGCGCAGAACCTCCAGCATCTCGGCGCGCACCAAGCGCATGATGAGCGTGAGCTGGAAGATCGCCAGCGTCACCGCCGGCAGGATCAAGTGGCGCCAGCCGTCCACCGTGAGCAGGCCGGTGGTCCACCAGCCGAGCTGGACGACCTCTCCGCGGCCGAAACTCGGCAACCACTTGAGCGTGACCGAGAACACGAGGATGAGCAAGATGCCGATCAGGAACGTCGGCAACGACACCCCGAGCAGCGAGAAGGTCATCAGCACCTGCGAAAAGAAGGTGCCCCGCTTGAGCGCCGCGTACACCCCCATCGGGATGCCGAGCGCCAGCGCCAGCACCGCGGCCGACAAGGCCAGCTCCATGGTCGCGGGCAAGCGTTCGAGGATCAGCGTCGACACCTTGCGGCCCTGCCGCAGGCTCAGGCCGAACTCGCCTTGCACTGCATTGCCGACGAACCGCGCGAACTGCACCACGAAGGGCTGATCCAGCCCCAACTCGGCGCGGATCTCGTCGCGTTGCTCGGGCGTGGCGTCCTGACCGAGGAGGTTGGTGACCGGATCGCCGACGAACTGGAACAGCATGAAGGCGATGAAGGCCACCGTGAGCATCACGATGACGGCCTGGAGCAGGCGTCGAATGATGAATACCAGCATCTGAACTCACTTTCGGGCCGGTGTGAGGTCCGGCCGCTGCAAGCACGCATGCGCCCCTGACGACAGAAGCGCCGCTGCCGCGCGGGTGGCGCGGCAGTCGTGAAAGGCGACTCGGGGCACGCGGTCTGCGCGGCCCCGCGTCCCTCAGGCAAGATCAGTCGACGCGCGCGCTGCGGATGTCGATCCGATTGTCGGCGCGATGATAGACGTTCACGTTCTTCTTCATCGCCCACGGAATGACCTGGTTGTGCAGCGGGATGTGGGAGACATCCTGGTGCGACAGCAGCAGCGCCTGCTCGATGAGCTGGTTGCGCGTGGCGATGTCGCCCTCCTTCTTGATGCGCTCCACCAGAGCGTCCATCTGCGGGTTGCTGTAGCGGCCGACGTTGTAGTTGCCGTCGCCTTGCGCCCCCACCGAGCGCACCAGGGACTGCAGGGAGTACAGCGCATCGAAGGTCGGCACGCCCCAGCCCAGCATGTAGATGCTCGCCTCGTAGCGCTGGATCATCGGGAAGTAGGTCACCAGCGGAAGCGTGCGCAGCTTCGCTTTGACGCCGATGCGCGCCCACATCGCGGTGATCGCCTGGCAGATCTCCTCGTCGTTGATGTAGCGGTTGTTCGGGCAGGCGAAGTCCACCTCGAAGCCGTTCGCGTAGCCCGCCTCGGCCAGCAGCTTCTTGGCCGCCTCCACGTCGTAGGGGTAGCGCACGTCGGCCTTCTTCGTCCAGCCGTTGACCTGCGGCGCGATCAGCGTGCCGGTCGGCTGCGACAGGCCGCGCATGATGTTCTTCTGGATGGCGTTGATGTCGATGGCCTGGTAGAGCGCCTTGCGCACCCGCACGTCCTTCAGCGGGTTCTTGCCCTTCACGTTGGAGCCCGGCAGTTCGTCGCGGAACTGGTCCATGCCGAGGAAGATCGTGCGGTTCTCGACCCCGTCGATGACCTTGAGCGCGGGGTTGGCGCGCAGGCGCGGCAGGTCGGTCGGCGAGGGGTCGAGCACCAGGTCCACCTCGCCCGACATCAGGGCCGCCACGCGCGTGGCCTCGGACTTCACCGGGGTGTAGACGATCTCGGTGACGTTGCCCTCCATCTTGCCCCACCAGTTGGGGTTGCGCACCAGCACCATGCGCACGTCCTGGTCCCAGCTCTTGAGCATGAAGGGACCCGTGCCGTTGGCGTTGCGGTGGGCGAAGTTCTCGTCCTTGGAGCGGATGTCCTTCGGCGTGGTGGAACGGTTCTTCTCCGCCCAGTCCTTGTCCATCATGCGCAGCTCGGTCAGCTGGCGCAGCAGCACGGGGTTGGGCCCTTTGGTGAAGATGTCGACGGTGTGGTCGTCGACCTTCACCACCTTGTCGATGCCCTGGGTATAGACGCCGAAGTTCGACGCCTTGTCCATCGCGCGGTTGAGCGAAAAGACCACGTCATCGGCGTTGAAATCCGCGCCGTCGTGGAACTTGACTCCTTTGCGCAGAGTGACTCGCAACTGCGTCGGCGTCAGTTGCTTGTAGCCGGTGGCCAGCATCGGCTCGACCTTGAAGTTGCGGTCGTAATAGAACAACGATTCATACACCCAGGCGTGGATGCCGTTGGACAGGGCGTTGTTCTGGGAGTGGATGTCCCAGGTCGGGATATCGCTCGCGCTGGTCCACTTGAAGGTCTTGGCCACGGCCGGAACGGCCGCGGTAGCCACCGCAGCCGCCGCGAAGGCCGCAGCGATCCCCCCTGCGAAGGAATAACGATGCACCATGAGGAAACCTCGAATTATTCAAAGCCCGAACTACAGCAAAACGAAGATCGGGCGTCAAAGGGGATTGCCCGTAGACTGGCCTGTCAGGACGAACAGCCCTGAGGGGCGCGGTGCACGGGATGCGGCCGCATCCTGTCACACGGGCGGCAGCCGGCTACGCGGACCGCACCAAAGAAAACGCCCACCAGCCTGCGGCTCGTGGGCGCTCTGGGAAGACCGCCTCCCGTCGGGAGGCGGCTTCTGCGGCATCAACTTCGATCAGAAGTTGTGCTTGAGACCGATGTTGGCACCGGTCTTGTGATTGGCGACCTCGCCATCGCGAGCGACGTCGGCGTACACCGTGGTGCGCTTCGACAGCGGGTAGTGGTAGCCCAGGCCCCACTTCGAGGACACCTTGACGTCCGTCGTGGTGTTCTTCAGCTGGTTGTACGACACACGCAGTTCGCCGACGCCCAGCGGAGCGGTGGCGGCGATGTGCATGTCACGATGCTTCTGGTCCAGGCGGCTGGTGCCGCGGCCGTAGGCAGCGATCAGCTTGGCCACGCCGAAGTTGTACGAACCCGACAGCAGCATGTAGCTGGGCGACTCTTCGGCAGAGCCGGCAGGGGCGACGCCACGGTCGTAGCCGAAGCCGACGAAGATCGGACCGGCCGAGTAGGTCAGCGCCACACCCATGCCGTACTCCTCGTCAGCCGTGTTGGTGACCTTCTCGTCCAGGGACAACTGCGCGTGAGCGCGGAAGCCCGACATGTTCGGCGAGGAGTAGTTGAGGGTGTTGTTCTTGCGAGACGGGGTGATGCCGCCCAGCAGCGAGCCGTTGGCCGCGACCGTATCGAAGCCCCACGGATCGGCCGGCAGAGCGACGTACAAGAACAGCGGGCTGTACTCGCGGCCGAAGTTCACGCTGCCGAAGCCACCGGCCAGGCCGACCAGGGAGCGGCCGTGCCAGAAGTTGGTCGTGGCGCTGTCGGCACCGTTGTTGTTCGTGCCCACGGCGCCGGTGTCGGCGGCGAAGCGGTGCTCGATGTTGAAGGTCGCCTTCAGGCCGCCGCCGAGGTCTTCCTCACCGCGGACGCCCAGACGGCTGCCGGAGCCGTTCTGCAGGACGGTGGTGTCACTGCCGATGTTGCGAGCCACGCTCAGGTCGACACGGCCATACAGGGTCACCGACGACTGCGCAGACGCCGCACCGGCGAACGCGCCCAGCACGGCGAGAGCGAGAAGAGATTTTTTCATTGCAACTATCTCCTAGGGAAGGTCTGAACAACTCCGCCCGATTGCGCGACAATGCCTCACCGTGATCGGGGTGAGTGCGATGCAGCTGTCGTTCGGTGATGCCGAGGGTCTGGGGAGCCGCAAGCGCACGCGGCGCGAGGTGTTTTTGGCGGAGATGGAGCAGGTGGTGCCGTGGCAGGCGCTGCTGGGTCTGATCGAGCCGCACTACCCGAAGATGGGCCGTCCCGGTCGCCAGCCCTATCCGTTGGCGACGATGCTGCGCATCCACTTCCTGCAGCAGTGGTATGCGCTCAGCGACCCGGCGATGGAAGAAGCCTTGTACGACACGCCGGTGATGCGCCGCTTCGCGCAGTTGGGCGGGCTTGCCGACATCCCGGACGAGACGACGATCCTCAACTTCCGCCGGCTGTTGGAGACGCACGGGCTGGCCGAGAAGCTCTTCGAGCAGGTCAACGCCCATCTTCAGCGCAAGGGCCTGAGCCTGCGCAGTGGCACGATCGTGGATGCCACGATCATCAGTGCGCCGAGCTCGACCAAGAACAAGGCGGGCGAGCGCGATCCGGCGATGCACCAGACCAAGAAGGGCAACCAGTGGTTCTTCGGGATGAAGGCGCACATCGGCGTGGATGACGCGTCCGGTCTGGTGCACCACGTGGAATGCACGGCGGCGAACGTGGCCGACGTGACGCAGGTGTACAAGCTGCTGCACGGCCGGGAAGACACGGTGTGCGGCGACAGCGGCTACACGGGTGCCGAGAAGCGCGAGGAGCTGCAGGACGTGGACGCCGGATTCCTGATCGCGGAGAAGCCGTCGAAGCTGCGTGCGATGAAGAACGAGCGCGAGCGGCGCTACGCCGAGCGGTGGGAGCGCTACAAGGCCAGTCTGCGGGCGAAGGTGGAGCACCCGTTCCGGGTGATCAAGCGGCAGTTCGGCTACACGAAGGTGCGCTACCGCGGCCTGGCGAAGAACGCGGCGCAGGTGCTGACGCTGTTCGCGCTGTCGAACCTGTGGATGGCGCGCCGGCGTTTGTTGCCGACGACGGGAGCAGTGCGTCCGTAAGGCGGGGAAACCCGCCAAAAACCGCCCTGCACGGGCGAAATCCGGCTCGAAAGCGACGCCAGGCCGGCGCCACGATGCCGCAATCCGGGCGGCAGAGCGGGTTGTTCAGACCTTCCCTAGGTTGAACAAGAGGCCCTGAGAGTGAACTGGCGCCGCTCTTCAGGCCAACCTCCTCGCGGAAGTTGTCGTTATTCCACCAGAGCGGTTCTAGGGAGGCCAGACTTGGCGCCGGATTTCGGCGTTCGCTGTTGTCTGCGCACAACGTGCCGGACGCCGCTAGCATGGCGGGCCGTGGACCACAATACGTGCTCACGCGAGCGCGGCGCGGGCCTGCGCCTGGGCCCCACCGTGCTCGTCTCTTGATGCGCTGGACACCATGCCCCTGAGTGCCGTCGATACCTTGATTTCCACCGCGGACAACGCGCTGCGCACCGTCTTCGGAGTGCACCGAGCCGGGCGGCCGCGGCCGCAGCCGGCCGTGCAGCCCGGGCCCCTGTCCGAGGATGAACGCCGACTGGCCGCAGCACTGATGCGCGTGAACCATGTCGGGGAAGTGTGTGCGCAGGCCCTGTACACCGGCCAGGCGCTCGTGACCCGGGACCCGGCCCTCAAGGCGCATCTGGAGGAGGCCGCTCGCGAGGAAACGGACCATCTCGCGTGGACGGCCGACCGGGTGCACGACCTGGGCGGGCGCACGAGCCTGCTCAACCCCTTGTGGTATGCCGGCTCGTTCGCCATCGGCGTCGTGGCGGGCCGCGTCGGCGGCGACCCGGTGAGCCTGGGCTTCGTCGTCGAGACCGAGCGGCAGGTCGAGCAGCACCTGCAGGGGCATCTGGAGAGGCTGCCCGCGCAGGACACCGCCTCGCGCGCCATCGTGGAGCAGATGAAGCAGGACGAGGCGCGCCATGCCGACCGGGCGCAGGCGGCCGGCGCCGTCACGCTGCCCGTGCCGGTGCGCTGGGCCATGCGGGCGGCGGCCAAGGTGATGACGACGACCGCCCACTACATCTGAGCCGACCCTGTACTTCGGCCCCTCGGACGCCCACCGCTGGGGTCGGGGCCCGGCTTCGGGCGGCCGGGCGCCGGGCATCGGATCTTCGCCCCCGGGCTTCGCCCGCCCCCCGGGGGGGGCCGCGGCCCGGCTTCGGGCGGCCGGGCGCCGGGCATCGGATCTTCGCCCCCGGGCTTCGCCCGCCCCCCGGGGGGGCCGCGGCCCGGCTTCGGGCGGCCGGGCGCCGGGCATCGGATCTTCGCCCCCGGGCTTCGCCCGCCCCCCGGGGGGGCCGCGGCCCGGCTTCGGGCGGCCGGGCGCCGGGCCTCAGGTGGCCTCGACCACTTCGTAGCTGGTGGTCACCTCGGCGGTCTTGCCGAGCATGATGGTGGCCGAGCAGTACTTGTCGTGCGACAGCTCGATCGCGCGCTGCACGGCGGCTTCGGGCAGGTTGCGTCCGGTGACGACGAAGTGCAGGTGGATCTTGGTGAAGACCTTCGGGTCGGTGCTCGCCCGCTCGGCCTGCAGCCGCACCTGGCACCCCCGCACGTCGTGACGGCCGCGCTTGAGGATCAGTACCACGTCGTACGCGGTGCAGCCGCCGGCGCCCGCCAGCAGCGTTTCCATCGGCCGCGGGGCCAGGTTGCGTCCGCCGCCGTCGGGCGCGCCATCCATCGTCAGCAGGTGGCCGCTGCCGGTCTCGGCACTGAAGGCCATGCCCGAGGCGGGCAACCAGTTCACCGTGCATTCCATCGTGGGCCTCGCGTTCCGTGAATTTGTGCAGTGCATGGCGATTCTGACACCACCCGGCACCGGGTGCAGGCGCGCGGAATGGGCGCAGCGATATTGCAGCGCATCATGGATGACGTTAAACTTATGTTTATGTGATGCGAGTCGTGCTGCCGCCGCAGCGGCGCAGCAAGGCGGCATCGGCGAGTCTCCTTTCAGTTTGTCTCCTCCACCCTCCTCCTTTGGTGGATTCGGCCCGAGGCCTCACGGCTTCGGGCCTTTTTTCTTCTGAGCGGGCCGCGGCGCCTCGAAGGCGCCCGAGATCGCGAGGGCTCGTTGCCGCGTCGCCTCCTGCATGGCGCAGCGCAGCAAGCCCGGGCAAGGGTTGGCTTATGATCCGGCGCCTCGGCGAATCGGCCGCAGAACGCCGTGTGCCGCCTCTGCCCCGATGCCGTCTGGCTCCTGGAGATTGCATGCCTCGCACGACCCGCGCCTCGACGTCGCGCACGAAGCGACTCACCCCTGCCGACTACTTGCAGAAGATCCTGACGGCCAAGGTGTACGACGTCGCGATCGAGTCGCAGCTGGAGCCGGCGCGGCGGCTCTCGCGCCGGCTGGGCAATGAGGTGCTGCTCAAGCGCGAGGACAACCAGCCCGTCTTCAGCTTCAAGCTGCGGGGCGCCTACAACAAGATGGCGCACTTGAGCGCCGCGCAACTCAAGCGCGGGGTCATCTGCGCTTCGGCGGGCAACCATGCGCAGGGGGTGGCGCTCGCGGCGCGCCGCCTGGGGTGCCGCGCCGTGATCGTGATGCCGGTGACCACGCCCCAGGTCAAGATCGACGCGGTGCGCGCCCTCGGTGGCGAGGTGGTGCTGCATGGCGACAGCTACTCGGACGCCTACCTGCACGCCGTCGCGCTCGAAAAGAAGCAGGGCCTCACTTTCGTGCACCCTTTCGACGACCCCGATGTGATCGCCGGCCAGGGCACGATCGCCATGGAGATCCTGCGGCAGCACCAGGGGCCGATCGATGCGATCTTCGTCGCCATCGGCGGGGGCGGGCTGATTTCGGGGGTGGCGAACTACGTCAAGGCGGTGCGCCCCGAGATCCAGGTGATCGGGGTGCAGATGAACGACTCCGACGCGATGTTGCGCTCGGTGAGACACGGGCGTCGCGTGCAGCTGCCCGACGTGGGCCTCTTCGCGGACGGCACGGCCGTCAAGCTCGTGGGCGAGGAAACCTTCCGCATCGCGCGCGAGCTCGTGGACGACTACGTCGTCGTGGACACGGACGCGGTGTGTGCGGCGATCAAGGACATCTTCGAGGATACGCGCAGCATCGTCGAACCCTCGGGCGCGATGGCGGTGGCGGCCATCAAGCAGTACGTCGAGGCCCGGCGCTGCAAGAACAAGACCTTCGTCGCGGTCACGTGCGGCGCGAACATGAACTTCGACCGGCTGCGCTTCGTGGCGGAACGCGCGGAGGTCGGCGAGGAGCGCGAGGCGCTGTTCGCCGTGACGATCCCGGAGGAGCGCGGCAGCTTCCGGCGCTTTTGCGAACTCGTCGGGCAGCGCAGCGTGACCGAGTTCAACTACCGCATCTCGGACGAGAAGGTCGCGCACATCTTCGTCGGCCTGAGCACCAGCAACCGCGGCGAGTCGGCCAAGATCGCGGCCTCGTTCGAGAAGCACGGCTTTCCCACGCTGGACCTCACGCACGACGAGCTGGCCAAGCAGCATCTGCGGCACATGGTGGGCGGGCGCAGTGCGTTGGCGAAGGACGAGTTGCTGTATCGATTCATCTTCCCCGAGCGCCCGGGGGCGTTGATGAAGTTCCTCTCCAGCATGTCGCCCGAGTGGAACATCAGCCTCTTCCACTACCGCAACCAGGGTGCCGACTACGGCCGCATCCTGGTGGGCATCCAGGTGCCCAAGCGCGACAAGAAGGCGTTCCGGCAGTTCCTCGACACGCTGGCTTACCCCTACGTCGAAGAAACCGACAACCCGGTGTACCGGTTGTTCCTGCGGTAGCGCCACCCGCCCGGCGGGGCGGGCGCGCCCGGGCGTCGGCGCGGCCCCTCCATTCAGGGGCATTGCGAGGGCCGGGCGGCCCTGAAAGAATCGCCGGCAGCGGCTGGCTCCACGTGCCGCAGCCCGTCTCGCCCTTCTCGATGTCGCTCAACCGGACACTGATCGCCCCCACCTTCCACCCGCCGCTGGAGCATGCGCTCAGGCACACGCTGGCGCGGCGGGCCGAGTCGGGGGGCGGGCTGGGCGCGCTGGAGCCCCTGGCGGTGCGGCTGGGCCTCATCCGCAATTCGCTCAAGCCGCGGCTGCACGACCCGCAACTGCTGGTTTTCGCGGCCGACCACGGTCTGGCCGTCGATGGCCTGTGCTTTCCCGGCCGGCCGACGACCGCGCAACAGGTGCAGGGCCTGCTCGCCAGGCGAGTACCCCTGGCGGTCTTTGCGCAGTTGCACGGGTGGGCGCTGACGGTCGTCGACAGCGGCCTGGCGGATCTCGTGCCCCGGCAGGGCCCGTTGCTCGCGCGCAAGATCGCCCACGGCACGCGCAACTGCCGCGTGGGATCGGCCATGACCTTCGAGCAGGCGCAATCGGCCATCCGCGCGGGAATGGAGATCGCCGAGGGGCTGCCCGGTAACGTCGTCGCGTGTGCGGGACACGGCGTGGGCAGCGACGAGAGCGCGATGGTCCTGCTGGCACTGCTCGCCGGGCTGCCGAGCGCGGAGCTGGCCGCCGCCTCGGCGGGCGAAGACCCGGCCTTCGCCGAACATCGGCGAAGGCTGGTGGACAGCGTGCTGGCGCGGCACGGGGGAATCAGCGACCCGGTGGAAGCGCTGGCGGCGGCGGGCGGCTACGAGATCGCGATGATGGTGGGGGCGATGCTGGTCGCGGCGAGCCGACGATCGCTCGTCGTGATCGACGGGCTGCCAGCCTGTGCGGCGCTGCGCGTGGCGGCGATGATCGCCTCCCCCGTGACGGACTACTGCGCCTTCGCCCGCAGCCACACACGCCCGGGCTTGTCCCTGGCGTTGCGGCACTTCCAGGCGACCGCCCTCATGGACCTCGGCCTCGACAGCGCGGACGGCACCGGGGCCGTGCTCGCGTGGCCGCTGCTGCGCGGTGCCGCGGCCCTGTTGACCGAGGTCGCCGAGGGCGAGCAGGAGGTGGCGGCGCCACGGGCCCGGTGCTGACCGGCCTGCCGTTTGCCGCACTCGCGACGGTGGGGCGCCCCGCCCCCGGCTACGGCAGCCAACGGCTCTGCGAGGCGAGGCGCTGCAGGGCCGCGAAGGTCACAGGCCCTTGGGCGCGCAAGCGCGGCCACAGGCACAGCAGGAGTTCGGCGGTCGCCAGGGTGTCGGCCGCCGCCTGGTGGCGCTGGAGGCAGCGGATGCCGAAATGCGCCATCCACTCGTCCAACGTGCGGGCTCCCACCTCGGGGGCAAGCACGCGCGCCACCGGCATCAGATCGACCCACTCGTGCGGGAGCCGCCGTTGCAGGGTGGCCCGGCAAGCCCGCTCGATCAGCGTCTGGTCGAAGGCGGCATGGAAAGCGATCAGGGGTGCACCGGCCAGGTAGCGCTCGAAAGCGAGCAGCGCGTCGCGCGGCTCGACGCCTTGACGCTGGGCGCCGACCCCGATGCCGTGCAGCAGGATGTTGTCCTTGTCGAGGCGGTCCGTGGGTTCGGGCTGGCGCAGCACCACCTCGAAACTGTCGCCCAGGGCGATGCGGGCCCGCTCGCCTTCGACGTGGACGGCCAGCGCCGCGATGGCAAGCAAGCGGTCGCGGCGCGCGTCCAACCCGCTGGACTCGACATCGACGACCACCCAACGCTCCCGCGCCGCAGACGGGCCCGGCTCGGGCGGCCGGGCGCGCCACCAGCCCCACCACGCGCGCGTCATCGCAGGTAGTCCAGTTCGAGGCGCTGTTGCAGCCGCCGCGCCAGGCGCAGCGTTTCCTTCAGCACGCGGCGGTCGATGTCGTTGAGCGTGTTGACATCGATGCTGTTGGGCCGCTCGGTCGCCTGCGGGGCCGCCGCCTCTGCGCCGAGCTGCACGCGCAGCCGCAGCAGTTGAAGGAACTCGAAGCCCTCGACCCAGGCCTCGCTCTCGCTGGCCGCCACGCCCATCGGGCCGGCCGCGGCCTCGAAACGGCGGCGGGTCGAGGTTTCCTCGATGCCGTGCGCCAGCGCGTAGATGCGGGCCGTCTCGACGAAGATCGCCGTGCCCTGCAGCTTGACGTCGATCAGCGCGCGGCCGTCCTCGTCGGCCGTGTCGAGTCCGCCCAGCCAGTTGAGCGGGGGGCGGTGCCGCAGCGCCGCCTCGGCCATCTGCCGCAAGAAGCGGGGCACCGCCCGGGCGCGGCGGGTGACGAGGTCGCGCATCGGCGCGACGAGGCCGGGCTCGCCCACCAGCGGCCGGAAGTCGAAGAAGATGGCGGCGTTGAGCAGGTCCTCCGGGCTGCCATGCTCGATCCAGTCGTCGAAGCGCTCGCACCATTCGCGCGGCGTGAGGCACCACTGGGGATTCATCGCCATCACCCCGCCCTTGCACAGCGGAAAGCCGCAGCGCTCGAGCGCCTCGTTGACGTCGCGCGCGAAGTCGAGCCAGCCCGGCCGGTCGGCCTCGGGGGCGTCGCTCGCAAACACGAGGCCGTTGTCCTGGTCGGTGGCGATCGTCTGCTCCTGCCGCCCCTCGGAGCCCAGTGCGATCCAGCACATGCGGCGCAGGTCCACGTGCCGGCGCTCGGCGACGAGCTCGATGAGGCGCGTGGTGAGCACATCGTTGAGGTGGCTGATGAGCTCGGTGAGCTGGCGCGCGCGCACGCCCTGCGCGAGCAGGTTATGGGCGAAGCGGCGGATGTCCTGCCCCACCAGTTCCAAGGTCGCGACGTCCCGGGCCGCACGGATGCTGGTGCTCACCTGCTTGAGCGACAGACGCTGCATGGCGAAGAGATCGCGCTCGCTCACGAGGCTCACCAGCCGCCCCCGCTCGGTGATGGGCACGTGGCGGATGCCGTGGCGCGACATCAAAAGCGCCGCCTCCTGGGCCGTGTCGTCGACCGTGAGCACGTGCACGGGCCGGGTCATCACCTCGGAGACGGGCGCGTCCAACGGCACCTGCGGCAAGGTGACGCGTCCGAGCACATCGTGCCGCGTGAGGATGCCCAGCACGCGCTCCTCGTCGTCCACCACCAGGATGGAGCCGATGTGCTGGTCATGCATGCGCTGCAGCGCATCGCCGAGCGGCGTGTCGGGCCGGCAGGTCACAGGAGTCTTGCGCGCGAAGCTGCGCAGCGGCGCCTCGAGCGACTGCTCCGCCAGCGTCTGCGAGGCGTAGGCCACCTGCACGGCCCGGCGCGACAACTCGAGGAACTGCAGGACGCGCCGATTGAGAAAGTCGCCGAACGGCGGACTCAGCTGTGCCAGCTCGAGCACCGTCTCGCGCGGGATCAGCAGGCAGAAGGTGTCCTGCGTGGCATGGTAGGTGGCGGTGACCGCCCGCTGCCCCAGAACGGCACCGACCGGAAAGACGTCGCCCGCCTCGTACTGGAAGCCGGCAGCCGCCATTTCCGCCAGGCCGCGACGACCGGTGACGGCCCCTTGGCGCAGGTAGTACAGGTGCGAAGGCGGTCCGTCCTCCGGCTGCAACACCGTCTCTCCCGGCGCGAAGTAGGCCTGCGAGGATTGCGCGACCAGGCGGTCCAGGTGCTCCGGGTGCATCTGCGAGAACGGCGCGAAGCGCTGCATCTCGCGCCGCAGTTGTACGACGAGGCCCGACGAAGGCGCCAAGGGCCCGGCTGCGGAGGGCGGGACCGCGTTCGAGGCGTTCGAGGGTTCGGGCCGGGGGGCGGTTCCTGCAGCGCAGGTGCCAGGCGGGGGCGAGGTGGATTCGGGCATCGCGCGTCCTTCCGTGACCTGGGGCAGCCCGGCGGTGCCGGCTGGGCTACTGCGGCGTCTGGGGCGAGCCGCCCGGCGCGGGCGGTTCGCCGTAGCGCGGCGGGCGCGCCGGGACCGGCTGGGGGGCGACCGTGCCGGGCACCGCACCGGGCGTGGCGGCCGGCGCGGCCGGCGCCCCTGTCGCCGCCGCGCCGGCTCCGGGGGCCTCGGCGGCGGGCAGTGTGCCGGTGCGTGCGGGCGGCAACTCGGGCAGCTCCAGGGTGAAGGCGACGGCACCCTCGGGGCGCCCGAAGCTCGCGCTGCGATGGGTGAGACCGCGCAAGACGATCTCGCCTTCCACCACACCGCCCAGCGCCACCGCGCGCGCGGGCTTGCCGTCCACCGAGACGAGCGCCACCCCGGGACCCTCGGGCCCTTCGCGAGGGGCCATCACCCCCACGAGCTTGAAGCGCGCGCTCTCGGGCGGCGGCGCTGCGGCCGCTCCCGCCCCCTCGGGGGCGGCGCCCAGCATGCGCTGCACCGCCGCCTGGCTCCCGAGCTGCGCCGTCACAGGGGCCGCCTGCGAAGGCACCGGCAGGGGCGAGGCACTCAACCGCATCCCCCAGAACACGACGCTGGCGGCGGCCAGGCCCCACAGCGCAAATGTGAACAGTCGCGCAAGCATCGGCCGATTATGATTCACGGCACCCGGCGTGGCCCGCTTCTGGCCCGCGCCGGCTCAACCCTTTCGAATCCCATGCCCAAGACCTCCTTGCGCCCTTTGCCGTCCCGTTCGTCGCACGCGCGGGGCTTCACGCTGATCGAGCTGATGGTGGTGCTGGTCATCATCGGCATCCTGGCCGCGCTGATCGTGCCCAACGTCCTGAACCGAGCGGACGAGGCGCGCGTCACGGCGGCGCGCACCGACGTGAACAATCTGATGCAGGCGCTCAAGCTCTACAAGCTCGACAACCTGCGTTACCCCACCGCCGAGCAGGGCCTGCAGGCCCTCGTCGTCAAGCCGACGGCCGGCCCCATCCCGCCCAACTGGAAGCCCTATCTCGACAAGCTGCCGAACGATCCCTGGGGGCGGCCGTACCAGTACGTCAACCCGGGCGTGAAGGGCGAGGTCGACGTCTTCAGCTTCGGGGCGGACGGGCAAGTGGGCGGCGAAGGCAACGACGCGGACATCGGCTCCTGGCAGTGACCGAGGGCGCCTGTCGCGCCAGTCTCATGGACGCCTTGCCTGAAGCCCTGCGGTGGTCGCGGCGTTCGGCCGGGCGGGCGCCCTTCGGAGCGGGCGGCTTCACCTTGCTGGAGCTGCTCGTCGTGATGGCGCTGCTGGCGCTGGTGGTGGGAACGGTCTCGCTCGCGCTGCGCGACCCGGCGACGTCGCAGTTGGAGCGCGAGGCCGAGCGCCTGTCGGCCTTGCTCGAGGCCGCACGGGCGGAGGCCAGGGCCTCGGCGCTGGCGGTGCGGTGGCAGCCCACCCCCGGGGCGGCCGAGCACGACTTCCGCTTCATCGGACTGCCCTCCTCCGTGCAACTGCCGCAGAGGTGGCTGGAGCCGGGCGTGCAGGCCCAGGTGGTGGGGGCGCCGGTGCTCGTCTTGGGGCCTGAGCCGATCATCGGCCCGCAACGCGTGCTGTTGGCCCTGGGCGACCGCCGCATCGTGCTGGCGACCGACGGCCTGCAGCCCTTCGCCATTGCGGGGGAGGACACCGGTGCGCGGTGACACGCCACGCCTGCCTCCTCGACCCTCGGCGGGCTTCACGCTGATCGAGGTGCTGGTGGCGCTCGCGATCGTCGCGATCGCGCTGGCCACCGGGGTGAAGGCGGCCGGCGCATTGACCCGCAACGCAGAACGCCTGTCGGACGTGATCGCCGCGCAATGGTGCGCCGAGAACCAGCTCGCGGCCCTGCTGCTCGCGCGGCAGTTCCCCCCCGTGGGCGACTCCGGCTTCAGCTGCGAACAAGGAGGCCGTCAGTACCAGGGGCAGCTCGTGGTGCGGCCCACCCCCAACCCCAACTTCCGTCGCGTGGACGCGCGCATGGCCACCGCCACCGGCGAGCCGTTGCTCGTGCTGTCCACCATCGTGCCGAGGTTCTGAGCATGGCCCGCCCACGCGGCTTCACGCTGATCGAGGTGCTCGTCACCATCACCATCCTCGCCGTGCTGGCGGCCATGGCATGGCGCGGCATCGACGGCATGGTGCGCGCCCGCTCGGTGGCGCAGGAGCGGCTGGACGCCACCACCCGGCTGCACACCGTGATGGCGCAGTGGGACGCCGATCTCGCCGCGCTGCACGAAACCGACCTCGTGCCCGCGTTGCAGTTCGACGCAGCGGCGCTTCGACTGACACGCTCGCAGGAACGGGGTGTCCAGGTGGTGGTCTGGGCGGTGCGCGACGGCCGGTGGCTGCGCTGGGCCGGCCCGCCCGTCACGCGCGGTGTCGACCTCCAGGACCAATGGCTGCGCGCGCAGCAGTTGCTCGGCAATGAGCCCGGCACGGTGCCGATGCTCGACGGCGTGCAGGACTGGCAGCTCTACTACTGGCGCAACAACGCCTGGAGCCACCCGCAGTCCACGGGCGACATCGAACGCGACGCCGCCTCGCCCGGCGCGGGGCGCCAACAACTGCCGCAAGGGGTGCGGCTGGCCATCGCGATGGCTCCCCGCTCGAACCTGGTGGGCAGCTACACCCGCGACCGGGTGCTCAACCACCGTGCGGAGTGATCGCATGCACCCGGTTCGTGCGGTGCCGAGGCGCCGCCCCTCTCGAGGGGCGGCCTTGCTCACCGCGATGATCATCGTCTCGCTGGTCGCGACGCTGGCCGGCGCCATGTTGTGGCGCCAATGGCGCTCGGTGCAGATCGAAGCGGCCGAGCGAGACCGCTCGCAGGCCTCGTGGATCCTGGTGGGCGCCCTCGACTGGGCCCGCCTCATCCTGCGCGAGGACGCGCGCACCGGCGGGGCCGACCACCTCTCGGAACCCTGGGCGACGCCCCTGGCGGAGGCGCGACTGTCGACCTTTCTGGCTGCCGACCAGAGCAACACCGACGATGCGCCGGAAGCGTTCCTTTCCGGGCAGATCTCGGATGCGCAATCCCGCTTCAACCTGCGCAACCTCGCCCATCAGGGACAAGCGGCCGAAGCACAGCTGCGCGCCCTGCAGCGGCTGTGCGAGCAGCTCAACATCGACAGCAGCGTGCCGGGCCTGATCGCCACCGCGATCCGACAGGCCTCGCCCGCGCCGCCCGCCACCCCCGCACCCTCGCCCGGCGCAGGGGCCACCCCGAGCATGGCCGCCGAGGGTCCGCTCCTGCCCCCCAGCGCCGCTCAGCTCGGCTGGCTGGGGCTGGACGCGCAGACCGTCGAGCGACTGTCGCCCTACGTCACCCTCCTGCCGCGCGCCACGCCGGTGAACATCAACACGGCCGGCCGCGAAGTGCTGGTGGCGGCGCTGGAAGGCATCGACGCGGGCACGGCCGAGCGGCTGATGCAGATCCGCCAGCGCACGCCGTTTCGCAGCCTCGAGGACGTGCGCCCGCACGTGGGTGCGGCGGTCACGCTCGACCCCGCGCGCTCCGACGTGCGCACCGACTTCTTCGAAGTGCGCGGCCGCCTGCGCTTGGGCAGCCGGGTGGTGGAGGAGCGCTCCCTCGTCGAGCGGCGGGGCCTGCAAGTGGTGGTGATCCGGCGTGAGCGGACCGCGGCGACCGTGCAGTGAGGCCCTTCGGGCCGCCACGCCAGCCCGCGGTGGCGACGCGCCCGCATGCGGGTGCCCTTACACCCTGATGCACACTGCGACAGGCGGGGGGCCCCGCGTGCGGGGCGGCGCGGCGTCCGCGGGCCGGCCCGTCCCTACAATGGCCGCTTCTCATTCGGTGCCGGCATGAGCCTCCTCGTCATTCCGTTGGTCGCCCGCCCCCATCTCGGCTCGCAAGCCGCGGGCGAGGCCAGCTTGCGGCCGCCGGCCGAGTTCGATTACGTCCTCAGCCGCGACGGCGGCCAATCGGTGAGCGAAGGCCGGGCCGCACCGGCCTTGCTGCCGCGGGCCGACGAAGTGGTGGCGATCGTGCCTGCCGACGACCTCGCCTGGCACCGCATCACGCTGCCGAAGGCCCCCCCGGCCAAGCTGCGGGCGGCGATCATCGGGCTGATCGAAGAAGCGCTGCTGGACGACCCCGAGGACGTTCACTGCGCCGTGCAGCCCGGCGCCCAGCCGGGGCAGCAGGCGTGGGTGGCGACGACGCAGCGCACGTGGCTGCGGGCGCAACTGGAGGCGTTGGAGTCGGCCGGGGTGCTGGTCGATCGCCTCGTGCCCCAAGCCGAGCCGGCCGACCCGCCCCGCGGGCACTTTCTGCACGATGCCGACACCGAAGCGCAACGAGGGCTGCGCCTGCTGCTGGCCCGCCCGGACGGCGTGCTGGCCCTGAGGCCCAGCGGCTCGCTGCCGCGCGCCTGGCTGCCGCCGCTGGATGCAGCCCTCTGGACGGCCGAGCCGGCCGCGGCCGAGGCGGCCGAGCAGTGGCTCGGCCAGCCGGTGCAGGTGGTCAGCCGGGCAGAAAAGGCGCTGCGAGCTGCACAGTCGGCGTGGAACCTGCGCCAGTTCGACTTCGCGCTGCGTCACCGCGGTGTGCGAGCGCTGCGCGACTTGTGGCGGCAGTTCGCCAGCCCCGTGTGGCGGCCGGCGCGCTGGGCCCTGGCCACGTTGGCCGTCGTGCACCTGGTGGGCCTGAACCTCTGGGCCTGGCAGCAGCGCCAGGCCGTAGCCGAGCGCCAACGGGAACAGGTGCGCCTGCTGCAGGCCGCCTTCCCGCAGGTGCGGGCGGTGCTCGACGCGCCCACCCAGATGCGCCGCGAGCTCGACCAGCTGCGGCTGGCCGCCGGCAAGCCCGGCGACACCGACCTCGAGCCGCTGCTGCAGGCGGCGGCCAGCGCCTGGCCCACGCAGCGCCGGCTCGAAGGCCTGCGATTCGAATCCGGCAGCCTGACGCTGGCGGCGACTGGCTGGCCCGAGGAAGAGATCCAGGCCTTCCGCGATCGGCTGGCAGCGGGCGGCTGGCAGGTCGAGCGCGAGGGCAGCCGACTGACGCTGCGGCGTGCCGCTCCCCAGGCAGGCGTGACGGGCGCCGCCCCGTCGAGAACCGCTGCAGGAGGGGCGGCATGACCTTGAACGAACTGCAGGCCCAGCTGCGCGAGCGCTGGGCCCGGCTGGAGACCCGGGAGCGCCGGATGGTGCTCGCCGCCGGCGGCCTGATCCTCCTGGCGCTGCTGTGGTGGGTTGCGGTGCAGCCCGCGCTGCGCACGACGAGAGAGGCGCCGCTGCAGATTGCACGGCTCGAATCGTCGCTGCAACAGATGCGCGCGATGGCGGCCGAGGCCGAGCAGTTGCGCGGGACTCCCGCCGTGAATGCCTCGCAGGCGGCCGAGGCATTGAAGGCCGCCGCGCAGCGCCTGGGAACCGGGGCGCGGCTGAACCTCCAAGGCGATCGCGCGACCGTGACATTGCAAGGCGTGCGCGGCGAAGCGCTGCTCGCCTTCTTGGGAGAGGCCCGTTCGACCGCCCGAGCCCGCCCCCTGGAAGCCCAGCTGACCCGCAGCGGCGACGCCTACAACGGCTCGCTCGTGCTGGCGCTGCCCTCCGCCCCCTGACCGGCCGATGAAGCTGCGCACGCCCCGCCTCCGCCCCCGCCCCGCGCGTGCCGCGGTGGCGGCCCGGCTGCGCGAGGACCTGGCACTTGCCACCGCCCGGCCCCTGCGCCGCTGGGCCTGGGCCGGCGCGGCGCTCGGCGCGCTCGCGGCGGCGGTCGCCTTCTTGCCGGCCACCTGGCTCGCCGGCCAGGTCGCGGGCTGGACGGGCCAGCGCGTGCTGCTCGCGCAGGCCAGCGGCACGGTCTGGTCTGGCGAAGCCACGCTGGTGCTCACCGGTGGACGCGACAGCCGCGACGCGACGATGCTCCCTGGTCGTCTGCGCTGGCGGGTGCGGCCGGCGCTGGCCGGCTGGCGGCTGGAGCTGCAACAGGACTGCTGCCTGAACGGCACCGTCGCGCTGCGCATCTCTCCCGGCATCGCGCGCACCGAGGTCGAGCTGTTGCCGAAGCCGGGTTGGTTGGGCCAGTGGCCGAGCGCGTTGCTTTCCGGCCTCGGCACGCCGTGGAACACCTTGCAACTCGGCGGCGCCATCCGGCTCAGCTCGCCGGGGTTGAGGCTGGTGCAGGCCGCCGGGCGCTGGAGCGTCGAAGGCCGCGCCGAGGTGCTGATGCTCAACGCCACCTCCCCCCTGGTCACGCTGGAGCAGCTCGGCAGCTACCGCCTGGCCCTGTTCAGCACCCCCGAAGGGCGGGTACAAACGACCCTGGAGACGACCGAGGGGCCGTTGCAGCTGCAAGGCGAAGGCACGCTCGGTCCCGCCGGTTTGCACTTCCGTGGCGAGGCGTGGGCGGCGCCAGGCGAGGAGAGCGCGTTGAACAACCTGCTGAACATCATCGGGCGACGCCAAGGCGAGCGTTCGCTCATCTCGATCGGATGACCATGCTCCACAGATCTCCCCGGCTCGCGCCTCGTGGTACGGCCGCCGCGCTGGCGGTCGCACTGCTCGCCGGTGCGCTCGCGCCCGGCCTGACGCACGCCCAGACGGGCGGCCCCCGCACCGAGTCCACGGCCACGAGCCAGGTGACGCTGAACTTCGTCAATGCCGAGATCGAGGCCGTGGCCCGCGCGATGGGCGTGATCCTGCGCCGGCAGTTCGTCGTCGACCCCCGGGTCAAGGGGACGATGACGCTCTACAGCGAGCAGCCGATGAGCCGTGGCGACGCGTACCTGCGCTTCCTGTCCGAGTTGCGCGGCCTGGGCTTTGCCGTGGTGCAGGTGGACGACCTGTACAAGATCGTGCCGGAGGCCGACGCCAAGCTGCAGACCGGCTCGGTCGCCGTGGGCGGCGTCACGCCGCAGCGCGGCGATCAGATCGTCACGCAGGTGTTCCGCATCCAGCACGAGAACGCGAACAACCTCGTCACGGTGCTGCGCCCGCTCATCAGCCCGAACAACACGATCAACGTCAACCCCGGCAACAACACGCTGGTGATCACCGACTACGCCGAGAACGTGCGGCGGCTCGGCAAGATCATCGCCGCGCTCGACCTGCCCAATGCGACCGACCTCGAGGTCATCCCGTTGCAGCATGCGGTGGCCTCCGACCTGGCGGTGCTGGTCCAGCGTCTGGTCGACCAGCAGGCCGCCGCGGCGGGCGGGGCGGTGCCCGCGCCCGGCCAGGCGGCGCCAGCCGCTGCGCCGGGCGCGGGCGCCTCGGGCGTCTCGATCATCCCGGACGTTCGCACCAACTCGCTCCTGGTGCGCGCCCCGAACCCCATGCGGCTGGCGATGGTGAAGTCGGTCGTCGCGCGGCTGGATGTGCCGGGCCAGGGCGGGGCGGCCGGCAGCAACATCCACGTCGTCTACCTGAAGAACGCGGATGCCGTGCGGCTCGCGCAGGTGCTGCGCGCGGCCTTCAGCGCGGAGAGCCGGGGCGGGGCGGCCGGCGGCGCAGGCACCGCCGGGCTCACCGGGCTCGGGGCGGCCGCCGGCACCACGGCTGCGACGGGCGCCCCAGGCGGCTTCAACGCCCAAGCGGCGACGGGGATGGGCGCAGCCGGCGGGATGGGCTCGCCCCAGGCCACGGCCCCGGTGGGTCAGGTGGCCCCGCCGTCGACGGGCGGCTTCATCCAGGCCGACCCGGCCACCAACTCGCTCATCATCACCGCCAGCGAGCCGCTGTACCGCCAGTTGCGCGCCGTGATCGACCAGCTCGACTCCCGCCGTGCGCAGGTCTATGTCGAGACGATGATCGTCGAAGTCAACGCGACCAAGGCGGCAGACATCGGCTTCCAGTGGCAAGGCCTGCTCGGCAAGGAGGGCGACAAGTACGGCCTGATCGGCGGCACCAACTTCGGCACCGGCGGCAACAACATCATCAACCTCTCCATCGCCGCCGCGGGGGGCAACACCACCACGCTGCCCTCGCCCGGCTTCAACATCGGCCTGATCCGCAACTTCGGCGGCGTCTACAGCCTGGCGGCGCTGGCGCGCTTCCTCGAGACCAACGCCGACGGCAACATCCTGTCCACGCCCAACCTCGTGACGCTGGACAACGAGGAAGCCAAGATCACGATCGGCCAGAACGTGCCGTTCGTGACCGGCCAGTACGCCAACACGGGCACCGGCGGCACGATCAACCCCTTCCAGACGATCGAGCGCAAGGACGTCGGCATCACCTTGCGGGTGCGCCCGCAGATCGGCGAGAACGGCACGGTGCGCCTGCAGATCTACCAGGAGGTCTCCAGCGTCGTGAACCAGAACGTCTCGCAAGGCGTGGCCGACGCGACCGCGGGGCTCGTGACCAACAAGCGCTCCATCGAGTCGAGCGTGGTCGTCGACGACGGCCAGATCATCGTGCTGGGCGGGCTGATGCAGGACCAGTTCCAGAACAACCGCGACAAGGTGCCGGTGCTGGGCGACGCGCCGCTCATCGGGGGCCTGTTCCGCAGCGAGAACCGCAACCGCACCAAGACGAACCTGATGGTGTTCCTGCGGCCGGTGGTGATGCGCGACCAGGATGCGACGATGCGGTTCTCGCTGGACCGCTACGACATGATCCGCGCGCAGCAGAAGGAGGCCCAACCCGAGCCCCGGCGCCTGTTGCCGATCAACGAGGCCCCGCTGCTGCCGCCGATGCGGGTGCCGCCCGCGCCCGATGCCGCCACGCCGCCGCAACCCGCCGCGAGCGCGCCGGCCCCTGCGGCCGTGCCCTCCAACTGAGGCGTTTCGATGGCCGCACGACACCCCCTGCCCTACGCCTTCGCCAAGGCGCACACGCTGCTGCTGGAAGACGACGGCGAGCGGCTCGTGCTGTGGGCGGACGAGCAGGCTTCGCCGCAGGCGATCTCCGAGGTGCTGCGGCACTTCGACGTCGACGCCTTCGAGCGCGAGCCGGCCGCGACGCTCGCGCAGCGCATCGCGGCGGCCTACGCCGGCGGCGAGTCCAGCGCCGCCGCGGTCGTCGGCGAGGTCGAGAGCGCGGTGGACCTGTCGCGCATGATGCAGGAGCTGCCCGCGGTGGAGGACCTGCTCGAGGCCGCCAACGACGCCCCCATCATCCGCATGCTCAACGCGCTGCTCACGCAGGCCGCGAAGGACGGCGCCTCCGACATCCACATCGAGCCCTACGAACGCAGCTCTTCGGTGCGGTTCCGCGTGGACGGCACGCTGCGCGAGGTGGTGCAGCCCAACAAGGCGCTGCACGCCGCGCTCATTTCGCGCCTGAAGATCATGGCCGAGCTCGACATCGCCGAAAAGCGCCTGCCGCAAGATGGGCGCATTTCGCTGCGCATCGGCGGGCGGGCCATCGACGTGCGCGTCTCCACGCTGCCTTCGGCCCACGGCGAGCGCGCCGTGCTGCGTCTGCTCGACAAGGGCGACACCCGCTTCACGCTCGAGAGCCTGGGCATGAGCGGCGACACACTGGAGAAGTTCAACCGGCTCATCCAGCAGCCGCACGGCATCGTGCTGGTCACCGGCCCCACGGGCTCGGGCAAGACGACCACGCTCTACGCGGCGCTCGCCCGCATGGACACCGCCACCACCAACGTGCTGACGGTGGAAGACCCGATCGAGTACGAGCTGCCCGGCATCGGCCAGACGCAGGTCAACCCGAAGATCGACCTCACTTTCGCCAAGGCGCTGCGAGCCATCTTGCGGCAGGACCCGGACGTCATCATGATCGGCGAGATCCGCGACTTCGAGACCGCGCAAATCGCGATCCAGGCGTCGCTCACCGGTCACCTGGTGCTGGCCACGCTGCACACCAACGACGCGCCCAGTGCCGTCACGCGGCTGATCGACATGGGCGTCGAGCCGTTCCTCTTGTCGTCGTCGCTGCTGGGCGTGCTGGCGCAGCGCCTCGTGCGGCGCCTGTGCCCCGTGTGCAAGACGCAAGACGATCGCGGCCGTTGGCACCCCGTGGGCTGCCCGGCGTGCGGCCTGAGCGGCTACAAGGGCCGCACCGGCGTCTACGAACTGATGGTGGCCGACGACAAGATCCGCGCGCTGATCCACAGCCGCGCGGCCGAGTCCCAGCTGTTCGTGGCCGCCGAGCAAGCGGGAATGCGCACCATGCGCGACGACGGCGAACGGCTCGTGCAAGCGGGCGTCACCTCGCTCGAGGAAGTGCTGCGCGTCACGCGCGAATAGGGTCGCTGTGCCCGCCCGTCGCTGATCCACCATGCCCGCCTATCGCTTCGAAGCCCTGGACGCCGCCGGCCGCACGAGCACCGGGTTGCTCGATGCGGACAACGCTCGCGCCGCCCGGGCGCAATTGCGCGCCCAGAAGCTCGTGCCGCTGGAAGTCACCCCCGTGGGCGCGCAGGAAGGCGCGCGCGAGGTGCGCCTGCGGCGCCGCGTCTTCAACGCCACGGCGCTGGCGATCTGGACGCGACAGCTTGCGGGCCTGGTGAGCGCGGGCCTGCCGCTCGAGCGTGCGCTCACGGCGCTCGCCGACGAGGCCGAGGACGAGCGCCAGCGCGAGTTGCTCGCGCACTTGCGCAGCGAAGTCAATGCCGGCTCGACCTTCGCCAAGGCGCTCGCCACCGCCCCGCGCGAATTCGACGAGATCTACCGGGCCGTGGTGGCTGCCGGCGAGCAAAGCGGCAGCCTCGGCAAGGTGCTGGAGAAGCTCGCCGACGACCTCGAGGAGCGCCAGGCGCTCAAGGCCCGCATCGTGGGCGCGGCCCTCTACCCGGCCATCGTCTCGCTGGTCGCCGTGGTGATCGTCATCTTCCTCGTCACCTACGTCGTCCCCCAGGTGGCCTCCGTCTTCAGCGGGGGCAAGCGCAGCTTGCCTTTCCTCACCGTCGCGATGCTCGCCCTCAGCGACTTCGTGCGCCACTGGGGTTGGCTCCTGGCCCTCGGCCTCGTGGCCGGCGGCGGCGCGCTGGCCGTCATGCTGCGCAACGAGGGGTTCCGGCTGCGCTTCGACGCCGCGTGGCTGCGCCTGCCCCTCGTCGGCCGGCTCTCGCGGGGCTACAACGCGGCGCGCTTCGCCGGCACGCTGGCCATGCTGGCCGGCGCCGGCGTGCCCATCCTGAAGGCCTTGCAGGCAGCGGCCGAAACGTTGGGCAACCGCGCGATGCGCGCCGACGCTCTCGAGGCGCTGGTGCTGGTGCGCGAAGGCGCGCCCCTGGCGGCCGCACTCGCGGGCAAGAAGCGCTTTCCGGGGCTGCTGGCGATGTTCGCGCGGCTGGGTGAGCAGACGGGCGATCTGAGCACGATGCTCGCGCGGGCCGCGCAGCAACTGGGCCAGGAAGTGCAGCGCCGGGCCATGCAGATGGCCACCATCCTCGAGCCCCTGCTGATCGTGACGATGGGTCTCGTCGTGATGTTGATCGTGCTGGCCGTGTTGCTGCCCATCATCGAACTCCAAACCTGGGTGCGCTGAGGCGCCGGACCCGCGCCGCGGGCGGCCGTTGCCTCGAAGGCCTCGAACGGCGATCGGGCGCGGCCGGGCTGCCCCCGGCGCGCGTTGCCAGCGCTCGCCGACGAGCCCGTCGGCCCTTCACCGACAGCCTCCGAGACCGCCGTCGTCGCATGATGTCCACGCCGATGGAGGACTTCCCGCGGCGGCGCGTGACGACCATCACGCCCGGGCCCTCGCCTGAGGCGTCGCTTGGGATCTGTGCGGGGTTTTCCGCTTTGTTCCAAGATTCGGCTCGTGCACGCTTTGCTGGAATGACCTTGGGTTTCCCGGGCAGCGCGCCCCGTCTGTCGGCACCGCGCGGCCGCCCGGGGACGCAGAGATGGAGGTGAACGATGAGCTCGCATGACCTGGTGCCGGCGCGCAGCGGCCACATCCCCATCGCCCACATGCGCGCGGTCTACCGCGTCACGGACGTCGAGCGGCGGCTGGACAAGCTGCCGCCCAAGGAGCACGAGCACCTGCGCTCGACCTACGAGCGCATGCTCGAACGTGGACCGGAGCGCTTTCAGGTCAAGCCCTCCGCCCTGCCGGTGATGGAAGCCCTCTACGACGAGCTGCCCAACTTCACCGAGGTGCTGGACGACGTCAAACGCCAGCTCGCGCTGTGCCAGGACAGCCGTGACGCGCTCGAACTCACCCCCATGCTGCTGCTGGGCCCGCCCGGGGTCGGCAAGACGCATTTCGCCAAACGCCTGTCTCAACTGCTGGGTACCGGCATGGGCTTCGTCGCGATGAGCTCGCTGACGGCCGGATGGGTGCTCTCCGGCGCCTCCTCGCAATGGAAGGGCGCGCGGCCCGGCAAGGTCTTCGAAACCTTGGTGGACGGCCAGTACGCGAATCCGGTCATGGTGGTGGACGAGATCGACAAGGCCAGCGGCGAGTCCACCTATGACCCGCTGGGCGCGCTGTACAGCCTGCTCGAGCACGACACCGCCGGCAGCTTCACCGATGAGTTCGCCGAGGTGCCGATCGACGCCAGCCAAGTCATCTGGGTGGCCACCGCCAACGACGAACGCGCGATCCCCGAGCCCATCCTCAACCGCATGAACGTCTACACCGTACCGGCTCCCGACCGGGACGCCGCGCGCAAGATCGCCCTGCGGCTGTACCAGTCCATCCGGGCCGAGCACGATTGGGGTTCGCGCTTCGACCCCGAGCCGAGCGAGGCGGTGCTGGAGCGCATGAGCACCCTCGCGCCGCGCGAGATGCGCCGTGCGTGGATGACCGCCTTCGGCAACGCCAAACTCGACAGCCGCGATCAGATCGAGGAAAAGGATCTGCCCGAGACCGGTCCGCGCAAGCAGGCGATCGGCTTCGTGCACTGACAGCGCGGCCGGCGCCCGCACGCCGCCCGCACGCCGCCCGCCGGTCACCTGGCCGTCGGCGCGGCGCTCGGGTCGCATCGGCCCTGCCCACCGGCCACGGGCAGCGCGCTCCACCCGTGCCTGCCGGGGCTTTACGACTTCGGCACCCGGCCGAGCAGATAGAACTCCTCGTTCGGCTGCAGGCTCGCGAAGTTCGCGAGCCGGTTGCTCATCGCAAAGAAGCTCGTGATGGCGCCGATGTCCCAGATGTCCTCGTCGGAGAAGCCGTGCGCCTTCAACGCGGCCAGGTCGTCGTCCACCACCTCGCCTGAGCGGGTCGCGAGCTTGACCGCGAAGTCGAGCATCGCCCGCTGCCTGGGCGTCAGCTCCGCGCGCCGGTGGTTGGTGGCCAACTGGTCGGCCAGGCGGGGGTTCTTCGCGCGAATGCGAAGGATCGCGCCGTGCGCGACGACGCAATACAAGCAGTCGTTCACGCCGGAGGTGGCGACGACGATCATCTCGCGCTCGGCCTTCGTCAACCCGCCATCCTTCTCCATCAGCGCGTCGTGATAGGCGAAGAAGGCGCGGAACTCGTCCGGCCGGCGGGCGAGCAGCAAGAAGACGTTGGGCACGAAGCCCGACTTCTCCTGCACGGCCAGGATGCGCTGGCGAATGTCGTCCGGCAGGGAGTCGAGCGGGGGGAAGGGATAGCGGGCGGGGGTCATGCGGTCCTCCTGAAAGCCACAAAGACTATTGTGTACCGTGACCCTGCCCGCCGCCCCGGTGCAGGAGCTTACCCACCCGAAGGCCCGAGCCCGGGCGGGTGCTCCAGAGTCAAGACAGTCGGCAGGATCAATAGAAAATGCCGGCGAACGACCGCCCGTTCGAGCTGGTGGCCTTCGGCGTCGAGCTACCCGCCTCGTAGTACTGATAGATGAACCGGTCCGCAGAGCCGACTATGCGCACGAAGTTCCCGCGCGAATCCACCACGTCGAGTTCGCCCTGCAGCACCCCGCCGGACCAAGAGAACGGCTTGTTCTGACGCAGCGCGAAGTAGCGGCCTGCATGTTGCACGAAGCCTCCGAACGAGAACGACGTCGAGCCGGTAGTGCTGTCGTACTCATAGGTCACCGAGTGCCACCATTCGATCCTTTCGGCCCCGCGGGTTGCGCTCAAGCCCTCATAGACCAACGAGATCGTGTCCTTCGAAGCACTCGTCGAGGCGGCCACCGTGGCGACGCCGTCGATCACCGTCGTCACCCCGTCGGCGGTGACGGAGAAGTTTCGTGCACTGAGCTGCGCCGCGAACGACTGCTGCGTGACCGAAGTCACCGTGAGGCGCATCCCCCCATCGAGGCGGACGCCGCCTTCTACGCAGCTTTGCGCCTGGAAATCGACATAGTCGCCCGCGGAGACGGTGTTGGGATCCTTGTAGGACACGGTCACCGCGAGGGAGCCTCCGCTCGAGCAAGCGACCGTCTCAGAAGCGATGGCCAAGGGTTGAGCTCGCTCGCCGGCGCGAAGCCGCGCCACACCTTGGCGGACCAGCGAAACAATGGCATCGTTCGAGGGCTGGCTCGCCCCGCCGACAGAATAACTCCCCGCAAGCGCAGATGATGCCGCATTCGTCGCCGTCAGCGTATCGACGACCCCATTGGCGACCACCTCGTAATCGGTGGCCGAGACGCTCCCGTTCACGGTCGGCTGGGCGCTGCCGCCCCCTCCTCCCCCTCCTCCGCAAGCAGCGAGGAACGGTACCCCCAGGCACAGTGCCAGGAGCCAAGCAGACATCTTTTTCGACTTCATCATGCGTGTTCCTACCTCTTTGTTGTAAACCGTTGTAACGGCACGGCGATCTTGCCATCGCCACTCGACCGAATTCGTTGACTTCCCCCAAAAGGGGGACGCCCCATCGCAAATTTGTTGCAGGCCACCGACCATGCCCCTCTCCCTCACCGGCCAATTCGTCGTCGCCATCTCCTCGCGTGCGCTCTTCGACTTCGAGGAGGAGAACCAGCTCTTCGAAGCCACCGACGACCGCGCCTACATGGAGTTGCAGCTGCAGCGGCTGGACGTGCCGGCCAAGCCCGGGGTGGCGTTCTCGCTCGTGCAGAAACTCCTGGCCTTCAACGCCAACACGGCCGACGGCAAGCCCCGGGTGGAGGTGGTGATCCTCTCGCGCAACGATCCCGTGTCGGGCATGCGCGTGTTCCGCTCGGCGCAGCATTACCAGCTGCCGATCCAGCGCGGTGTGTTCACGCGTGGCACGTCGCCCTACCGCTACCTGCGCCCGTTGCAAGCGCAGCTCTTTCTCTCGGCCAATGAGCTCGACGTGCGTTCGGCGTTGGAAGCGGGCTTTCCCGCCGCGCGGGTCTACCCGCACTCTGCACGCGCCTCGGACGCTCATCCGCACGAGGTTCGCATCGCCTTCGACGGCGACGCGGTGCTGTTCTCGGACGAAGCCGAGCGCGTCTTCCAGGACGGTGGGCTGGACGCCTTTCACCGCCACGAGACGAGCCGCGCCGACTATCCCCTGCCCGCCGGGCCGTTCAAGCCGGTGCTGGAGGCCCTGCACAGGCTCCAGCAGCACGGCAGCCCGACGATGCGCATCCGCACCGCGTTGGTCACCGCGCGCAGCGCGCCAGCGCACGAGCGCGCGATCCGCACGCTGATGAACTGGAAGATCGAGGTGGACGAAGCCATGTTCCTCGGCGGGCTGCCGAAGGGCGAATTCCTGCGTGAGTTCGAGCCCGACTTCTTCTTCGACGACCAGATGCGGCACATCGAGAACGCCGCCGCGCACGTGCCCTCGGGTCACGTGGCAGCCGGCGTGATCAACGGCTAGGAGTTTGGCCGCGCTGGGCGCGCGAGCGGATTCAAGCGGAGAACACCTCGCGTTGCAAGCCCGGCAGGTCGAGCACGCGCACCCCGCCGTACTCGATGCGGATCAAGCCGCGGTCCTGCAAGGTGTGCAGCGCCTGGTTGACCCGCTGGCGCGACAGGCCCACCAACATCCCCAGTTCCTGCTGCGTGATGCGCAGCATCGAGCCGACCCCGGGGTACAGCAGGGGGTGGAACAGCGAGGCGAGACTGCGCGCCACGCGGGCGTCCGGGTCGTTGAGCCGGTCGATCTCGCGGGCGGCGATGAACTGGCCCAGCCGCTCGTTGAGCTGGCGCATGACGAACCGGTTGAAGGGAATGCTGTTGTCGAGCAGGCGATGGAAGCTCTCGATGGGCAGGCCCGCCACGACACTGCGCCGCAGTGCTTGCACGTTGTAGCGGTACGGCTCGCGCTTGAGCAGCGTGCCCTCGCCGAACCACGCCCCCGGAGGCAATCCGGTGAAGGTGATCGGGGTGCCGTGCGAGCTGTCGTTGTTCATCTTGAGCAGGCCATCGACCACGCCGAACCAGTAGGTGGGCGGCCGACCGATGCGGCACAGCAGTTCGCCGGGCGCCGCGTCGGCCACCCGGATCTCACCGGCGACCCGTTCGCGCTCGCTCGCCTCGAGCACCTCCAACCAGGGAATGCCGGCCAGCTCCGCCGCGGTGGCCTCGCGGGCGCGTCGATGCAGCGGCGTGACGGCGGCTTCGCTCATGGCAGGCTCCTCGTCGCCCGGGCGCGGCTTCTCGAGCGGCGTGGGCCGGCTGGGGCTTCCCCAGGGCCGACGCCGCCGACGCACGCGGGTTTTTCCCCACGGGGCGGACCCTAGGATTGTCGTCGCAATGACAACTTAACGTCAAACTTGCCCCTAGCATCGCGTTCACACTGGGCACGCCCCATCGCGCGTGCCAAGGAGTTCACGGTGCAGACGACGTTTCCCCGATTGCTGCTCGAGCACGCCGCCCGGCGCCCCGACGCGCCTGCGCTGCGCGAGAAGGAGTACGGCATCTGGCAGACGCTGACCTGGGCCCAGCTCGCGCAGATGGTGCGCCACTTGGCCGGCGGGTTGGCCGAAGCCGGTTTGCAGCGGGGCCAGCACGTGGTGGTGATCGGCGAGAACCGCCCGCGGCTGTACGCGACGATGCTGGCGGCGCAGTCGCTGGGCGCCGTGCCGGTACCGCTGTACCAGGACGCGGTGGCGGCCGAGTTCGTCTATCCGATCAACAACGCCGAGGTCGCCTTCGCCGTGGTCGAAGACCAGGAGCAGGTCGACAAGCTGCTCGAGATCCGGGCTCAGTGCCCGCAGCTGGCATGCATCTGGTACGACGACGGCCGCGGCCTGCGCAACTACCGCGAGCCGGGCCTGGAAAGCCTGGATGCCCTGATCGAGCGGGGCCGGGAGCACGACGCCCGGCATCCCGGCCTGTTCGAGGCCGAGGTGGAGAAGGCCCAGGCGGACGACGTGGCCGCGATGTTCTTCACCTCCGGCACCACCGGCAACCCCAAGGGCGTGGTGCACACCCACCGCTCCTTGCTCGACCGCGCCGAGGCCGGGGCACGCTTCGACCACCTCACCGAGCGCGAGGAGGTGCTGGCCTACCTGCCGCCCGCGTGGATCGGACAGAACTGCTTCAGCTACGCCCAGTGGCTGGTGTGCGGCTACGTGGTGAACTGCCCCGAGTCGTCCTCCACCGTGATGATCGACCTCAAGGAGATCGGGCCCACCTACTACTTCGCGCCACCACGCATCTTCGAGGGCCTGCTCACCAGCGTCACCATCCGCATGGAAGACGCCGGACGCCTCAAGCGCTGGCTCTACAAGACCTTCATGGACGTGGCGCGGCGCGTGGGGCCCAAGCGCATGGACGGCCAGCGGCTCAGCTTCACGGAAAAGCTGCTGTACGGGCTCGGCAACCTGCTGGTGTACGGGCCGCTGCGCAACAACCTGGGCATGAGCCGCATCCGCGTGGCCTACACCGCGGGCGAGGCGATCGGACCGGACCTGTTCACCTTCTACCGCTCGATCGGCATCAACCTCAAGCAGCTCTACGGCTCGACCGAGACGGCGGTGTTCGTCTGCCTGCAGCCGGACCACGAGGTCAAGGCCGACACCGTCGGCGTGCCGATCGAAGGTGTAGAGATCAAGCTCGATGCGAACGGCGAGATCCTCATCCGCTCGCCGGGGCTGCTCAAGGAGTACTACAAGAACCCGCAGGCGACCGCCGAGGTCAAGACCGAAGATGGCTGGTACCGCAGCGGCGATGCCGGCTTCATCGACGCCAGCGGTCATCTCAAGATCATCGACCGGGCCAAGGACGTGGGCCGCATGGCCGACGGTTCGATGTTCGCGCCCAAGTACATCGAGAACAAACTCAAGTTCTTCCCGCACATCAAGGAGGCGGTGGCCTTCGGCGACAAGCGCGACAAGGTCTGCGCCTTCATCAACATCGACTTCGAGGCCGTGGGCAACTGGGCCGAGAAGCGCGGGCTCCCCTATGCCGGCTATACCGACCTGGCCGCCAAACCCGAGGTGTACGAACTCATCCGCGAGTGCGTCGAAAAGGTCAATGCCGACCTCGCCGCCGACGAGAAACTCGCCGGCAGCCAGATCCACCGCTTCCTGATCCTCCATAAGGAGCTCGACGCGGACGACGGCGAACTCACCCGCACCCGCAAGGTCCGCCGGGGCTACATCGCCGAGAAGTACCAGGTGCTGGTCGACGCCCTGTACGCGGGCAAGTCCTCGCAGTACATCGAGACGCAGGTGCGCTTCGAGGACGGGCGCACCGGCACCGTGAGCGCCGACCTGGCGATCGTGGATGCCAAGACCTACCCCGCCATGAGGAGGGCCGCATGAGGGCCGCAGCGATTCCTGTCATGCGGGCGGCCGACGTGCCCGCCCCCGCCCTGACCCCGGCCACCGACAGCGACGCGCCGGTGGCCGGCCGCAAGATCGGCGACGTCATCCTGGACGTGCGCAACATCTCGCTGAGTTTCGGCGGCGTCAAGGCGCTCACCGACATCAGCTTCGACGTGCGCGAACACGAGATCCGCGCCATCATCGGCCCCAACGGCGCCGGCAAGAGCTCGATGCTCAACTGCATCAACGGCGTGTACACCCCGCAGCAGGGCACGATCACCTTCCGCGGCCAGACCTTCCATCACATGAACTCGCGGCAGGTCGCCGAGATGGGCGTGGCGCGCACCTTCCAGAACCTCGCGCTCTTCAAGGGCATGAGCGTGCTGGACAACATCATGACCGGCCGCAACCTGCGCATGAAGAGCAACCTCTTCCTGCAAGCGCTGCGCTGGGGGCCCGCCGAGCGCGAGGAGATCGAGCACCGCGAGTTCGTCGAGCGCATCATCGACTTCCTCGAGATCCAGGCGTGGCGCAAGACGCCCGTCGGGCGCCTGCCCTACGGGCTGCAAAAACGCGTGGACCTGGGCCGCGCGCTGGCGATGGAGCCGCAGGTGCTGCTGCTCGACGAGCCCATGGCCGGCATGAACGTCGAGGAAAAGCAGGACATGTGCCGCTTCATCCTGGACGTCAACGACGAGTTCGGCACCACCATCGTGCTGATCGAGCACGACATGGGCGTGGTGATGGACATCTCGGACCGCGTCGTCGTGCTCGATTACGGCAAGAAGATCGGCGACGGCACCCCGGACGAGGTGCGCAACAACGAAGACGTCATCCGGGCGTATCTCGGCACCTCGCACTGAACACGTCAGGACAACGACCATGGGATTCTTCATCGAGACACTCATCGGCGGCCTGATGGCGGGCATGCTGTATTCGCTGATCGCACTCGGCTTCGTTCTCATCTTCAAGGCCTCCGGCGTCTTCAACTTCGCGCAAGGCGCGATGGTGCTGTTCGCCGCGTTGGGTATGGCGCGCTTTGCCGAGTGGTTCCCGCAGTGGTTCGGCTTCGAAAGCAAGGCGCTGGCCAACGTGCTCGCCTTCGTCGCCGCGATGGCGATGATGGTCGTCGTCGCCTGGCTGATCGAACGCCTGGCGCTGAGCAAGTTGGTCAACCAGGAGGCCGTCACCCTGCTGATGGCCACGCTGGGCATCACCTACTTCCTCGACGGCTTCGGGCAGACGCTGTTCGGCAACGACATCTACAAGATCGACGTCGGCATGCCGAAGGACCCGGTGATCGTCGGCGACAGCCTCTTCCAAGGCGGCATCCTCATCAGCCAGGAGGACCTCATCGCCGCGCTGATCGCGGCCGCCCTGGTCACGCTGCTGTCGGTGTTCTTCCAGAAGACGGCCACCGGCCGCGCGCTGCGCGCCGTCGCCGACGACCACCAGGCGGCGCAGTCGATCGGCATCCCGCTCAACCGCATCTGGGTGATCGTCTGGAGCGTGGCGGGCTTCGTCGCATTGGTGGCCGGAATCATCTGGGGCTCCAAGCTCGGCGTGCAGTTCTCGCTGTCGCTGGTGGCGCTCAAGGCGTTGCCCGTGGTGATCCTCGGCGGACTCACCTCGGTGCCGGGCGCGATCATCGGCGGACTCATCATCGGCGTGGGCGAAAAGCTCTCCGAGATCTACATCGGCCCGTACTTCGGCGGCGGCATCGAGATCTGGTTCGCCTATGTGCTGGCCCTCGTGTTCCTGCTCGTGCGCCCACAAGGCCTCTTCGGCGAAAAGATCATTGATCGTGTATGAGCACGAGCAATGCTTCGCTGCGGCCTGACTTGGCAAGGCCGAGTTGAGCCAAGCGTGCCGAAACCCAAAGATCATCGACTGGAACCACCATGTTCTACAGAGAAAACGGCCAGTTCAAGACGAGCTATCGCGCCGACCTCGCGATCTTCCCGATCAAGCAAGACCGCATCGCGATGGCGCTGCTGCTGCTCGTGGCGATCGTCGTGATCCCGTTCACCGCCGACGAGTACCTCTTCCGTGCCATCCTGATTCCGTTCCTGATCCTGTCGCTGGCCGCGCTGGGGCTCAACATCCTGGTGGGCTACTGCGGTCAGATCTCGCTGGGCACCGGGGCCTTCATGGCGGTGGGCGCCTACGCGGCCTACAACTTCCATGTGCGCATCGACGGCATGCCGCTGCTCGCCTCGCTGCTGCTCGGCGGCGCGAGCGCCACCGTCGTCGGTGTCATCTTCGGTGTGCCCAGCCTGCGCATCAAAGGCCTGTACCTCGCCGTGGCGACGCTCGCCGCGCAGTTCTTCGTCGACTGGGCCTTCCTGCGCATCAAGTGGTTCACCAACGATTCGCCGTCGGGCTCGGTCAGTGTCGCGGGGCTCAACGTCTTGGGCATGCCGATCGAAACACCGGTCCAGAAGTACCTCTTCTGCCTGGCCTTCGTGCTGGTCTTCGGTCTCTTGGCCAAGAACCTCGTGCGCAGCGCCATCGGGCGCGAGTGGATGGCGATCCGCGACATGGATGTCGCGGCTGCGGTCATCGGCATCCGCCCGGTCTACGCCAAGCTCACCGCGTTCGCGGTCAGCTCGTTCATCGTCGGCGTGGCGGGGGCGTTGTGGGGCTTCATCTACCTGGGTGCCTGGGAGCCGGCCGCCTTCAACATCGACCGCTCGTTCCAGCTGCTCTTCATGGTGATCATCGGCGGCCTGGGCTCCATCATGGGCAGCTTCTTCGGCGCGGCGTTCATCGTGCTGCTGCCGATCCTGCTCGACGCCGTGCCGCGGTGGCTGGGCGCGCCGCTGTCCACCGCGATGGCCGCGCACCTCACCTACATGATCTTCGGCGCGCTGATCGTCTTCTTCCTGATCGTCGAGCCGCACGGACTGGCACGGCTGTGGTCCACCGCCAAGGAAAAGCTGCGGCTGTGGCCATTCCCGCATTGATCTTCCGGCAACGAGTTCCCTCGCACCTTCGAGTGCCCACCACCAAAAGGAGACAAGAGATGAAACTGAAGTCACTCGCACTCGCTGCCGCTTGCGCGGCCGCGGTGTCCGGCTCGCTGATGGCCCCGCCTGCCCATGCGCAGGCCAAGGAGCAGTTCTTTCCGCTGCTGGTCTACCGCACCGGCCCGTACGCGCCCAACGGCACGCCCTGGGCCAACGGCAAGCAGGACTACATCAAGCTCATCAACGAGCGCGACGGCGGCGTCAACGGCGTCAAGCTCACGTTCGAGGAGTGCGAGACCGGCTACGCGACCGACAAGGGCGTGGAGTGCTACGAGCGCCTGAAGGGCAAGGGCGCGACCGTCTTCGACCCGCAGTCCACCGGCATCACGTTCGCGCTCACCGACAAAGCGCCGGCCGACAAGATCCCGCTGATCACGCTGGGCTACGGCCTGTCGGCCTCGCAGGACGGCGGCGTCTTCAAATGGAACTTCCCCTTGATGGGCAGCTACTGGACCGGCGCCGACATCCTGATCCAGCACATCGGCAAGAAGGAAGGCGGCCTCGACAAGCTCAAGGGCAAGAAGATCGCCCTCGTCTATCACGACTCGCCGTTCGGCAAGGAGCCCATCCCGCTGCTTGAGGAACGCTCCAAGATGCACGGCTTCGAGCTGCTGAAGATCCCGGTCACCGCGCCGGGTGTCGAGCAGAAGTCCGCCTGGCTGCAGGTGCGCCAGCAGCGCCCCGACTACGTGCTGCTGTGGGGCTGGGGGGTGATGAACTCCACCGCCCTGAAGGAAGCGCAGGCCACCGGCTACCCGCGCGAGAAGATGTACGGCGTGTGGTGGGCCGGGGCGGAACCCGACGTGAAGGACGTCGGCGAAGGCGCCAAGGGCTACAACGCGCTGGCGCTCAACGGCTACGGCCAACAGCCCAAGGTGATCCAGGACATCCTGAAGCATGTGCACGGCAAGGGCATGGGCACCGGCCCCAAGGAAGAGGTCGGCTCCGTGCTCTACACCCGCGGCGTGATCATCCAGATGCTGGCGGTGGAAGCCGTGCGCCGCGCGCAGGAGCGCTTCGGCAAGGGCAAGGTCATGACGGGCGAACAGGTGCGCTGGGGCTTGGAGAACCTCGCGCTCGACCAGAAGAAGCTCGACGCGCTGGGCTTCAATGGCGTGTTGCGGCCCATCAGCACCTCGTGCCAGGACCACATGGGGTCGACCTGGGCCCGCGTGCACACCTGGGACGGCAGCAAGTGGAACTTCAGCTCCGACTGGTACCAGGCGGACGAACAGATCATCCGCCCGATGGTGCGCGCCGCGGCCGACAAGTACGCCAACGAAAAGAAGCTGACCCGCCGCACGCCGCAGGACTGCCAGTCCTGATCCACCCCGTCGCGGCTCGCGCCGCGCCCCCTCGAGGGGGCGCCGCCTCTGGACCGGCCGTGCCGGTCCAGAGGCGACACTCGAAATGGACCGGGCAGCCTCGCGGCTGCCGGCCCCACGGCAGAGGAACTTGCATGAGCAACGTGCTACTCAACGTCAACGGCATCGAGGTGATCTACAACCACGTGATCCTCGTGCTCAAGGGCGTGTCGCTGCAGGTGCCCGAAGGCAGCGTGGTCGCGCTGCTGGGCGGCAACGGCGCGGGCAAGACGACGACCTTGCGGGCGGTGAGCAACCTGCTGGCCGGCGAGCGCGGCGAGGTCACCAAAGGCTCGATCGAGCTGCGCGGCGAGCGCATCGAAAAACTCACCCCGGCCGACCTGGTGCACCGGGGCGTGGTGCAGGTCATGGAAGGCCGCCACTGCTTCGGCCACCTGACGATCGAGGAGAACCTCCTGACCGGCGCCTACACCCGGCGCGACGGCAAGGCGGCCATCGCCGAGACGCTGGAGAAGGTCTACACCTACTTCCCGCGCTTGAAGACGCGCCGCCACTCGCAAGCCGCGTACACCTCGGGCGGCGAGCAACAGATGTGCGCCATCGGCCGCGCGCTGATGGCCAATCCGAAGATGGTGCTGCTCGACGAGCCGTCGATGGGTCTTGCCCCTCAGATCGTCGAGGAGGTCTTCGAGATCGTGAAGGACCTCAACGTCAAGGAGCGGGTCACCTTCCTGCTGGCCGAGCAGAACACCCGGGTCGCGCTGCGCTACGCCAGCTACGGCTACATCCTCGAGAACGGCCGCGTCGTGATGGACGGCACGGCCAAGGACCTGGCCGAGAACGAAGACGTCAAGGAGTTCTACCTCGGCATGGGCGGCGGCGACCGCAAGAGCTTCCGCGACGTCAAGAGCTACAAGCGCCGCAAGCGCTGGCTGTCATGAATCAGGCGAGGCTGGCCGGCGGACGCAGGCCGGGCCCGAATCCGAGGACGAACCGACCCGCCGGCACGACCCATGTGCCCAGGTGCAAGGTGCTTCCATGACGACGGACGACTTCTCTTTCGCGTTGCCGCCCTTCAAACCGGACGAGGCGATCGTGAAACTGCGCCGCGACCTGCGCGAGTTGCGGGGTCTGACCGCGCGCGGCGACTCGTTCGAGTACCGCGGGCACCCCGTCGTCTTGCTGACGCTCGAGCCGGACTGCATCCGCGCGAAGGTGGTCGAGCGGCCGGCCCGCACACCGCATTGGGAGGACCGGCGCCTGGCGAGCGGGGCCGACGTGCGCCGGTTCACGGAAGACGTTCGGCGCCGTCTCGCGCGCTGGAACGAGGACGAATGAGACCGAAGGAGCTCCAGGCCATGCCGGAACCCGCCCCCTACTACGACGACCTCGAATGCCGCGACCCCGAGCAGCGCGAGCGCGCCCTCTTCGCTGCGCTGCCGGCACAGATCGCGCATGCGCGCGCGCAGGCCCCCGCCTACGCCGAACTGCTGCACGAGGTGGACCCCGACGCCATCACGTCCCGCGCGGCCCTCGCCCGACTGCCGGTGGTGCGCAAGCACGAGCTGCTGGAGCGCCAGAAGGCGCGGCGCGCCGACGATGTGTTCGGCGGTTTCGCCACCGTCGGCTGGCGCGGCCAGGGTCCCGGGCGCGGAGCGCGTCGCGTGTTCCAGTCGCCCGGCCCCCTGTACGAGCCCGAAGGCGCGGCCGCCGACTACTGGCGCATGGCCCGCGCGCTCTACGCGGCCGGCTTCCGCGCCGGTGACCTCATCCACAACAGCTTCAGCTATCACCTGACGCCCGCCGGCTCGATGATGGAAACGGGCGCCCACGCCATCGGGTGCACCGTCTTCGCCGGTGGCGTGGGCAACACCGAGCTGCAGTTGCAGGCGATCAGCGAGCTCAAGCCCCAGGGTTACGCCGGGACGCCGAGCTTTCTGAAGATCCTCCTGGACAAGGCGGCCGAAGCCGGCATCGGGCTGCCCTGGCTGCGCAAGGCCTTGGTCTCCGGCGAGGCGTTTCCGCCCTCGCTGCGCGACTGGCTGGCGGAGCGTGGCGTGCAGGCCTTCCAGTGCTACGCCACGGCGGACCTCGGCCTGGTGGCCTACGAAACCCCGGCGCGCGAAGGGCTGGTGCTCGACGAGCACGTGATCGTCGAGATCGTGCGTCCCGGCACCGGCGACCCGGTGGCCGAAGGCGAGGTGGGAGAAGTGGTCGTCACCACCCTCAACCCCGACTACCCCCTCATCCGTTTCGGCACCGGCGACCTGTCGGCCGTCCTGCCCGGACGCTGCCCCACCGGCCGCACGAACACGCGCATCCAAGGCTGGATGGGCCGGGCCGACCAAACCGCCAAGGTGCGCGGCATGTTCGTCCACCCCTCGCAGATCGCCGACGTCGCCCGCCGTCATCCCGAGATCGGGCGCGCGCGGCTCGTGGTCTCGGGCGAGATGGCTCAGGACCGGATGACCCTGCGCGCCGAAGTGGCCTCCCCGGCGCAAGGGCTGGCCGAGCGCATCGCGCAGACGCTGCGCGAGGTGACCAAGCTGCGCGGCGAGGTCGAGCTGTGTGCCCCGGGCACCCTGCCCAATGACGGCAAAGTGATCGAGGACGCCCGCCGCTACGAGTAGAAAAGAAAAGGGCGCCTGGGGGCGCCCTTTCGTCTGGTGCGGTCTGGGGGTCTGGTGAGGTCTTGCGCGTACGCTCGCCTCAGCGGGCGCCCGCGACCTCCCACAGGGCGAAGGGGTGCGGGCGGCGCAAGGCATGCGCCGCCATGCGCAGGTCGCGCTCGTTGTCGTCGCGCACCACGAGACGCTGCGGCACCGGGGCCCGCACCGCCACCTCCCGGCTGACCTTCCCCCCGGCCAGCTGCCATTCCTCGAGCCCGCCCACCAGCCAGTACACCTTGCCCGGAGACACGCTCTCCAGCCGCGCATGCAGACGCGCAGCCCCCTCATCGCCCGGCAGGCCGTACACCACCACGCCGCGCGAAAGGTCGATGCCCCGGGCGCTGACGAGCGCCTCCAGAGCGGCCAGGTCCAGGCTGTCGACGCGCGCCGACACGGCCCCCGGCAGGTGGCCCTGCGCATACGCCGCGGGCGCCCGTACGTCCCACGCGATCGCGCCGGAGGCCAGTGCTTCGCGCGCATGAGCCGCAGACACCGGCTCCGCATGGGCGGCGCCGGCCCAGAGCATGACGGCCACGGCCGCCCACGCGCTCAGCGCGCTCTTCCCGGATGCCCTGATGCCTGCCATGACTGCTCTCCTGATGCGATGGAGCGAGGGTAGACACCGCCCTTATGGACGTCCAATACACTTTCGGAATTCCCAAATCACTGCTACACATATAGAAGCGCAGCGCGCCGGACCTAGGGGCGCTCCTTACGTAGTTCCCACCGGGCGGCGGGGGCGCCCGGCCCTTAGCATCGGCCGGTCTTTCGGACTCGCACCGAGAGTCCCTTTCCGCTTAGGAGACA
Organism: Schlegelella aquatica; assembly: GCF_026013905.1. NCBI lineage: Bacteria > Pseudomonadati > Pseudomonadota > Betaproteobacteria > Burkholderiales > Sphaerotilaceae > Caldimonas > Caldimonas aquatica. The sequence goes on from NZ_CP110257.1 coordinate 2,891,594, forward strand.
CGCATGAAACGTCTGCTGATGGCCGCCGCGGTCGCGGCCCTGACCTCCGGGGCAGCCTACGCTCAGGACTACCCCACCAAGCCGGTGACCTTCGTCGTTCCGTTCGCGGCGGGCGGGCCGACCGACAAGGTGGCGCGCGACCTGGCCGACACCATGCGCAAGGCGCTGGGGGGCCAGATCATCATTGAGAACGTCGCGGGCGCCGGCGGCACCCTGGGCGCCACCAAGGTCGCCAAGGCCGCACCGGACGGCTACACGATCCTGCTGGCGCACGTGGCGATGGCCACCTCGCCCGCGCTGTACCGCAACCTCCAGTACAAGACGCTGGAGGACTTCGAGTACATCGGCCTCATCAACGAAGTGCCGATGACGCTGATCGGCCGTCCCACGCTGCCGGCCAACAACTACGCCGAGCTGCTCAAGTGGCTCAACGACAACAAGGGCAAGATCAACCTGGCCAACGCGGGCCTCGGCTCGGCCTCGCACCTGTGCGGCCTGCTGTTCATGTCCACCCTCAAGATCGACATGACCACCGTGCCGTACAAGGGCACCGGCCCCGCGATGACCGACCTGATCGGCGGCCAGGTCGATCTGATGTGCGACCAGACCACCAACACCACCACGCAGATCGAGGGCGGCAAGGTGAAGGCCTATGCCGTGACCACGGCGAAGCGCCTGGCCACGCCGGCGCTCAAGCACCTGCCCACCCTCGACGAGTCGGGACTCAAGGGATTCAACGTCACGATCTGGCACGGGCTGTACGCGCCCAAGGGCACGCCCAAGCCTGTCCTCGACAAGCTCAATGCCGCCCTCAAGACGGCGCTGAAGGACCCCGAGTTCCTGAAGCGCCAGGAATCGCTCGGTGCGGTGGTGGTGACGGACAACCGCGTCAATCCGGCGGATCACAAGAAGTTCGTGGAAGCCGAGATCAACAAGTGGGGCCCGGTCATCAAGGCCGCAGGCCAGTACGCCGACTGAGCGGGCCGGCCACGCCGCCAAGGCGGTGGGCCGCAGCGCGCACGGGCCGCCTTCGGGCGGCCTTTTTCATGGCCGCCCGGCAGGCGGGCGTCACGCCCCTTCGGCGGCGAACCGCAGCGGTATCGTCACCGGCCCGTCGTTGACGAGGTGCACCTGCATGTGGGCGCCGAAACGGCCGGTGGCAACCTGCGGATGCGCAGCGCGCAAGCGCGACACCACATGCTCGTAGAGCTGCCGCCCCTGCTGCGGCGGCGCCGCCCCGGCGAAGCTCGGACGATTCCCGCCCGAGGTGTCGGCGGCCAGCGTGAACTGCGAGACGATCAGCAGGCCGCCTCCGACGTCCTGCACGCTGCGGTTCATCTTGCCCGCCTCGTCCGAGAAGATGCGCAGCTTGAGCAGCTTGGCGACCAGCTGGTCCGCCTGGGCCTCGGTGTCGCCCGGCTCGGCGCACACGAAGACGAGCAGCCCCCGGCCGATCGCGCCCACCACCTCGCCCGCCACTTCGACGCGCGCTTCGGCCACCCGCTGCACCAGCGCCAGCACCTCAGCCCTCCTCGATCGGGTCGTGCCCGGTGCCCGGCTGCGCGGCCAGCGGTTCCGCGGCCACGGGGGCGAGCTCGATCGTCACCCGCAGCCCGGGCACCCGCTCGATCAGCGCGGCGGCGAGCGTCTGCCGCAACTGCATCGCCCGGCCCACGCTCCATTGCTCGGGCACGTGCAAGTGCAGTTCGCAGAAGCGATGCCGCCCGGCGCGCCGCGTGCGCAAGTCGTCCGCGCGCACCCCATCGGCGGCCCACCCCTGCACGTGGGCGGCGATGACGGCCTCGATCTGACGCTGCTCCTCGGGGTCCAGGGCGCGGTCCATCAGCCCGTGGGCCGAACGGTAGAGCAAGGAAGCGCCTTCGCGCACGATGTTCAGCGCGACGGCGATCGCCAACACCGGGTCCAGCCACTGCCAGCCGGTGACGGGCACGAGCAGGAGCCCCGCCACCACCCCGGCCGAGGTGTACACGTCGGTCATCAGGTGCCGTGCGTCGGCCTCGAGCGCGATCGAGTGATGCTCCCGAGAGGCGCGCATGAGCATCCAGGCGACGCCCGCGTTGATGAACGAGCTCAGCACGCTCAGGGCCATGCCGAGGCCCAGGGTTTCCAGCGGCTGAGGCCGCAGCAGCCGGTCCACCGCCGCCACCATGATGGCCAGGGCCGCGAGGAAGATCAACAGGCCTTCCAAGGCGCTCGAGAAGTACTCGGCCTTGGCATGTCCGTAGTGGTGTTCCGAATCCGCCGGCCGCTGGGAGACGCTCACCATCCACAGCGCAAAGAGCGCCGCGGCGAGGTTCACCACCGATTCCAGCGCATCGGACAGCAGCCCCACCGAATCGGTCACCCACCAGGCGCCCGTCTTGAGCGCGATGGTGGCCACCGCCGCGGCGACCGACAGATGCAGATAGCGCTGGATCTTCACCGACGGAGGCTCAGGCCAGCGTCACGCGCGCGAACTTGCGCTTGCCCACCTGCACCACGTACGTGCCGCTCGAAAGCTTCAGGGCCCGGTCTGAGACCACCGCCCCATCCACGCGCACGCCGCCCTGGTCGACCAGACGCAGGGCCTCGCTGGTGGAAGGCGCAAGCCCGGCCTGCTTGAGCAGCGCACCGATGGCCAGCGGCGCGCCCGGCAGGCTCACCTCGGGGATCTCGTCCGGCACGCCCCCTCGCGCGCGCAGGTTGAAGTCCGCCTCGGCCTCGTCGGCCGCGCGGGCGCTGTGGAAGCGGGCCGTGATCTCCTTGGCCAGCAGCACCTTCACCTCCTTGGGATTGCGCCCATCGGCCACCTCCCGCCGGAGCTTGGCGATCTCGGCCTCCGAGCGGAAACTGAGCAGCGTGAAGTACTTCCACATCAGCTCGTCGCTGATCGACAAGAGCTTGGCGAACATGTCGTTCGCCGGCTCGGTGATGCCCACGTAGTTTCCCTTGGACTTGGACATCTTCTCGACGCCGTCCAGGCCCTCGAGCAGCGGCATGGTGAGGATGCACTGCGGCTCCTGCCCGTACTCCTGCTGCAGGTGGCGTCCCATGAGCAGGTTGAACTTCTGGTCCGTGCCGCCGAGCTCCAGATCGGCGCGCAGCGCCACGGAGTCGTAGCCTTGCATCAGCGGATACAGGAACTCGTGGATCGAGATGGGGGTGCCGGCCTTGAAGCGCTTGGTGAAGTCGTCGCGCTCCATCATGCGCGCGACGGTGTACTTCGCGGCGAGCTGGATCATGCCCCGCGCGCCCAGCGCATCGCTCCACTCGGAGTTGTAGCGGATCTCGGTCTTCTCCGGGTCCAGCACCAGACTCGCCTGCTTGTAGTAGGTCTCGGCGTTCGCCTTGATCTGCTCGGCGGTCAGCGGCGGGCGGGTGGTGTTGCGCCCGGACGGGTCGCCGATCATCGAGGTGAAGTCCCCGATCAGGAAGATCACCGTGTGCCCCAGGTCCTGGAGCTGCCGCATCTTGTTCAGGACCACCGTGTGGCCGAGGTGGATGTCCGGCGCAGTGGGGTCCAGGCCCAGCTTGATACGAAGTGGCACGCCTGTTGCTTCAGCCCGCGCGAGTTTGTGCAGCCACTCCGTTTCGGGCAACAACTCCTCACAGCCGCGTAACGAGATGTTCATGGCCTCCCGAACTTTGTCCGTGATCGGGTATTTCGGGGCCGGCGATGACAAATCTTGCGCGGGAGCCGCGGCGGAAGGCTGAGATGTAACCGAGGACATAGGGGGTTTTTCAGTAGGGGCAAAGGGGGTGGCGGCTCTATACTCCGCCGCACTCAATCCCCTGGCTATCGGTGCTTCGGCATTCTAGGGGCTGTCGGTGGGCCCACCCCGCGACCGATGCTGTTCGGCCACGGCGGGTGACAGGCCTGCCCCGGCTCCCGGCGCGAAGGCACGGCGGCCGGCACATGGCCGGATCGGCGGCCTCGCAGAAGTGACGGCAACGTCACCACGAAGCGAGGGTTCATCGGGGCGCCCCACGGGACGCTCCCACGTTTAACACAAGACGCATCCAGTGAACGACACCTTGGAGTCCTTGGAGCGCGGGTTCGGTCGGGCGATGGCCTGGGCACACGAGCATCGCCGCGGCATCACGGCCGCCATCCTCACGCTGCTGCTCGGGACCGGCATCACCGCCTTCGGCGTGGCGCCGCTCGCTCCCGACGCCGCGGACCTGCCCCGCCGCCTCATCGCCGAGGAGGTGCAGCCCCTGCCGATCGATGAACAGATCGAGGCGCTGAACGACCACGTCCTCGAACTCAACCGCAACGACCTCACCCGCGCGAGCGACACGGCCGACACGCTGCTGACCCGGCTGGGCGTCACCGACGCCGCCGCCGCGGCCTTCCTGCGCCAGGACCCGCTGGGTCGGCTGGTGTTGCAGGGCCGCCCCGGCAAGATGGTGCAGGCCACCGCCGGCGAGCTGGGGCAGTTGCGCCAGCTGGTGGTGCGCTACCCGGCCGAGAAGGACACGCAGTTCTCGACCCACTTCACGCGGCTTTCGATCACGCGCGAAGGCGAGTCCTTCAAGGTCACCAAGGAGCAGGCCCCCCTCGCCGCCCGCGTGCGTCTGGGCGGCGGGGTGATCCACAGCTCGCTCTTCGCGGCGACCGACGCCGCCCGCATCCCGGACACGGTGGCGACCCAGCTCGCCGAGATCTTCTCGAACGAGATCGACTTCCGGCGCGACCTGCGCCGCGGCGACCGGTTCACGGTGCTCTACGAAGCCCTCGAAGCCGACGGCGAGCCCGTCACCTGGAATCAGGCGGCCGGCCGGGTGCTGGCGGCCCAGTTCACCAACAACGGCAAGACGTTCGAGGCCGTGTGGTACCAGGAGCCGGGCGGCAAGGGCGGCTACTTCGACTTCAACGGCCAGAGCATGCGGCGCGCCTTCCTGTCCTCGCCGATGGAGTTCTCCCGGATGACGTCGGGGTTCGCGATGCGATTCCACCCGATCCACAAGACCTGGCGCCGCCACCTGGGCGTGGACTACGCCGCCCCGACCGGCACACCGGTGCGCACGGTGGGTGACGGCGTGGTGGACTTCGCCGGCGTGCAGAACGGCTACGGCAACGTCGTCTACATCAAGCACGGCGCAGACCGCGTGACCGTCTATGCGCACCTGAGCCGCATCGACGTGCGCAAGGGCCAGCGCGTCGAGCAAGGCCAGCGCATCGGTGCGGTGGGCGCCACCGGCTGGGCCACGGGCCCTCACCTGCACTTCGAGTTCCGCGAGCGCGGCGAGCAGGTCGATCCGCTGCGCGTCGCCCGATCGTCCGAAACCTACACCTTGTCGCCGGCCATGCGCGAGCGCTTCCTCGCCCACGCGCAGACGCTCAAGGCCCAACTGGCGGTCGCCGCCGCTCAGCAGCAGCTGGCCAGCGCCGAGTGACCGCTCGCACCGGCCTCTACATCGGCCTGATGTCCGGCACCTCGCTGGACGGCGTGGACGGGGTGCTGGCGCGCTTTGGCGAAGCAGGTGCGCTGCAGGTCCTCGCGCACGCCGCGCGCCCCTTCGACCCGGCCTTCAAGGCCGAGTTGCTCGCCCTGAACACCCCGGGGCCGGACGAACTCCATCGCGCGGCGCTCGCCGCCAACGGCCTGGCACGCCGATACGCGCAGGCGGTGCAGGACCTGTTGCAGGCGGCCGGCCTGCGCCCCGACGAGATCGTCGCCATCGGCGCTCACGGGCAGACGGTGCGCCACCGGCCGGGCGAGTTCGACGGCACCGGCTACACGATCCAGCTCTTCCAGCCCTCGTTGCTCGCCGAGCTGAGCGGCATCGCCGTGGTAGCCGATTTCCGCTCCCGGGACGTGGCCGCTGGCGGCCAGGGCGCCCCGCTCGCCCCCGCCTTCCACCGCGGCGTGTTCGCCCGGGCGGACCGCGAAGTGGCCGTTCTCAACGTGGGCGGCATCGCCAACCTCACCTTGCTGCCGCCCACAGGCCCGGTGCTCGGCTTCGACTGCGGCCCGGGCAACGTGCTGATGGACCTGTGGTGCGAGCGCCAGCTGGGCCAGCCCTATGACGCGGGCGGCCGCTGGGCAGCGAGCGGCCGGGTGGCTCCGGCGCTGCTGACGCTGCTGTACGCCGAGCCCTGGCTGGCCCTGCCGCCGCCCAAGAGCACGGGCCGCGACCTGTTCCACGCGAACTGGCTGCAGGAGCGGCTGGACGCCTTGCCGGCCCTGGCACCCGAGGACGTGCAGGCCACGCTGTGCGAGTTCACCGCCGCGTGCTGTGCGGCGCAGCTGCGCCGGCACGCCCCGGCCACTGCCGAACTGGTCGTCTGCGGCGGGGGGGCTTACAACGAGCACCTGCTGTCGCGTCTGGCCGCCTTGCTGCCCGGCTGCCGCGTGGTCACGAGCGATGAGCGGGGCTTGCCGCCCCTGCAAGTCGAGGCCGCCGCCTTCGCCTGGCTGGCGCGCGAGCGCATGGAGGGGCGGCCCGGCAACTTGCCGGAAGTCACCGGCGCCGCCGGTCCTCGGCTCCTGGGGGGCGTCTACGCGCCGTAGACGAGTGGGGCGACGAGAAACGAAGAAGCCGCCCGCAGGCGGCTTCTCGCGCGTGTGGCGCCGAGCGTCGATCAGACCGAGAAGCTCGACCCGCACCCGCAGGTGGTGGTCGCGTTCGGGTTCTTGATGACGAACTGAGCGCCTTCCAGGTCTTCCTTGTAGTCGATCTCGGCGCCGATCAGGTATTGCAGGCTCATCGCGTCGATGAGCAGCGTCACGCCGTTCTTCTCCATCTTCGTGTCGTCCTCGTTGACGATCTCGTCGAAGGTGAAGCCGTACTGGAAGCCCGAGCAGCCGCCGCCTTGCACGAAGACGCGCAGCTTGAGCTCCGGGTTGCCCTCCTCATCGACCAGCTGCTTGACCTTCTGGGCCGCGCTGTCGGTGAAGATGATGGGCGCCGGCATCTCCTCGGCGACGGGGGTGGAAAGGGTTTCGGCTGCTGCGCTCATGCGGACTCCTGGCGGTCGGGAAAGGCTGCCCTCATTATCGGCGAGCGGATCGGCTCGCGCGGACCTGCGGGCGGGCGCCCTCCCCGGGCAATCGGGAAAATGCGGCCACGCGCCGCGCTTTCAAGCGAATCATCCCACAGCGGCCTTCACCTGGCACCCGCACGGGCTTTCGGTACGGGGCTGCGGGCGTCGTGCCCCCCTGGCCGCTGCCCGCAGGACTCAAGGCAACACCGGCACCTGCAGCAACCCGACGGTTTCCTCCAGCCCGAACATCAGGTTCATGCACTGCACCGCCTGGCCCGAGGCGCCTTTGGTGAGGTTGTCCTCCACCACCAGCACCATCGCGAGGTCCGGCATGGGTTTGTGCACCGCGATGCGCACGAAGTTCGAGGCCCGAACCGAGCGGGTCTCCGGGGCCGAGCCCGGGGGCATCACGTCCACGAAAGGCTCGTTCCGGTAGAACTCCTCGAACAGCCCCTGCAGGTCGGCCGCCTGCCCCTGCGGGGTCAGCCGTGCATACAAGGTCGAATGAATGCCGCGGATGGCCGGGATCAGGTGCGGCACGAACAGGCAGTTCACCTCCGGCGAGCCGGCCGGCACGCCAGCGATCTGGCGCAACTGCTGGTTGATCTCCGGCCCGTGGCGGTGGCCCTTGACCCCGTAGGCCTTGAAGTTGTCGCTCGCCTCGGCCAGCAGTGTGTGCACCTCGGCCTTGCGTCCGGCGCCCGACACGCCGGAGGCGCAGTTGGCGATGAGATGCGCCGCATCCACCAGGCCCGGCGTGCGCAGCAGCGGCGCAAAGCCGAGCTGCACGCTGGTGGGGTAGCAGCCCGGATTGCCGATCACGCGCGCCCGGCGGATGGCCTCGCGGTTGAGCTCCGGCAGGCCATACACGGCCTCGGCGAGGATGTCCGGGCAGGCGTGCGGCATGCCGTACCAACGCTCGAACTCGGACACGTCCTTGAGGCGGAAGTCGGCCGCGAGGTCGATGAGCTTGACGCCGGCGGCGAGGAGCTCGCGCGCCTGCGACATCGCCACGCCGTGCGGGGTGGCGAAGAACACCACGTCGCATTCGGTGAGGCGTGCCTCATCGGGGGTGACGAAGGCCAGATCGACGCGCCCCCGCAGCGAGGGGTACATGTCGGCCACCGGCATGCCGGCTTCCTTGCGCGAGGTGATGGCGACCACCTGCGCCTCGGGATGCTGCGCGAGCAGGCGCAACAGCTCGACCCCGGTGTAGCCCGTGCCCCCGACGATACCGACCTTGATCATCACGACCTCCAAGCAAGCCCGCGAACCGCGAGCGCAGAAACGACGATTCTAGAAGCACCACAAGCACGAAAGCCGCCCGAAGGCGGCTTTCGAAATCCGGGCACGAGCCGAAACGAGCGACTCGCCGAGGGCGCGAGCCGAACCCACCCGGGACGGCCCGCCCTGGGGCGCCGGAGCGTCAGCGCTTGCTGAACTGCTTGCGGCGACGGGCCTTGTGCAGACCCACCTTCTTGCGCTCGACCTCACGGGCATCGCGGGTGACGAAGCCGGCCTGGCTCAGTTGGGGCTTGAGCCCGGCGTCGTAGTCGATCAGCGCACGGGTGATGCCGTGGCGCACCGCGCCCGCCTGGCCCGACTCGCCACCGCCGTGGACGTTGACCTTGATGTCGAACGCCCCCTCGTGGCCCGTGAGGACCAGCGGCTGCTTGACGACCATGATCGAGGTCTGACGACCGAAGTACTGCTCCACGGGCTTGCCGTTGACCACGATCTGGCCGGTGCCCTTCTTGATGAACACCCGCGCCACCGACGACTTGCGGCGGCCGGTGCCGTAGTTCCAATTGCCGATCATCGCCGCTCCTTAGATTTCCAGCGTCTTGGGCTGCTGGGCGGTGTGCGGGTGCGAGGCACCGGCATACACCTTCAGCTTCTTGAACATCGCATAGCCGAGGGGGCCCTTCGGCAGCATGCCCTTGACCGCCTTCTCGAGCGCGCGGCCGGGATGCTTGGCCTGCATGTCCTTGAACTTGGTCGCGTAGATCCCGCCCGGGTAGCCGGAATGGCGGTAGTAGACCTTGTCTTCGGCCTTGTTGCCGGTGACGCGGATCTTGTCGGCGTTGACGACGATGATGAAGTCGCCGGTGTCGACGTGGGGCGTGTAGATGGCCTTGTGCTTGCCACGCAGGCGGAGAGCGACTTCGCTGGCCACTCGTCCGAGCACCTTGTCGGTGGCATCGATCACATACCACTCACGCTGCACCTCGGCCGGCTTGGCGCTGAAGGTTTTCATGCGTAGAGTCCTGGAGGAAAGTGAACCGGCTTTGCGACCCGAAAGACGCGGCGGTGCGGTCGGTGCTGCTTCTGAGGGCAGCCTCTCAGGCACCGGGGATGCGCACCGCAGCTCGGCATAGAGGCGGGCTTGGATTCCAAGCCCCCACTGCCAAGGTGCGCGCACCCCTCCCCGAAGCCGATGGCGGGGAAGCCGGCGATTATAGCGGGCGCATGCTTGCCGCAGCAATCGGGCCTCTTGCCGCGCCAACGCGCGCTCGGCGTGAGCGACTGCACGATTGCGGCAGGCATGTAACGGCGATCCGGTACGCCGGGGGACCCCTTCGGGTATCATTAGGGTTAACCCTAGGCATGGAGCCTTCGAGGCGATCGACATGGGATTTCCCGGCGACATCCTTGCACAACCCCGATTCGGCGTCGGGCGCCACGAGCGCCCCCGCGCCTCGGGCCGCGCCCCGCAGGATGCGGGCTGGTCGTGGGTGCCGATCCGTTCGCTCGCGCCCCGGCATCGCAGCCGCATCCTGGCCCACCTGCTGGCCCTGGACCCGCACGACCGCTACCTGCGGTTCGGTTACCAGGCCACCGACGCGCAGATCGAGAAGTACGTCGCCTCGCTGGACTTCCAGCGCGACGAGGTGTTCGGCATCTTCAACCGCCGGCTCGAGCTGATCGCGATCGCCCACCTCGCCTACCTTCCGGCCCGCGCAGGCGGACCGTCGATGGCGGAGTTCGGCGTTTCGGTGGCCAAGCACGCCCGCGGCCGCGGCTACGGCGCGCGCCTCTTCGATCGGGCGGTGATGCATGCGCGCAACCGGCGCATCGACACGCTCTACATCCACGCGCTCAGCGAGAACACCGCCATGCTGCGCATCGCGCGCAATGCGGGTGCCACCGTCGAGCGCGACGGCGGCGAGGCCGAAGCCTACTTGAGACTGCCCCCCGAGACGCTGGCCACCCGCGTCGAGGAGCTGGTCGAAAGCCAGGCCGCCGAAGTCGATTACGGCCTCAAGCGCAACGCGCAGCGGCTGGGCCGGCTGATGGAGGCCATTGGCGAGGTGCGGCGCCAGCTCGCCCGGCTCGGACGGCCGGCCAGCGAGTGAGAGGGGCCGCCTGAGCCGCCCGCGCGATCGCGGGCCTAACATGGCGCAATGCACTCTTCCGCCCATCCTTTCGAGGCCCTGACGCCCGACGTCGTGCTCGACGCGCTCGACGGTGTCGGGCTGCGCGGCGACGGCCGCCTGCTCCAGCTCAACTCGTATGAGAACCGCGTCTTCCAGGTGTGGCTGGAAGACGGCAGCCGCGTGGTGGCCAAGTTCTACCGCCCGGATCGGTGGAGCGACGACCAGATCCTGGAGGAGCACGCTTTTGCGCACGAGCTCGTGCAGGCCGAGGTGCCGGTGGTCGCGCCGTTGGACCTGGGCAGCACCGGCACGCTCGCCCGCCACGCGGGCTTCCGGTTCAGCGTGAGCCCGTACCGGGGCGGGCGCGAGCCGGACCTGGAGGACCCGGCCACGCTGGAGTGGATCGGTCGCTTCCTGGGACGGCTGCACGCGGTGGGACGCAGGCGCCCCTTCGTGGCACGCCCGAGCCTGGACATACAGACCTTCGGCGTCGAGCCGCGCGATTGGCTGTTGGCCCACGACATCGTGCCGCCCGACGCGCAGCCGGCGTGGCGGGCGGCGGCCGAGCGCGCCCTGGAGCGGGTGCAGCGGTGCTTCGAGCAGGCCGGCCCCGGGCGCGCAGTGCGCCTGCACGGTGACGTGCACCGCGGCAACCTGCTGTGGACGCAGGCGGGCCCGCACTTCGTCGACCTCGACGATGCCCGCAATGGCCCTCCCATGCAGGACCTGTGGATGTTGTTGTCGGGCAACGCGAATGGCATGCGAATGCAACTTTCGCATGTGTGGAGGGGTTACGAACATTTCAGCGAACTCGATCGGGGCCAATGGCACCTGGTCGAAGCGCTGCGCACGCTGCGCATCCTGCATCACAGCGCCTGGCTCGCCCGTCGTTGGGAAGATCCGGCGTTTCCCGCCGCCTTTCCCTGGTTCGGCTCCTCGAACTACTGGGCCGAGCAGACCTCGCGCTTGAGGGATCAGTGCGACGCCATGGACGAGTGGAGCTCGCTTCTGTAAGCGTTGCAGCAATCGCAATGCCCGGGGGCAATCACCCCCGCCCCCCGAACCGAGGGCTGAAGGGCCCGCTCGCTCCTCATACGCTCCTCCTGCCCCACGCATAACGTGCCCAACCATGGGTTTTCATCTTCAGGAGGAACTGCATGAAAAAACACCTACTCGCGCTCGGGCTCGCCGCGATGACCACGGCAGCCAGCGCGCAACTGTCGGTCTCGGGACCTGATCCGTCGGGCTTCACCGGCTACAACGGCACCCCCGCGACCTTCACCGGCACGCTGTCGAGCGGCATCCTCAACGGCCTGCTCGATGCAGGCGTCGGCGGCACGTTGAGCATCACGTTCCTGGGCAAGGACGACGCTTGGCACCACAACACGCTGAGCTTCGGCGAGCTCGTCATCGACAACAAGTCCACCACCGTGGGCTCGTCGTTCACGACGAACGTCGGCGCCGGCCTGCTGAGCTTCCTGTTCAAGGACGTGACGGACGGTGAGACGGTGCCCAACGGGGGTCCTTCGTCGGGCTATGCCACCTACACGGTGGTAGACGGCAAGGCGGTGGCCAGCGGCAATCCGGCCTTCGGCCAGTATGACTTCATCCTGGGCTTCAACGACGGCCACATCTACGACGCCGACTACGACGACCTCGTCGTGGGCATCAGCCTGGTGCCGATCCCCGAACCCGAGACCTACGCGCTGATGCTCGCAGGTCTGGGCGCCATGGGCTTCATGGCACGCCGCCGTCAGCGTCGCGACTGAGCCTCCTGACACGTCGCCAGACGACACATCGAAAAGCCGCCCGAGGGCGGCTTTTTTTCCGGGTCCGCTCAGGAGACGAGCAGCGTGTTGATCCGCCTGACGTAAGCGGCCGGGTCGTCGAGCTGACCGCCTTCGGCCAGCAGCGCCTGGTCGAACAGGATGTGCGCCAGATCCTCGAAGCGGTCGTTGCCTTCCAGCTTGCGCACGAGCGGGTGCTCGGCGTTGACCTCCAGCACGGGCTTGACGCCGGGCGCCTTCTGGCCGGCCTGCTTGAGCAGACGCGCCAGGTGCCCGCTCATCTCGCCCTCCTCGGTCACGAGGCAGGCGGGCGAATCCACCAGGCGGGTCGTCACGCGCACGTCCTTGGCCTTGTCCTTGAGCACCTCCTTCAGGCGCTCGAGCACCGGCTTGAACGCCTCGGCCGCTTGTTCGGCCTTCTTCTTCTCTTCCTCGTCCTGGAGTTTGCCCAGATCCACCGCGCCCTTGGCGACGCTTTGCAGCGGCTTGCCGTCGAACTCGTAGAGGTACGTCAGCATCCATTCGTCGACGCGGTCTGTCAGCAGCAGGACCTCGATCCCCTTCTTGCGAAAGATCTCGAGCTGCGGGCTGTTCTTGGCGGCCGCGAGCGTGTCGGCGGTGATGTAGTAGATCGCTTCCTGACCGTCCTTCATGCGCGAGACATAGTCGGCCAGCGACACGCCTTCGTCGGCCTGCGTGGAGGCAAAGCGCAGCAGCTTGGCGATGCGCTCGCGGTTGGCGTGATCCTCGCCGACGCCCTCCTTGAGCACCGCGCCGAACTCTGTCCAGAACTGCGCGTACTTGTCCTTCTGGTTCTCGGCCAGGTCCTCCAGCATGGACAGCACGCGCTTGGTGCAGCCTTCACGGATGGCCTTGACGTCGCGGCTTTCCTGCAGCAACTCGCGCGAGACGTTGAGCGGCAGGTCGGCCGAGTCGACCACGCCCTTGACGAAGCGCAGATACACCGGCATGAGCGCCTCGGCGTCGTCCATGATGAAGACCCGCTTGACGTAGAGCTTGACGCCGCCGCGCTTGTCGCGGTTCCACAAGTCGAAGGGCGCCTTGGCCGGGATGTAGAGCAGCTGCGTGTACTCGGTGCGCCCCTCGACCCGGTTGTGCGTGTAGGCGAGCGGCGCCTCGGTGTCGTAGCTGATCTGCTTGTAGAACTCGTGGTACTGCTCCTCGGTGATCTCGCCCTTGGGGCGGGTCCACAGGGCCGCGGCCTGGTTGACCGTCTCCCACTCGTCTTTCAGGACGTACTCGCCCTTGTCCTTGTCCCACTCCTCCTTGCGCATCAGGATGGGCAGCGAGATGTGGTCGGAGTAGCGCGAGATGATGGACTTCAGGCGCCAGCGGTTGAGGAAGTCGGTCTCGCTCTCGCGCAGATGCAAGATGACGTCGGTGCCGCGCCGCTCGCGCGTGATGGTCTCGACCTCGAAGTCGCCGGTGCCGTCGCTGCTCCAGCGCACGCCCTCCTCGGGCTCGAGGCCGGCGCGGCGCGACTCGACCGTGATGCGGTCGGCCACGATGAAGCCGCTGTAGAAGCCCACGCCGAATTGGCCGATGAGCTGGGCGTCCTTCTGCTGGTCGCCGGAGAGCTTGTCCATGAACTCCCGGGTGCCGCTCTTGGCGATGGTGCCCAGGTTGGCGATGGCTTCTTCGGCCGACAGGCCGATGCCATTGTCGCTGACGATGATGGTGCGTGCCGCCTTGTCGAAGGTGACGTGGATCTCGAGGTTGGGCTGGTCTTCGTAGAGGTCGTTGCGGTTCAGCGCCTCGAAGCGCAGCTTGTCGCAGGCGTCCGACGCATTGGAGATCAGCTCGCGCAGGAAGATCTCCTTGTTGGAGTAGAGCGAATGAGCGACGAGGTGCAGCAGCTGCTTCACCTCGGCCTGGAAGGACAGGGTTTTCTTTTCCATGGCGCAAAGGCTGAAAGATGTGATGAGGCGCGCGTGAGATGGGGGCGGTCTCCCCCGCTTTCAAGGGCTGCTGCGGGCCACGGTGGTCGCCTCCAGCACCCGCCGCGCCCCGCGTGCGTCCGGGCACGCCACCTCGGGAGAGGGCATGAAAAAGCCGGCCCGCAGGCCGGCTTGGAACAGGGTGCAGGCCCCGCGCCCGGGCCGCCGGAGCAGGGTCTCAGCGCCCGCGCAGGTGGGCAGGCGCCTCCAGCCGCTTGGCCAGCAGCGACAGCACCAGCGTGAGCACCAGGTAGATCGCCGAGATCGTCAGGTACGGCTCCCAGTAGCGGGAGTAGGCGCCGGCCACCGTGCGCGCGGCGAGCGCGAGTTCGGCCAGGCCGATCGCCGAGACCAGCGACGAGTCCTTGATCAGCGTGACGGCTTCGTTCACCAGCGGCGGCACCATGCGGCGGAACGCTTGCGGCAGGATGACGAAGCGCATGCTCTGCCCGTGCGTCAGACCCAGGCTGTAGGCCGCCTGGGTCTGGCCCACGTGGATCGACTGGATGCCGGCGCGGAAGATCTCCGAGATGTACGCCCCGGCATTGAGCGTGAGGGCGAGAGCCCCGGAGAAGAACGCGCCGTGCTCCTGTCGGAACGACATCGCGGCTTGCCCCTGCAGCAGCAGGCCGTGATCCGGATGGATCAGCGTCGGCATCAGCGCGAAATGCACCAGCAGGATCTGCACGAACAGCGGTGTGCCGCGAAAGAACGCGACGTAGCCGATCGTGATCCACTGTGCCGGCTTGAGCAGCGCCCGGCCCCACACCGACTTGGGCGGCGGAGCGGTGCGCGAGCTGCTGACGAGCCCAAGCAAAAGCCCCAGCGCCAAGCCGGCGGTGATGGCCACGAACGTGAGCTTGAGGGTCATCCACAGCCCGGCCACGAACAACGGCACGTAGCCGGAAAGGATGTCCCAACGCAAATCCACGAGGCAGTCCTTACCAGTCGATCAGGAGATCACTTGGAGGCGCCGGAGGCGGCCGCCGCGGCGGCGTCGGCCTTCTTGGCCCCGAAGTACTTGCCGTAGATCTGGTCGTAGGTGCCGTCGGCCTTGATGGCCGCCAGGCCCTGGTTGATCTTCTCCAGCAGCTCGGTGTTGCCCTTGCGCACGGCGATGCCGTACTGCTCGGGGGTGAAGCTCGCATCGTTGACCGTCTTGAACTTGGACTGCGGGTTGTTGGCCACGTAGTTCTCGATCACCCCGTTGTCGGCCACCACCGCATCGACGCCGCCAGCCTCCAGCTCCTTGAGGGCGAGCGGAGTGGACTCGAAGCGCTTGATGGTGGTGCTGTTCTTGCCCTGCAGCTTGGTCACGACCTCATCGCCGGTGGTGCCGGTCTGCACGCCGACCTTGAGCTTCTTCAGGTCTTCGAACTTGGTGACCTTGGAGTTCTCGCGCACGGCGATCAGCTGATGCGCGTCGAAGTACGGGTTGGAGAAGTCCATCGTCTGCTTGCGCTCGTCGGTGATGGTGATCGCCGAGACGAGGAAATCACGGTCGCCCTGCTGCAGGCTGTTGAAGATGCCTTCCCACGGGGTGTTGACGAACTTCACCTCGAAGCCGGCCTTCTGGGCGATGGCGTTGACCACGTCGATGTCGAAGCCGACGATTTCGCCCTTTTGGTTCTGGGACTCGAACGGGGCATAGGCGGCGTCGGTGCCGACGACATACACCTTGGCGGGTGCGGGCGCCGGGGCCGGGGCGGAGGCCTCGGTGGCCGGAGCGGGCGCAGGAGCCGGCGGCTCCTGCTTGCCGCAGGCGGCCAGCACCAGGCCGGCCATGAGCATGGCAGCGCGCTGCCACAGCGAGTTCATGGGAAAGCTGAGAGTGGACATGAGGCTCCTGTCAGGAAAATGTCACGAAGCCGCCATTTTCACCTCAGAAATCCCGAATAAATCACCAAGCTGGCCCGCCGAGGGGCTGGCGCCCGCCATTTGGCAGCGCCGCCGCAACACCTCCTCCCCCGTCGGCCCCGGGTTTCCCCGGGCGACTGACTCAGACGACGAGCTCCCCGCTCCAGCGCAGGCACTGCTGGCGCACCACCTCCGCGAGCAGGTGCTCGCGTGCGTAGGTCTGCCGCGCCCAGGTGGCGTCATTGCCAAGGCGCAGCAGCTCGCCGCGCAGGTAGCGCAGGGCGTCGTCGGCCTTCAGCTCGATCGCATGCTGTTCGATCTGCCCCATCGTGTAGAGGATGTCGTCGCGCAGCACGCGATGCTCGCCGGTCTTGGGATCGACGAAGGTGCCCTCCGGGCCGAAGCGGCACGCCTGGAAGCGGTTGAACGTGTAGACGAGGTAGTCGTCCTCGGCCAGCTCGAAAGGTCGCTCGCGGGTGAGCCAGCTCGCGACGCACTGGATGTACGCGGCCAGCGCGGCCGCCTTCTCGATGGTCAACGGGGTGTCGAGCACCCGCACCTCGATCGTGCCGTACTCGGGCTTGGGCCGGATGTCCCAGTAGAAGTCCTTCATGCTCTTGACGACGCCGGTGCGCGTCATCTTCTCGAAGAAGGTGCCGAAATCGTCCCATGTGGTGACGAACGGTGCGCGCCCCGAGAGGGGAAAGGCGAACACCGAGTTGAGCCGCGCCGAGTGGAAGCCGGTGTCGGTGCCCTGCACGTACGGGCTGGAGGCGGACAACGCGATGAAATGCGGGATGAAGCGCGACAGGCCGTGCAGCAGCACCAGCGCCTCGTCCGGGCCGGGGCAGCCCACGTGCACGTGCTGGCCGAAGATGGTGAACTGCTTGGACAGGTACCCGTACAGCTCGGACAGCATGTGGAAGCGCGGCGTGTTGAAGATGCGCCGCTCGCTCCAGTCCTGGAACGGGTGTGTGCCGCCGCCCGACAAGCCGACGTTGAGGAGGCGGGCGCATTCGACCAGCGCATCGCGGATCTGCGTGAGCTGCGCGAGGGCGTCGTCGTGGCTCGTGCACACGCCGGTGGACAGCTCGATCATGCTGTCGGTCATCTCGGGCTTCACATCGCCGGGGATCTTGCGGCGCGCCATCAGCCGCAGCAGGTCGGCGGCGCTGGGGGTGAGGTCGTAATCGTGCGTGTTGACGATGGCCAGCTCCAGCTCCACACCGAGCGTGAGCGGCTGGGACGTCGAGAAGGCTTCGAGCGCCATGAGAGGCTTTCCTCCTGTCTAGGGGTTCAGGTGCGCCGCGCCGCGATCTCGCCGGCGCCGCGCAGGGCCAGCAGCACGGCCAGCGCACCGATCAGTTCCATCATCGCGATCGCGCTGAAGGCCACGGGGGCCAGCTGCGCGGCAAAGCCGGCATGCGAAGCCTGCAGGTCGGCGTACATCACCAGCGCGGTGGCCGACAAGGGTGTGAGCGCGAGCGTGAGGCCGATGCCCTGGCGCCACGACTGCCCGCTGAACCAGCCGAGCGACAGGACCGCGACGCCCTTGGCGGCGAAGCGCGCGAGCATCGCCACCAGCGCGAGGCCACCCCCCACCGCGAGCCCCTCGACCGACCACGAGGAGCCGACGATCACGAAGAGCAGCAGCACCAGCACACCTCCGGCGGTGCCGAAGTGGCGGGGCCACACCCAGGGACGCTCCGTCGTGTTGCGCAGCCACAGGCCGGCCATCAACGGCACCAAGAGCGTGGACAAGCCCAGCACCTTGGTGAGCGCCAGCGCCAGTGCAATGAGGCCGAGGAGCAGCAGGGTCGAGTTCTCGTTGCGCAGATCGAGCTTGCGCGCCACGCGCGCGACGCCGTAGCCCAGCAGCCCCGCGATCAGGAACGAGCCGACCAGCACGTACAGCGGCTCGACCACCGCGCTCACCGGATTCTGCCCTTGGTCCAGGTCGAGCCAGGCGGTGAGCAAGCGTGCTGCGAAGACTCCGTAGAGCGTGTTCAACGCGGCCATCATCGTCACGCGCTCGGTGACTTGCCCTTCTGCGCCCAGCTCCGAGGCGACGCGCGAGATCACCGCCGGCGACGCGGGGATGGCCAACACGGCCAACGCCGCGGATGAAGGAGCGTCCAGGCCGAAGTAGCGCATCGCGAAGTACACCGCGACGAAGGTGAGCAGCGACTCGGCGAGGCTGGTGACGAGCAGGAAGGGGTTGATCCGCAGCCAGCGCAGCCGCACCCTTGCGCCCAGCTCGAAGAGCAACAACGCCAACGCGAGGTCGACCACCAGCCGCAGCGTGCCGACCATGGAGCCCGTGGCCACGCCGTGGCCGGTGAGGGCCATGCCGAGGCCGGCGAGCGAATAGCCGACGATGCGCGGCAGGCCGAGAAAGCGGAACACCGCCTCGCCGAGCAGCGCGCCGGCGATGATCACCAGGGACGACCCCAGCAACGCTTCGTGGCCCACCCCGGGCTCGACGACGATACCGAGCGAGCCCAGGGCCTGGGCGATGGGTTCGAACATCAGCTACACCTCCTAAGTCCTCGTTGCGCCGGAACGTCCGTCCGGCGTGCGCCGCCATGGCGGCGGCCGTCTGCACGTGGCATGCCCGGGGCCGGTCGAGCCCCGCACGCCCACCCCGGTTTGTAACGCGAGGCGCGGCTGCGGCACGTTAGGCCTGGATACAAGTCGGGCTCTTGGGGCTCGTCACAATGAACTCAGGAAGGATCTGAGATGGACGACGTCCTGCAACGCGGCGAATGGATCGAGCGCTACGCCGCCCGGCTCTTGGCGCGGCGCCCGGCGCTGCCCAGCGCGGCGGCCCTCGACCGCGCACGCATCGCCTGGGCCTGCGGCGCCGGCCGGCTCGAGCCCGAGCGCGCGGCCGACGAAGAACTTCGGCGCGAGAGCGAGGCCGAGGCCTCGGCCTGAGCCCGGGCGCTGCAACGCGCCTCCTCCTGCACGCCCACTGCGTGCCAAACGCCACCTCCGGCACGCCCACTGCGTGCCAAACGCCACCTCCGGCACGCACTCGGCGCGCAAGACGCCACCTCCGCTTACCGGGTCGGCCCCGCCGCCCGGTAAACTTCGCGGCTTTGACGTACTGCAGTCCATGGCCGCTGCCTCGACCACTTCCGCCTTCGAGATCAAGAGCGCCTCGCTCCCGCTGGTCGCCTTCCAGCTCAAGACCTGCGACCTCGCGCAACTGGCCGAGGAGTTGCGCCGCCGGGTGGGCGATGCGCCGGACTTCTTCGACGGCGACCCGGTGGTCGTCGATCTCGCCGGCGTCGAGGCCGACGAGGCGGTGCCGGCCTTTGCGGAACTGCTGCGCCTGCTGCGCGAGCACAAGATGGCCCCCGTGGCGGTGCGCGGGGGCTCCGAGGCTCAGCGCGAGGCGGCGATCGCGGCTGGTCTCGTGCCGGCCTCCGAGGTCATTCCCAGTGCACCGGAGCGGGTGCGCGAGGTGGTGCGCGAGGTCATCCAGCATGTGCCGGCGCCCGCCGCGCCGACGGCCGCGATGGTGGTGGACAAGCCGCTGCGCTCGGGCCAACAGGTGTACGCCAAGGGAGGGGACCTGGTCGTGCTGGCCGCCGTCAACTTCGGCGCCGAGGTGATCGCCGACGGCCACATCCACGTGTACGCCCCGCTGCGCGGGCGCGCGATCGCCGGTGCGCGCGGCAACACCGAGGCGCGCATCTTCACGACCTGCCTCGAGCCCGAGCTCATCGCGATCGCGGGCATCTACCGCACCACCGAGACGCCCATCCCCGAGGAAGTGGCCGGCAAGCCGGCGCAGGTGCGCCTGGTGGGCGAGAAGCTCTTGATGGAACCGCTCAAGTTCTCCTGACCGGCGGAAGCGTGTCCGCCGACCGAACCGACTCCAGCAAAGGACCTGAACTGATGGCCAAGATCATCGTGGTGACCTCCGGCAAGGGCGGCGTGGGCAAGACCACGACCAGCGCCAGCTTCGCCTCCGGCCTTGCGCTGCAAGGCCACAAGACCGCCGTGATCGACTTCGACGTCGGCCTGCGCAATCTGGACCTCATCATGGGGTGCGAACGCCGCGTGGTGTACGACCTCATCAACGTGATCCACGGCGAGGCCAACCTCCACCAAGCACTGATCAAGGACAAGCAGTGCGAGAACCTGTTCATCCTGCCCGCCTCGCAGACGCGCGACAAGGAAGCACTCACCCGTGAAGGCGTGGAGCGCGTGCTCCACGACTTGGCGGAGATGGGCTTCGAGTACATCGTCTGCGACTCGCCGGCGGGCATCGAGACCGGCGCCCTCATGGCCATGCACTTCGCCGATGAAGCGCTCGTCGTGACGAACCCGGAGGTCTCGTCGGTGCGCGATTCCGACCGCATCCTCGGCATGCTGAGCTCCAAGACCCGCCGCGCGATCGAGGGCAAGGAGCCGATCAAGGAGCACCTGCTCATCACCCGCTACAACCCGCACCGGGTGCAGGATGGGCAGATGCTCTCGCTCGAGGACATCCAGGACATCCTGCGCATCCCCCTCATCGGGGTGATCCCCGAGTCGGAGGCGGTGCTGCAGGCGTCCAACCAGGGCATTCCGGCGATCCACCTCAAGGGAACGGACGTCTCCGAGGCCTACAAGGACGTGGTCGCCCGCTTCCTCGGCGAGGAGCGTCCGCTGCGCTTCGTCGAGGCCGAGAAGCCCAGCTTCTTCAAACGACTCTTCGGCGGGAGGTAACGATGTCGCTCTTGTCCTTCCTGCTGGGCGAGAAGAAGAAGACCGCCAGCGTCGCCAAGGAACGGCTGCAGATCATCCTGGCGCACGAGCGCTCGGGGCGCGACAGCCGCCCCAACTACCTGCCGCAGCTCCAGCGCGAGTTGGTCGAGGTGATCTCCAAGTACGTGTCGATCAAGCCCGACGACATCAAGGTCCACCTCGAGCGCCAGGACAACCTCGAGGTGCTCGAGGTGAAGATCGAGCTGCCCGAGACGGCCCGCTGAACCCACGGCAGCGCGCGGTCGCAGGCGCGGCTGCATCCGGTGGCCGCCGAGTGCGCCGCACGCGCCGAGCACGGGCATGCGGCCGCCGCGCGCCTCTTACGGTGCGCGCCCGGCGAGCGGCCGGCCCGCGGGGCGAGACCAGTACCGGTAGGACACGCGGGCCGCGACGACCGCAGCGGTCAGCGCGAGCAGGGCCGAAACCCCGGCCGGCACCCCCGCCAGCGCGACGTACAGCATGACGAAGAAGGTCGCGAAACCGAACAGGCCCTGCACGAACCCGGCGAGCAGGGCCAGGACCGCCACCGGGCCGTAGCGCGGGGCCGTGAAGCACGGCAGCACGTTGCCGGTGATCGGCACGGCGAGCAACAGCCCGCTCGCCCATGCGGGCAGCGACTCGGCGGCCATCATCACCGCCGCCGCGACAGCCACCGCAGCGGCGATCCGCAGGCCGAGTTCGACCCGCGGCACCGCCGGGTTGCCCGCGGAGCCGGCCGGCGGCTCGAGCGGCCCCCGCGCGGCGAGCGCCTGCCTCACCATGCCGCGCAGCACGACGGCCCCTGCGACGAGGGAGCCGGCCGCCAGCGCGAGGGTGGGGCCGGCCGGCCATGCCGCCGCCACCAACAGGCCGCCCGTCGCGAGAAAGGCCCCATTGGCGGCGACGAGCGCCACAGCCCACCGCCCGCCAGCGCGGATGACGGCGGCAAACGTCATGAGGTGCGCGACGGTGGCCGGCAGACACACGAGCGTGGCCAACGCGATCTCGCGGGTGCGGGCTTCGTGCTGCTGCCACAGCACGAACAGCGTGATCGGCGCCGCGATCACCGGAAACCCGCTCAGCGTCCCCGCCACGCCGTGCCCCCAGCGGCGCGCCGCCAGCGAGGCGAGCAGCACCGACAGCGCCACCAGGCCGAGCTTGAGCGCCAGCATCACGCACCGGGGGCGGGCGCCCCATAGCCGCCCCCTCCCGGCGTTTCGACCACGAAGCAGTCGCCCGCGGCCATCGGCACCGAGCCGATGTGCCCCAGGTCCTCCCGCGAGCCGTCGGCACGCAGCACGTGGTTGCGGCCGGGCGCGCCGGGCGCTCCGCCCGCCAGCCCGAAGGCCGGATGCCGCCGGCCATTGGAGAGGATGGACGCGGTCATCGGCTCGAGGAAGCGCACCACACGCGTGGCCCCGTCGCCGCCCCGCCAGCGGCCGGCACCGCCCGAGCCCGCCCGGATCTCGAAACGCTCCAGCCGCACCGGATAGCGGAACTCCAGCACCTCGGGGTCGGTGAGGCGCGAGTTGGTCATGTGCGTCTGCACCACGCTCGTGCCGTCGAAGCCGCGCCCTTGGCCGTCGCGGCCGATCTCGACGCCCGCGCCCGAGCCGCCCGCGATCGTCTCGTAGTACTGGTAGCGCTCGTTGCCGAAGGTGAAGTTGTTCATCGTCGGCTGCGAGCCGGCCAAGACGCCGAGCGCGCCGTAGAGCGCGTTGGTGACGCACGTCGAGACTTCGACGTTGCCCGCCACCACCGCCGCCGGCGGACGCGGGTTGAGCATCGAGCCTTCGGGCACGATCACTTCGATGGGCTTGAGACAGCCTGCGTTGAGCGGGATCTCGTCATCGACCAGCGTGCGGAAGACGTACAGCACGGCGGCCATCGTGACCGCCTTCGGGGCATTGAAGTTGTCGGGCAGCTGCGCCGAGGTGCCGGTGAAGTCCACCACCGCGGAGCGCTGCTCGCGGTCGATGCGCACGGCCACTTCGATCTTCGCGCCGTTGTCCAGCGGCAGCGAGAAGCGCCCGTCGCGCGAGAGCGCCGGGTCGAGCCGCGCGATCGCCATGCGCACGCTTTCCTCGGCGTTGTCCTGCACGTGCTTCATGTAGGCCTGCACCGTCGCCAGGCCGAACTGACGCACCATCGCGTGCAGCTCCTGCACCCCCTTCTCATTGGCGGCGATCTGCGCGCGCAGGTCCGCGAGGTTCTGCTGCGGATTGCGCGCCGGATACGGGCCCGAGCGCAGCAGCGCCATCAACGCCTCCTCCCGCAGGCGGCCGCCTTCGACCAGCTTGACGTTGTCCAGCAGCACGCCCTCCTCCTCGATGGTGGCCGAGAACGGCGGCATCGAGCCCGGCGTGATCCCGCCGATGTCGGCGTGATGTCCGCGCGAGGCCACGTAGAAGAGCACCTCCGAGCGCGCCTCGTCCCACACGGGCGTGACGACGGTGACGTCGGGCAGATGCGTGCCGCCGTGGTAGGGATCGTTCAGCACATACACGTCGCCGGGCCGCATGTCGGCGTTGCGCGCGATCACCGTCTTGATCGACTCGCTCATCGAGCCCAGATGGACCGGCATGTGCGGGGCGTTGGCGATCAGGTTGCCCTCCTGGTCGAACAGCGCGCACGAGAAGTCCAGCCGCTCTTTGATATTGACCGAGTAGGCCGTGTTCTGCAGGCGCAAGCCCATCTGCTCGGCGATGTTCATGAAGAGGTTGTTGAACACCTCGAGCATCACCGGATCGGCCTGCGTCCCTACGGCCTGCTGGGCGCGGCGCGGCTGCACGCGTTCGATCACCAGGTGATCAAGGGCGGTCAGGCGCGCGCGCCACCCCGGCTCGATGACGGTGGTGGCATTGCGCTCGGCGATGATGGACGGCCCGTCGATCACCGCGCCGTGCACCAGCTCTTCGCGCCGGTACAGCGCAGCGTCACGCCAGGCCCCGTCGCTGTACATGCGCACCGTCGCATGGGCCTGCGGCCGATGCTCCTGGGCCGTGTGCTCGGCTTCGCGAAGCGCCTCGCCCGGCCCCACCGCCTCCACCGAGACCGACTCGATGACGAGCGGCTTGTCCGGCATCAGGAAGGCGAACCGCAGGCGATATGCGGCTTCGAAGGCGTTGCGCACGTCCTCCACCTCCCCCGCGGGCACGGCCAGCGCCGTGTCGGTGCCCTCGTAGCGCACGTGCAAGCGGCGGTGCACGACCACGGCGTCGGCGCCGAACCCTTGCGCCTCGATCTCGCGCCGCGCCTCGGTCTCGATGCCGGCCATCGCCGCCCGCGCAGCGGCGAGCCCCTCGTCGTCGAGGCGGCGCTCCACCGAGGCCTCGCGCATCGCGATCTGGTCGGCCAAGCCCATGCCGTAGGCCGAGAGCACGCCGGCCAGCGGATGCACGAACACGCGCGTCATCCCCAGCGCATCGGCCACGAGGCACGCATGCTGTCCGCCCGCGCCGCCGAAGCACTGCAGCGTGTACTGCGTGACGTCATAGCCGCGCGCGACCGAGATCTTCTTGACCGCGTTGGCCATGTTGGCCACCGCGATCTCGAGAAAGCCCTGCGCCAGCGCCTCGGGGGAGACTGCGCGGCCCGACTTGCGGCTCACTTCCTCGGCCATGGCCCGGAACTTGCGCTCCACCACCTCGCGGTCGAGCGGCTCATCGGCGTGCGGCCCGAACACGCGGGGGAAGTACTCCGGCTGGATCTTGCCGAGCATCACGTTCGCGTCGGTGGTCGTCAACGGCCCGCCCCGGCGGTAGCACGCCGGGCCCGGGTTCGCGCCCGCCGACTCGGGCCCCACGCGCAGACGCGCACCGTCGAACTGCAGGATCGAGCCGCCGCCCGCGGCCACCGTGTGAATGCTCATCATCGGCGCTCGCATGCGCACGCCGGCCACCTGCGTCTCGAACGCCCGCTCGAACTCGCCGGCGAAGTGCGACACGTCGGTGGAGGTGCCGCCCATGTCGAAGCCGATGACCTTGTCGTGCCCGCCCGCCAAGGCCGTGCGCACCATGCCGACGATGCCGCCCGCAGGGCCCGAGAGGATGGCGTCCTTGCCCTGGAACTGCTCAGCCGCCGTGAGGCCGCCGCTCGATTGCATGAAGTAGAGCGGCACGCCCGGCATCTCGGCCGCCACCTGCTCGACGTAGCGCCGCAAGATGGGCGACAGGTACGCATCGACCACGGTGGTGTCGCCGCGGGAGACGAACTTCATCAGCGGGCTCACCTCGTGCGAGGCCGAGATCTGCGTGTAGCCCAGCTCGCGCGCCAGCGCCGCCACCTGCCGCTCGTGCCGGGTGTAGCGATAGCCGTGCATGAAGACGATGGCGCAGGCGCGAATGCCCTCGGCATGTGCGGCCGCGAGCGCCTCGCGCAGCGGCTCCAGCGCGAGCGGCCGCACCACCTCGCCGTGCGCGCCGATGCGCTCGTCGGCCTCGATCACGCGCTCGTAGAGCAGCTCGGGCAGCACGATGTGGCGATCGAACAGGCGGGGCCGGTTCTGGTAGGCGATGCGCAGCGCGTCGCGGAACCCGCGCGTGGTCACGAGCACGGTGCGGTCGCCTTTACGCTCCAGTAGCGCATTGGTCGCCACCGTGGTGCCCATCTTCACGCACTCGACCTGCTCGGGCGTGATCGGCTCTCCCGGCGCCAAGCCCAGCAGCTGGCGGATGCCGGCCACCGCCGCGTCGCGGTACTGCTCCGGGTTGTCGGACAGCAGCTTCGCGGTGACGAGCGTGCCGTCCGGGCGCTTGCCGACGATGTCGGTGAAGGTGCCGCCGCGGTCGATCCAGAACTGCCAGCGGGCAAGGGCGAGGGTCATGAAAGTCTCCCGGCCGGGGATGTGGTCAAGGGGCGGTCCATCGCACCGGCGCTCGTGCTGGCGCTCACAGCGACGCCGCCGCGCGCGCGGCCTGGTCGTACACGCCCGACAGCACGCGCAGCAGTCGGGCCAGCTCGCCGATCTGCTGATTCAGCGCGTCGTCGGCCTTGAGCGCGTTGATGAGGCACGCTTCCCGGATCTCGCGATAGCGCTCGACGTACTGCCGGCCCGTCTCGGTGGTCGCATAGGTCACGTCCTTGCCGCTGCGGCTCGACTGCACGACCCCCAGGTTCTGCAGCTTCTTGAGCGAGTAGTTGATGAGGTGCGTGTCCTCGACATTCATGATGAAGCAGATGTCGGACAGCCGCTTGTCTCGTGCGCGGTGGTTGACGTGGTGCAACACCAGCACGTCCAGCGGCGTCAGCTCGCGCAGGCCCGCCGCCGACATGCAATGCACGATCCAACGCGAGAACGCGTTGTTCGAGACGATGAGACCGTACTCGAACTCGCTGAGTTCGCGGCTGCGCGGGGACACGAGGTGGGACGACGAGACGATGCGCGGCGCGGTGGCCTCCGGCGACGCGTCGTCCTTGCGCGAGGGGCGGGATTTTCGGTTCATGGGGTGCGACTCGACTCAATGCAATGTAGATCAATCGCCGACGTTTTGTCGACGAAATGTCGGCATATCGGGAAAACACCGATCTCGCCTGGTCGGCACTTCCCTAAAGTGGGGAGAACGGGCCCGGCCCCGTTCTCGCGCAGCGTCCCTCACCGCAGCTGCAGTCCGCCCTTGCCATTCGGAGGTTCATTCCATGTCCAAGCACATCGTCGCGGCCGGCTTGTTCGCCGGCCTCGCGCTCGGCGCGCAGGCCCAGACCAAGTGGGACCTGCCAGCCGCCTATCCGGCCTCGAACTTCCACACCGAGAACCTGGTGCAGTTCGCCAAGGACATCGAACAGGCCACAGGGGGCAAGCTGCAGATCACGGTGCATCCCAACGGCTCGCTCTTCAAGGCACCCGAGATCAAGCGCGCAGTGCAGGGTGCGCAAGCCCAGATGGGCGAGATCCTGCTCGCCGCCTATCAGAACGAATGGCAGATCTTCGGCCTCGACGCCCTGCCCTTCCTCGCCACCAGCTATGCCGAGGCCCGCAAGCTGTACCAGGCGCAGAAGCCTGCGCTGCAAAAGAAGCTGGCCGACCAGGGCATCATGCTGCTCTACTCGGTGGCCTGGCCGCCGCAAGGCATCTATTCGAAGAAGCCGCTCAACAGCCTGGCAGACCTCAAGGGCAGCAAGTGGCGCGCATACAGCCCGTCCACCGCGCGCATCGCCGAACTCGTGGGCGCCCAGCCGGTCACCGTGCAAGCCGCCGAGCTGTCGCAAGCCATGGCCACCGGCGTGGTCGAGTCCTTCATGACCTCGGGCGCCACCGGCTATGACAGCAAGGCCTACGAGCACATCAAGTACTACTACAACACCCAGGCCTGGCTGCCCAAGAACGCCGTCATCGTCAACAAGAAGGCCTTCGACGCCCTGGACAAGCCCACGCAGGAGGCCATCCTGAAGGCGGCGGCCGCCGCCGAGGAGCGCGGCTGGAAGACTTCCGCCGCCAAGGACCAGGAGTACCTCGACCTGCTCAAGAAGAACGGCATGAACATCGTCGAGCCGTCGCCGCAGATGAAGACCGAGATGCGCAAGGTGGTGGGCGAGCCCATGCTCAAGGAATGGCTGGACAAGGCCGGCCCCGAAGGCAAGGCCATCGTCGAGGCCTTCCAGAAGATGTGACATGCGTCGGCTGCTCGACGCCTTGTACGACGGCGCCGCCTGGCTCGCGGCGCTCGGCATGATCGGCACGCTGGCGATGGTCCTCGGCAGCATCGTGGACCGTTTCGTCAGCCTGCCGCTGCGCGGCATGGACGCCTATGCCGGCTACTTCATGGCCGCTTCCGGGTTCCTCGCGCTGGCCCACACGCTCAAGCGCGGCGAGCACATCCGGGTCACGCTGCTGCTCAACGCGCTCGGTGCACGGGCGCGGCGGGGCCTGGAGATGTGGTGCCTGACGGCCGCCCTCGTGCTCGCCGGCGCCTTCGCCTACTACAGCGTGCGACTGGCATGGCAGTCCTGGGAGTTCCACGACATCTCCACCGGCAACGACGCGACGCCCCTGTGGATTCCACAGCTGTCCATGGCGGTGGGCACGGTGCTCTTTTTCATCGCCTTTCTCGACGAATGGTGGCTGGAGCTGGGCGGCCGACGCGGGGCCCGCGAGTCGGGCGAGCTGAAGCTCCACGAATGAGGCCCGCCCGATGAACGACCTGCTCGTCACCACCTTGCTCGTGGTGAGTCTGTTCCTGCTCCTGGGCAGCGGGGTGTGGATCGGCCTCACGCTCACCGGCGTCGCGTGGATCGGGATGCAGCTGTTCAGCGCCCGCCCCGCGGGCGACGCGATGGCCGTCACCATCTGGGGTTCGGCCTCGTCGTGGACGCTGACCGCGCTGCCCCTGTTCATCTGGATGGGCGAGATCCTCTTTCGCACCAAGCTGTCGGAAGACATGTTCAAGGGCCTGGCGCCCTGGATGAACCGCCTGCCCGGTCGCCTGCTGCACACCAACGTGCTCGGTTGCACGCTCTTCGCGGCCGTCTCGGGCTCGAGTGCCGCCACCTGCGCGACGGTGGGCAAGATGTCGCTGCCGGAACTGCTCGCCCGCGGCTACCCCGAGCGGGTGGTGATCGGCTCGCTGGCCGGCGCCGGCACGCTGGGGCTGCTGATCCCGCCTTCGCTCATCATGATCGTCTACGGCGTGACCGCCGACGTCTCGATCGCCCGGCTGTTCGCTGCTGGCGTCCTGCCCGGCCTGCTGGTGGCCGGCCTGATGATGGGCTACCTGATGGTGTGGGCCCTGCTGCACCCCGACCAGGTCCCCGCACCCGAGAGGCGCACCACGCTGCGCGAGAAGCTCACCGCCTCGCGCCACCTCATTCCAGTGATGGCGCTCATCGTGGCCGTGCTCGGGTCGATCTACCTCGGCTGGGCCACCGCGACCGAGGCCGCCGGCGTCGGCGTGCTCGGCGCGCTCGTGCTGTCGGCCGCGCAAGGCTCGCTCAACTGGCGCACCTTCCGCGAGTCGCTGATGGGCGCGACGCGGCTGTACTGCATGATCGCGCTGATCCTCGCTGGCGCGGCGTTCCTGACGCTGTCCATGGGCTACATCGGGCTGCCCCGGCACCTGGCGCAATGGATCGGCTCGCTGGGGCTCACCCCCTTCATGCTGCTGCTGGCTCTGGCCGTCTTCTACATCGTCCTCGGCTGCTTCCTGGACGGCATCTCGATCATCGTGCTGACCATGGGAGTCGTGATGCCCATCGTCCATGCCGCCGGCATCGACCCGGTGTGGTTCGGCATCTTCCTGGTGCTGGTGGTCGAGATGGCGCAGATCACGCCCCCCGTCGGCTTCAACCTCTTCGTGTTGCAGGGCATGACCGGGCACCAGTTGCCCTATGTGGCCCGCGCCGCCATGCCGATGTTCCTGCTGCTCGTCGCGGCGCTGGGCCTCTTGTACGCCTTCCCCGGCCTCGTGACGTGGTTGCCGGGCAAGGTCATGGGCTGAGACCCCGCTGCCGGCGGACCGGCTCAGCCCTGCCGTCTGGCCAGCGCCCTTGCGACCGCGTCCTCGATGCGGTCCTCCAGCCCCTCCAGCGGCGGCAGCTCGCGCGGGATGATGGAGATGCCGCCGCTCGTTTCGAGCACCGCGTACTTGATCTGGTCCAGGCGCTCCAGCCCCTGGGTCTGGCGCGCGGTCTGCATGATGTCGTCTTCGGTCACCTGGGTCTTTGACAGCCGCTCCTTGAGCAGCCGCCCGTGCTCCACGATCACCAGCGGAGTGCCTTCGGTGACTTTCTCCACCACACGCGATCTCTTCTTCAACACCGACAGTCCGAGGTCCAGCATCACGAGGGTGAGGATCACCGTCAGCCCGGTGACGAGCGAGTAGTCCTCGCCCAGCAGCGCGTTCTGCGTCGCCTCGCTGATGATCAGCAGCAAGATGAAGTCGAACGTAGACAGCTCACTCAGCGTGCGCTTGCCGCTCAGCCGGAACAGCACCAGCAGGAAGAGGTAGATCGCAAGCGTGCGCAGGATCGTGTCCACCGCCAGGCTCCTTCAGGGGTACACGAACTGC
The DNA here is from genome assembly GCF_026013905.1 of Schlegelella aquatica. Lineage (NCBI taxonomy): Bacteria > Pseudomonadati > Pseudomonadota > Betaproteobacteria > Burkholderiales > Sphaerotilaceae > Caldimonas > Caldimonas aquatica. The sequence continues at coordinate 2,921,306 of NZ_CP110257.1, forward strand.
GAGAACGACAGGCGCGCCCCGCCCTCCACCGCCACCCACCCGTGCACACGACCCATCGATCGCGGGCGCGTCTGCAACCGCACGTCGAAGGGCCGGCCGGGCGTCACATCGAACTCCAGCTGGGTGGCACCCTCGACGCCCATCATTCGGGCCGGCTGCGGATACACCTGCTGGACATCCACCGCCTCGGTGTAGCTGCGGGCCAGTTGCAGGCGCAGCCGGTCGGTGCGCGGCACCGCGCGGATTTCGAGCGCCGCCGGCGAGAGCCGGCGCGCGAAGCGCTGAAACTCCAGCGAGATCTCGTCGCCGGCCGCCACGCGCGAGCGCGCCAGCGGCCCCTGCCCCAGCAGCCCGAGCCCGATGGCGAGCCACAGGGCCACCAGCACCGGCCACACGATCCGTTGCACAGACCACTCCAGACGCTGCTGCCGGGCGTCCTCGCCGGAGTCGAAACCGGGGGTGTGAATGCGTTCCATGGCGGCCCAAGAGGGACACGCCGCAGCGAGCAAGGCGTGTGCCCGCCGCCCTCAAGGCGACAACCGACCGAGCCGCTGCGCCAGCGTGGCAGCCGACAGCTCGCCCACACGGACCGCCACGAGCCGGCCCTGACGGTCGAAGAACAGCGTCGTCGGGTAACCCTGCTGACGGAAGTAGGCGCTGGCCTGGCGCGGCGGGTCGAGCAGCACGTTCTTCAGCGTCAGCCCCTCGGACTGCAGCCAGCCGCGCACGTGCGCCGCAGCCTCGCCCTGGTTCAGGAACACGAAGTTCACCTCCGGGCGCTCGGCCTGCGCCTGCTGCAGCACCGGCATCTCGCGGCGGCAGGGGGGACACCACGTCGCCCAGAGATTGACGACGGTGGGACGGCCCTCGAAGTCGCGCAGCCGCACCCTCTCGCCCTCCAGCGAGGCAAACGTCAGGTCGGGCAACGCCGGCCCCTGAGGACCGCGCAGCGCCAGCAGCGACGTCCCGCCCACGAGCAGCGCCGTGCCGGCGGCAAGCGCCCCATACAGGGGCCTGCGCAGCGATGGCGAGCGCCGCGCGGCGTGCAGCGCATACAGCCACGCGCCCGCCAGGCCCACGGGCAGGTTCCACCCGCCATCGCGGATGTCGATGATGGACAGCGGCGCACCGAGGTAGAGCGAGCGGTACTCGTACACGAACCCCAGGCGGGACAGCACCAAGCCCACCATGAGGGCCCGCCACACCGCGCGCTCGGCGTCCGCCGCCGCCTCGCGGCCGAGCCACCGCCCCAGCGCCAGCGCGATGAGGGCGGACGCCACGACCAGCAGGAGCGGGAAAGGCAGCAACAGAGGACCGAGTTGCAGCGCACCGCTCATGTCGTCACACTCCTCGCCCGGCCATGCACGCCGCTCCAAAGCAAACAGGCCCTCGCACGGAGGGCCTGTCGGAATTTGGTTGCGGGGGCTGGATTTGAACCAACGACCTTTGGGTTATGAGCCCAACGAGCTACCAGACTGCTCCACCCCGCGTCAGAGAAGTGAAACTATAGCATAGCTTTCGACGCCTTGTCCAATCGCCTGCCGTTTCTCCGCTCGGAGGCGCCCCGGCGTTGCAGCCTTCACAACCCGGCCACCTCCAACGTGCGCAAGAAGCGGTCGGCCGACTGGTAGCCGATCACCCGTGCCGCCGGCACCTCGCGCCCCTGCGCGTCGAAGAACAAGGTGCCCGGTGGGCCGAACAGGCCGAAGCGCTTGAGCAGCGCCCGGTCGTCGGCGTTGTTCGCGGTCACGTCTGCCTTGAGCAGCAGCACCGGCGCGAGCCGGGCCTGCACGCGCGGGTCGCTGAACGTGAACGCCTCCATCTCCTTGCACGACACGCACCAGTCGGCATAGAAGTCCAGCATCACGGGACGCTGGGCGGTGGCGAGCAGGCGGTCGAGCTCTTCCGTCGTGCGCACCTTCTGGAACTGCAGACCGGCGACCGGGCCCACCCCCGCCGCCTGGGCGCGGGCCAGATGGGCGAGCGGCTGCCACGGATCGCGCCCGCCCGAGGCGGCCCCCACCAGTTGCACCACGCCCAGCACCGCGAGCACCACGCCCACACCCTTGAAGAATCGGTGCCAGCCCCGCGCCCCGGGATGCAGCGACTCGAAGACGCGCAGGTACACGGCGCCGATCAGCAGCCAGGCTCCCCAGAGCACCATGGACGCCCAACCGGGCAGCACCGGCTGCAGGAGGTAGATGGCCACCGCGATGAGCACCGCGCCGAAGAAGTGCTTCACGTGCTCCATCCACGCGCCGCTCTTGGGCAGCCAGTGCCCGGCGGACGCCCCCACGAGCAGCAGGGGCACGCTCATGCCGCAGGCCAGCGCGAACAGAGCGGTCCCGCCCAGCCACACGTCGCGCGTCTGGCTGATGTAGACCAGCGCCCCCGCCAAAGGCGCGGCCACGCACGGGCTCACGATGAGCGCCGACACGCCCCCCATGACGAAGACGCCGGCCAGCTTGCCGCCCGGCAACCGCGACGACGCGTGCGACAGCCCGTGGCGCCAGCGCGTCGGCAGCTGCAAGTCATAAAAGCCGAACATCGACAGCGCCAGGAGCACCAGCAGCGCGGCGAACACCCCCAGCACCAGGGGCGTCTGCAGCGCCGCGGCCAGCCCCTCGCCCGCGAGCCCCGCGGCCACACCGAACAGCGTGTAGACGAGCGCCATGCCGAACGAGTAGCTCACCGCCAGCGGCAGCGCGCGCCGTCGCTCCGGGCGCTCGCCGCCCTCGCCCGCCTCGCCCACGATGATCGACGACAGGATCGGAATCATCGGCAGCACGCACGGGGTCAGGGAGAGCAGCAAGCCCGCCACGAAGAACACCACGACCGTCGGGCCCCAGCGGCCCGACTGCAAGGTCGCCTCGATGCGCCCGGGCTCCACGGCCGCCGCCCCGGGGATCGTGGGGTTCGCACCCCCCGGGGCCGCCCCTTCAGCCGCCCCCTTCGTCTCATCTCCCTTCCAGAGATCGCGCAGCCATCCGCCCGGGGCCGCGGCCGGCCCCGCCGCGGACTCCTCCGCCGAGCGCACCGACACCGCATCCGCCGCGGCCCCGAAGGCCGCCAGCTGCACGCGCACGCGGTGCTCCGCCGGCGGGTAGCACAGGCCGAGGTCGGCGCAGCCCTGGCTCTTCACCAGCAGCTCGAAGTCCGGCGGCGCCTGCTCTACCGGCACGCGGATGCGCACCAGACCGCGGTGGACCTCGACGTCCTTTTTGAATGTCTCGTCGTACTTGACCTTGCCCTCGGGGAGTTGCACCGGCCCCAGGCGGGCTCCCTCTGCGGCAAACCCGAACTGCTCGTCGTAGAGGTAGTAGCCCTTCGCGACCTGGAACCGCAACTCCACCTCGCGCGGCGCCACGACCGCCGCCGAAAGACGGAACGCGTCTTCCGGGTCGAGGAAGTCCTGTGCCGCCGCGGGCGCGGCCCAGCCTGCCGCCAGCACGGCCCATGTCCATAGCAGCACCCGCAAGATCCGTCTCATGCCGATCGATTCCTCGTTTCTGAGACCACCCAAGCGAGGTAGGGTTCCAGGCCCCCCTCCACCGGCACCACCAGCAGCTCGGGCACGTCGTAGGGATGCAGCTGCGCAAGCCGCTGGCGCAGCGCCTCGACGCGGTCGGCCGCCGTCTTCATCAGGAGCACCACCTCGCTGGCCTCCTCGACCTGCCCTTGCCACCAGTACAGCGAGCGGGCCCGAGGCAACAGGTTGGCGCAGGCGATCAGCCGCTCCTCGAGCAGTGGCCGCACGACGCGCTCGGCGCTCGCCTCGTCCGGCGCCGTGCAAAGCACCAGGCACACTCCGGTTTCCATGCCGTCCCGCTCCTTCATCGAAAGAAGCGCCGGCGCGTCAGCACCAGCGCCAGGTAGTATCCGCCCACCGCGTAGGCCAGGAGCACCCCCAGGGGACCTGCCCAGTCCTGGGGCCACTCGCCGATGACCAGCGGGCGCACCAGCTCCACCGCGGCGGTCAACGGCAGCACGTGCGCCAGGGCCTGCAACCAGCCCGGCAACTGCCCAAGGGGAAAGTACACCCCCGACAGGAACGTCATCGGCGTCAACACCAGCGTGAAGTAATAGGTGAAGAAATCGTAGCCCTTGGCCAGCGCATTGAAGACCAGAGCCACCGACGAAAAGGTGATGCCCACCACGAAAAGCACCGGCAGCGCGACGATCAACGTGGGCTGCCGGCTGATGTCCAGGGCAAAGAGCACGAGCGCGATCGCGGTGGCCGAGAACATCGCCTTGGTGGCCGCCCAGAGCATCTCCGCGAACACGATGTCGTCGAGCGACACCGGCGCGTTCATGATCCCGTCCCACGTCTTCTGGACGTGCATGCGCGAGAACGCCGAGTACAAGGCCTCGAAGGACGCGGCATACATGCTGCTCATGCAGATGCTGCCCGAGGCGAGGAAGAGCACGTAGGGCAGGCCATCGACCCGGCCGACGAGCGCCCCGAGCCCGTAGCCGAAGGCCACGAGGATGATCAACGGCTCGGCGATGTTGCCCACCAGGCTGGGCACCGCGAGCTTGCGCCACACCAGCAGGTTGCGCTGCACCACCGGCCACGCGCGTGCCGAGATGCGAGGAAGGGCGTACCAGGCGGTGCTCATGTCGGCTCCCCAGGGCTCGTCATGCTCAGGCGTCGTCGCGGATCTGGCGACCGGTGAGCTTCAGGAACAGATCTTCCAGGTTGGCCGGACGGTGCAGGTAGCGCACCCCGTGCTCGCCGGCCAGGCGCTGCAGCAGGGGCTGCGGGTCGCGCAGGTAGAAGAAGACGGTCTCCCCGCTCGACTCCACCCGCTCGGCCAGGTCACCGTAGCGCCCGCCCAGTTCGCGAGCGCCGTCGCCATAGACCTCGATCACGTCGCCCTCCAGGTGCTCGGCGATCAGGTCCCGCGGCCGGCCCTCGGCGATCTTGCGTCCGTGGTCCAGCACCAGCAGGCGGTCGCACAGCCGCTCGGCTTCGTCCATGAAGTGCGTGGTCAGCAGGATCGACTTGCCTTGCTGCAGGAGCAGTTTGAGCCGCTCCCACATCAGGTGGCGCGCCTGCGGGTCCAGCCCGGTCGTCGGCTCGTCGAGCAGCAGCAGGTCGGGGTCGTTGATCAGCGCGCGCGCCAGGCTCAGCCGCCGCCGCATGCCCCCGGAAAGCTCGCCGGGCTTGGAATTCGCCTTCGATTGCAGGGCCGCGAAGTCCAACAGGCCCGGCACGCGGGCGGCGATGGTGCGCGCCGGCAGGCCGAAGTAGCGGCCGTAGACGACCAGGTTCTCCGCGCAAGTGAAGTCCGGGTCCAGGCTGTCGAACTGAGACACGACGCCGATTCGGCTCTTGGCCTCGCGCACGCGCTCGGGGATCGGCATGCCGAAAGCCGTGATACGGCCTGCATCCGGGGCGACGAGCCCCAGGCACATGCGGATCGTGGTCGTCTTGCCCGCCCCGTTGGGGCCGATCACGCCGAGGCACTCCCCACGGCGGATCTCGAACGACAAGTCGTCGACCACGCGCTGCGCCCCGAACTGCTTGCTCAGGCCCTCGACCGTGAAAAGTACATCTCCTGCAGGCATGGTCTCGCAGTGTGCCAAAGCCGGCCGCAACGAGCACCGCGCAAGGATGCGCAGCACCAAGACAAAGGGCCAGCGCAGGCTGGCCCTCGAGATCTGACGACTGCCACCGGGAAAGCGGCGGCAGGGTCGCAGCGCTTACTCCGCCGCTTCGGGCGCCTGGGCCGCTTCCGTCGGCTCGGGCCGGTCCACCAGCTCGACGAACGCCAAAGGCGCGTTGTCGCCGACGCGGAAGCCCATCTTCAGGATGCGCGTGTAGCCGCCCGGACGGCTGGCGTAACGGGGCCCCAGCACTTCGAACAGCTTGACCACGTTCTCGCGATTGCGCAGGCGGGCGAACGCCAGGCGCTTGTTGGCCACCGTCGGGTTCTTGCCCAGCGTGATCAGCGGCTCCACGACGCGGCGCAGTTCCTTCGCCTTGGGCACGGTGGTCTTGATCGCCTCGTGCTCGATCAGCGAGTTGGCCATGTTGCGCAGCATCGCCAGACGGTGCGACGAGGTGCGGTTGAGTTTGCGAAGACCTTGACGGTGACGCATGGTGCTTTCCTTTCCTTATCAAAACCGGCGGCCGGTTCAAGGTACCGCCGGGTGCACCGGGCGAAGCGCCATGCGGCGCACGCCCATTCCAACAATCCCACGATCGGGGCCGCCCGAGCGTTCTGACGCCCCTCTGCGGCCCCTCGGCGCCCCGTCAGGGAGCGCCCGTTTCTCTACATCCTGGCTCTTGGATCCTGCCCGGCCCCGCGAAGCCAATCTCCCGACGCGCGGGGCTGACGCCGGCTCCAAGGCGGCCGGGGCCGCGCCTCAGCGCTTGTCCAGGCCGGACGGCGGCCAGTTCTCGAGCCGCACGCCGAGCGTCAGGCCGCGCGAAGCCAGCACTTCCTTGATCTCGTTGAGAGACTTGCGACCCAGGTTCGGGGTCTTGAGCAGCTCGGTCTCGGTGCGCTGGATCAGGTCGCCGATGTAGTAGATGTTCTCGGCCTTCAGGCAGTTGGCCGAGCGCACGGTCAGCTCGAGCTCGTCCACCGGGCGCAGCAGGATCGGGTCGAATTGCTGCGCGCGCTGGGCCGGCTGCTCGAACGCGGCGATCTCGCTGCCTTCCAGCTGGGCGAACACGGCCAGTTGCTCCACCAGGATCTTGGCCGACGCCCGGATCGCTTCCTCGGGCGAGATGGCGCCGTTGGTCTCGATCTCCATCACCAGCTTGTCCAGGTCGGTGCGCTGCTCCACGCGAGCGCTCTCGACGGTGTAGCTCACGCGTTTGACGGGCGAGAACGACGCATCCAGCACGATGCGGCCGATCGCCTTGGTCGGCTCATCGCCAAAGCGGCGCATGTTGCCCGGAACGTATCCGCGGCCCTTCTCGACCTTGATCTGCATGTCGAGCTTGCCGCCCTGCGACAGGTGGGCGATCACATGCTCGGGGTTGATGATCTCGACGTCGTGCGGCGTCTGGATGTCACCCGCCGTCACCGGGCCCTCGCCTTCCTTGCGCAGCACCAGGGTGACCTCTTCCCGGTTGTGCAGGCGGAACACCACGCCCTTCAGGTTGAGCATGATGTGGACGACGTCTTCCTGCACGCCATCGATCATGGAGTACTCGTGCAGCACGCCGGCGATCGTCACCTCGGTCGGCGCGTAACCCACCATCGACGACAGCAGCACGCGGCGCAGGGCATTGCCCAGCGTGTGGCCGTAGCCCCGCTCGAAGGGCTCCAGCGTCACCTTCGCGCGGTGGCCGCCCAGCGGCTCCACGTTGATGGCTTTGGGTTTGAGCAAATTCGTTTGCATGAGGTCTTCCTGTCAATACCCTCGGCTCGTTACACCGATAAGGCTGATGGACCACCCGGCGAAATCTTCCCGCGCCAGGACCGGGAAAGGCAGACGCCCACGCCCCGCGCCATCCGCGGGGCGTGGGCCAGCCCTCAGGATCAGCGGGAGTACAACTCGACGATCAGCGATTCGTTGATCTCGGCGCCGAACTCGTCGCGGTCCGGGACCTTCTTGAACACGCCCTCGAGCTTCGTGCCGTCGACCTGCACCCAGGCCGGCAGGCCCACCTGTTCGGCCAGCTTGAACGCGTCCTGGATGCGCAGCTGCTTCTTCGCCTTCTCGCGCACCGCGATCACGTCACCGGCCTTGACCAGGTACGACGGGATGTTCACCACCTCGCCGTTGACCGTGATGGCCTTGTGCGACACCAGCTGGCGGGCCTCGGCGCGGGTCGAGGCGAAGCCCATGCGATAGACGACGTTGTCCAGGCGCGACTCGAGGATGGCCAGCAGGTTCGAGCCGGTGTTGCCCTTGCGGCGCTCGGCTTCCGCGAAGTAGCGGCGGAACTGGCGCTCGAGCACGCCGTACATGCGCTTGACCTTCTGCTTTTCGCGCAGCTGCTGACCGAAGTCGGAGGTGCGGGAGCCGGAAGTGCGGCCGTGCTGGCCAGGCTTGGATTCGAACTTCGCCTTGTCGCCGATCGGGCGGCGGGCGCTCTTCAGGTAGAGGTCGGTGCCTTCACGGCGGGAGAGTTTGGCCTTGGGGCCGAGGTAGCGTGCCACTTGAGTTTATCCTCTTCGATCTGACGCACGCCCGCAACGCGGCACATGCGCGAGTCTGGCGCCGGGGACGTCGAGGTCCGGGAGTCGCGCAGACGGTGGGCTTCAACGAAACCGCCGGCCGGACGCTCACGCGCCCCGCCGGCGAACCAAAAAGCTCTCTATTGTATTAGATGCGACGGCGCTTCTGCGGACGGCAGCCGTTGTGCGGGATCGGCGTCACGTCGGAGATCGACGTGATACGGATCCCCAGCGCTGCCAGCGCACGCACCGACGACTCGCGGCCGGGGCCCGGGCCCTTGATCTGGACATCCAGGTTCTTGATGCCCTGCTCCTGGGCGGCACGACCAGCCACCTCGGCCGCGACCTGGGCCGCGAACGGGGTGGACTTGCGCGAACCCTTGAAGCCTTGTCCACCACTGGACGCCCAGGACAGCGCGTTGCCCTGGCGGTCGGTGATCGTGATGATGGTGTTGTTGAACGACGCGTGCACGTGCGCGATGCCGTCCGCGACGTTCTTGCGGACCTTCTTGCTCACGCGCCGGGCGGCGTTGTTGGCAGGTGCTTTAGCCATGTTGACCTTCTTTCAATCAGCGTGGAGCGACGGGCTTACTTCTTCAGCGCGACGCCGGCCTTGCGCGGGCCCTTGCGGGTGCGGGCGTTGGTGCGCGTACGCTGGCCACGCACCGGCAGGCCGCGGCGATGGCGGAATCCGCGATAGCAGCCGAGGTCCATCAGACGCTTGATGTTGATGGACACCTCGCGGCGCAGGTCGCCCTCGATCGTCAGCCTACCGACTTCCTCGCGGATCTTCTCCAGATCGGCGTCCGTCAGGTCCTTGACCTTCTTCGAGTAGGGAATGCCGCAAGCGTCGCAGATCTTCTGGGCGGTCGGACGACCGATGCCGTAGATCGCCGTCAAGCCGATCTCGGTGTGCTTGTGGGGCGGAATGTTGATACCAGCAATACGTGCCATGTGCGTCCTCTAGTTCGCATTCATCCGGGTGAGCGCTCGGCTCAGCCCTGGCGCTGCTTGTGACGGGGATCGGTGCAGATCACACGAACCACGCCCTTGCGACGGATGATCTTGCAATTGCGGCAGATCTTCTTGACGGATGCCGAAACTTTCATGGTCTTCTCCTTGACCTCTTGTTGCTCGCTGCGGCGCTACTGACCGACCGATGTTCCGAGTAACCGAAAACCAACGCTCACTTCGCTCGGAACACGATGCGAGCACGACTCAAATCGTACGGGGTGAGCTCGACCGTCACCTTGTCGCCCGGGAGGATGCGGATGTAGTGCATACGCATCTTGCCCGAGATGTGGCCGAGCACCACGTGCCCGTTCTCCAGCTTCACGCGGAACGTCGCGTTGGGGAGGTTCTCGATCACCTCGCCCTGCATCTGAATGACGTCGTCTTTCGCCATCGCCGATTCTCGCTTCGTCTGCCGCGTGCGGTTCAACCCGCCTTGAAGTTCGCCTTCTTCAACAGGGACTCATACTGCTGCGACATGACGTACGACTGCACCTGAGCCCAGAAATCCATCGTCACCACCACGATGATCAGCAGGGAGGTCCCGCCGAAGTAGAACGGCACGTTGTACTTCAGGATCAAGAACTCCGGCAGCAGACACACCGCGGTGATGTACACCGCACCCGCCAGCGTCAGACGCGACAGGATCTTGTCGATGTAACGCGCCGTCTGTTCACCCGGACGGATGCCCGGAATGAAGGCACCGCTCTTCTTCAGGTTGTCGGCCGTCTCGCGGCTGTTGAACACGAGCGCCGTGTAGAAGAAGCAGAAGAACACGATCGCGGCGGCATACAGCATCACGTACACCGGCTGGCCCGGGTGCAGCGCGTCGGCGATGTTCTTCAGCCAGCGCAGGCTGTCGCCGCTGCTGAACCAGCTCACCACCGTGGCCGGCAACAGGATGATCGACGACGCGAAGATCGGCGGAATCACCCCGGCCATGTTCAGCTTGAGCGGCAGGTGCGACGACTGCCCACCGTACACGCGGTTGCCCACCTGGCGCTTGGCGTAGTTGACCAAGATCTTGCGCTGACCCCGCTCCACGAACACGACCAGGTAGGTGACCAGCGCCACCAGCACGATGATGAACAAGGCGACCAGGATGCTCATCGCACCCGTGCGCACCAGCTCGAACAGCCCGCCGATGGCGCTCGGCAGCCCCGCGGCGATGCCAGCGAAGATCAGGATCGAAATCCCGTTGCCCAGGCCACGTTCCGTGATCTGCTCACCCAGCCACATCAGGAACATCGTGCCGGCCGTGAGGCTCACCATCGCGGTGATGCGGAACCCGAAACCGGGGTTGAGCACCAGCCCCGGCGAGCTCTCCAGCGCGATGGCGATGGACAGCGACTGGAACAGCGCCAAACCGAGCGTGCCGTAGCGGGTGTACTGCGTGATCTTGCGACGACCGGCCTCGCCTTCCTTCTTCAGGGCCTCGAGGCTCGGGATCACGTAGGTCATCAGCTGCATGATGATCGATGCCGAGATGTACGGCATGATCCCCAGCGCGAACACCGTGAAGCGCGACAGCGCGCCGCCCGAGAACATGTTGAACAGGCTCAGGATGCCGCCTTGCTGCCCTTGGAAGAGCTGCTGCAGCTGAGCCGGGTCGATCCCGGGCACCGGGATGTGCGCACCGATGCGATAGACCACGAGCGCCAGCACCAGGAAGACGAGCCGGCGACGCAGGTCGCCGAACTTCCCGGTCTTGGCCAACTGTGTTGCGCTGGTTGCCACTGCTTGGATGTCCTACAGCCCGTCGTACGGTGGGTGCTTACTCGGCCAGCGAGCCGCCGGCCGCCTCGATGGCCGCCTTGGCGCCCTTCGTCGCAGCCACGCCCTTGAGCACGACCTTCTTGGTCAGCTGGCCCGCCGCGATGACCTTGACGTTCTTCGCCAGCTCCGGCACGAGTCCGGCCTGCTTGAGGGCCAACAGGTCGACTTCCGGCAGGTCCAGCCGCTCGAGGTCCGACAGACGGATCTCGGCGTTGAACTTGACGGTCGGCGACTTGAAGCCACGCTTGGGCAGGCGGCGTTGCAGCGGCATCTGACCGCCTTCGAAGCCCACCTTGTGGTAACCACCCGCGCGGGACTTCTGGCCCTTGTGGCCGCGGCCCGCGGTCTTGCCGAGGCCGGAGCCGATGCCACGGCCCACGCGACGCTTGGCGTGCTTGGAGCCTTCGGCCGGCTTGATGGTGTTGAGTTGCATCTTGTCCTCAGCCCGCTTCAGAGCACCTTCACCAGGTAGCTCACCTTGTTGATCATGCCGCGCACGGCCGGCGTGTCTTCGAGCACGGCCTCGCTGTTGAGCTTGCGCAGCCCCAAGCCACGGATGGTGGCACGGTGCGATTCGCGCGTCCCGATCGGGCTGCGAACCAGCTTCACCTTCACGGTCTTCTTTTCTTCAGCCATGACGCTTCTCCCGGCCTCAGTTGAAGAGCTCTTCAACCGTCTTGCCGCGCTTGGCGGCGATCTCGGCCGCGGTGGTCGACTTCTTCAGCGCGTCCAGCGTGGCACGCACCATGTTGTACGGGTTGGTCGAGCCGTGGCTCTTGGCCACGATGTCTGTCACGCCCATGACCTCGAACACCGCGCGCATCGGGCCGCCCGCGATGATGCCGGTACCGGCCGGGGCCGGGGCCATCAGCACCTTGGCAGCGCCGTGCTCGCCGGTCACGTTGTGATGCAGCGTGCCGTTCTTCAGGCTCACCTTGAACATGTTGCGGCGGGCCTGCTCCATCGCCTTCTGCACGGCCACCGGCACTTCGCGCGCCTTGCCCTTGCCCATGCCGATGCGGCCGTCACCGTCGCCGACCACGGTCAGGGCGGCAAAGCCGAGGATGCGGCCACCCTTGACGACCTTGGTCACGCGGTTGACCGCGATCATCTTCTCGCGCAGACCGTCGTCGCGACCTTCGTCCGCCACTTTCGGTTGAAACTTAGCCATTGATGTTTCCTTGTGGTCGTGCGCTTAGAACTGCAGGCCACCCTCGCGGGCCGCCTCGGCCAGGGCCTTCACGCGGCCATGGTAGGCGTAGCCGGCGCGGTCGAACGCCACCTTCTCGATGCCAGCCGCCTTGGCGCGCTCGGCGATGCGCTTGCCGACGATCACGGCCGCAGCGACGTTGCCGCCCTTGCCCGCCGCAGCACCAAGCTGCTCGCGCACTTCCTTCTCGGCCGTCGAAGCGGTGGCCAGCACGCGCGAGCCATCCTCGGAGATGACGCTGGCGTAGATGTGCTGGTTGGAGCGGAACACCGTCAGGCGCACCGCACGCTGCTTGGCGATGCGGACGCGGGTCTGGCGGGCGCGACGCAGGCGCTGATCCTTCTTGTTCAACATGTCGCGGCTCCTTACTTCTTCTTGGTCTCTTTCAGAGAGACCTTTTCGTCGGCGTAACGGATGCCTTTGCCCTTGTACGGCTCCGGCGGACGGATCGCGCGCACCTCGGCGGCGACCTGGCCGACCGCCTGGCGGTCCGCGCCCTTGATCAGGATCTCGGTCTGCGACGGCGTCTCGACCTTGATCCCGGCAGGCATTTCCTTGACCACCGGATGCGAGAAACCGATCTGCAGGTTCAGCTTCTGGCCCTGGGCTTGAGCGCGATAACCCACGCCCACCAGCGTCAGCTTCTTCTCGAAGCCCTTGCTCACGCCGTTGACCATGTTGGCGACCAGTGCGCGCATCGTGCCGGACATGGCATCGGCCTCGGCCGTGTCGTTCACGGGCACGAAGGTCAGCTTGCCGCCTTCGTTCTTGACCGTCACCAGCTTGTGCGTGGGACGGGACAGCGCGCCGAGCGCGCCTTTGACGCTGATCTGCTCAGCGGTGATCGCGATCTCCACACCCTGGGGGACGGCGACCGGCATTTTTCCAACGCGGGACATTACTCGTCTCCCTCCATCAGGCCACGTAGCACAGGACTTCGCCGCCGACACCGGCCTGGCGTGCCTTGCGGTCGGTCATCACGCCCTTCGGGGTGGTGACGATGGCCACGCCCAGACCGTTCATGACCTGAGGAATGGCGTCACGGCCCTTGTAGATGCGCAGGCCCGGGCGGCTCACGCGCTCCAGACGCTCGATGACGGGGCGACCGGCGTAGTACTTCAACGCGATCTCGAGCTCCGGCTTGGCAGCATCGCCGCGCACTTGGAAGCCCTCGATGTAACCCTCGTCCTTCAGGACCTGGGCGATCGCGACCTTCAGCTTGGACGACGGCATCGTCACGCTGGCCTTCTCGACCATTTGCGCGTTGCGGATGCGGGTCAGCATATCGGCGATAGGATCACTCATGCTCATCGGATTTCTCCTACTCGTGCCGATTACCAGCTGGCCTTGACGACGCCCGGAATGTCGCCGCGGAAAGCCAGTTCACGAATCTTGTTACGGGCCAGGCCGAACTTGCGGAACGTGCCGCGCGGACGACCGGTCAGGCCGCAGCGGTTGCGCTGGCGCGTCGGGTTGGCGTTGCGAGGCAGCTTCTGCAGCTCGAGGCGGGCGAGGTAACGCTCCTCGTCCGACTTCTTGGCATCGTCGGCGATCGCCTTCAGTTCGGCGTACTTCTTCGCGTACTTGGCGACCAGTTTGGCGCGCTTGATCTCGCGCTGCTTGAGAGAAAGTTTAGCCACGAGCCACCTCAGTTCTTGAAGGGGAAACGGAATTCCGCGAGCAGCGCCTTGCACTCCTCGTCGGTCTTGGCCGTCGTGGTGATGCTGATGTTCAGGCCGCGAAGCGCGTCGACCTTGTCGTACTCGATCTCGGGGAAGATGATCTGCTCTTTGACCCCGATGTTGTAGTTGCCGCGACCATCGAACGAACGACCGGACACACCGCGAAAGTCACGCACACGGGGCAGCGCAATCGTGATGAAGCGGTCGAGGAATTCGTACATACGGGCGCCGCGCAGGGTGACCATGCACCCGATGGGCACGCCCTCGCGGATCTTGAAGCCCGCGATGGCCTTGCGCGCCTTGGTGACGACCGGCTTCTGGCCGGCGATCTTGGTCAGGTCGCCCACGGCGTTTTCCATGACCTTCTTGTCGGCCACCGCCTCGCTCACGCCCATGTTGAGCGTGATCTTGGTGATGCGGGGCACCTCCATCACCGACTTGTAGCCGAACTTCTTGACGAGGTTCGGGACCACCTTGTCGCGGTAGAACTCTTGCAAACGAGCCATCTCGAACCTCTTTACGCCTTGATCTCTTCGCCGTTGGACTTGAAGACACGCACCTTCTTGCCGTCAGCCAGCAGCTTGATCCCCACGCGGTCGGCCTTGCCGGTGGCGGGGTTGAAGATCGCCACGTTCGACTGGTGGATCGGCATGCTCTTCTCGACGATGCCGCCGGTCGTGCCCTTCAGGGGGTTCGGACGCACGTGCTTCTTCACGACGTTCACGCCCTCGACCAGGATGTGGTCGGCATCGATGCGAGCGGCAACCTTGCCGCGCTTGCCCTTGTCGCGACCGGTCAACACGATGACCTCGTCGCCCTTACGAATCTTGTTCATGGCCTGTCCTCGCTCGCAGCTCAGAGCACTTCCGGAGCCAGCGACACGATCTTCATGAAGCGCTCGGTGCGCAACTCGCGCGTGACCGGGCCGAAGATGCGGGTGCCGATCGGCTCCAGCTTGTTGTTCAGCAGCACCGCGGCGTTGCCGTCGAACTTGATCAGCGAGCCGTCCTGGCGACGCACACCCTTGGCGGTGCGGACCACCACGGCGTTGTAGACCTCGCCCTTCTTCACGCGACCGCGGGGCGCGGCTTCCTTGATGCTGACCTTGATGATGTCGCCGATGCCAGCGTAACGACGCTTGGAACCGCCGAGCACCTTGATGCACATGACGGACTTCGCGCCCGTGTTGTCGGCGACGTCCAGTCGCGATTGCATTTGGATCATGTGTGTCCCCAACTTCTCCCGCTGTACCCCCTGTGCCCATCACAGGGGCGGCGCGGTCAGTCTTGGGCCCGTCTGGCCAGGCTTGCCCGGCCGGTTTGGGCAGATCCGAAAGCACCTGATACGCGTGGAGCGCACCAAGCCACTTCCGGCGAAGCTGCGAATTATGGGCTGAGCCTCATCCCCTTGTCAAGCAAGGGACTGCGCCCTGGCACCGCCCGGAGCCCCTGCCGATCGCGGGGGCGTGCCCGGGGACCAGGCGGCCCGCCCTCACCTGCGGCGCAGCGCCTGCGCCTGCTGGAGCAAGGCCTGCGCGCCGCTCACCTCGAACTTCCCGGGCGCCTCGACGTTCAGCGCCTGGACCACCCCGTCTTGCACGAGCATGGAGTAGCGCGCACTGCGCACGCCCATCCCGCGGGCGGTCAGATCCAGGGTCAGCCCCGTGGCGCGCGAGAACTCGGCGCTCCCGTCTGCCATCATGCGCACCTTGCCCGCGACCCCTTGATCGCGGCCCCAGGCGCGCATCACGAAGGCGTCGTTCACCGAGACGCACCAGATCTCGTCCACCCCAGCTTCGCGGAATTGTTCGGCCAGTTGAACGTAACCCGGCAGGTGCTGCGCCGAGCACGTGGGCGTGAACGCGCCGGGCAGGCCGAAGATCGCGATCGTCTTGCCCGCCACCGCCTGGGACACGTCGACGGGGTTCGGGCCGATCGAGCAGCCGTTGCCCTCGACTTCGACGTATTCGTAGACGGTTGCGGCCGGCAGGCGGTCTCCAACTTTCAGCATGGCTGTCTCCTCGAGGTGAGTGTCAGGCACCGAATGACAAATGGCCGGGCGCCAAGGGGCGGCCGGCCATCGAGGTGCGCCACCGGGGGCGGCGCCGCGGATCAGGGACCGATCAGACCGCGCGGGCCTTCTCGATCAGACGAGTCACGTACCAGGACTTGGTCTTGGACACGGGCCGGCCTTCGGCGATCTCGACCAGGTCGCCCACCTTGTACTCGCCACTTTCGTCATGGGCGTGGTACTTGCGGGAACGGGCCACGATCTTGCCATACAGCTCGTGCTTGACGCGTCGCTCCACCAGCACCGTCACGGTCTTGGTGCGCTTGTCGCTCACCACGCGGCCGATCAGGGTACGGGTGTTCTTCTGCGGGGCTTGAGCGTCCGTCACTTGGCAGCTCCTTCTTTCTTCTTCTCGGCCAGGATGGTCTTGGCGCGGGCGATGTCGCGGCGCGTCTTGCCCAGGGCCGAGGTGTTGCCCAGCTGCTGGGTGGCCTTCTGCATGCGCAGACCGAAATGGGCCTTCAACAGCTCGCTGATCTCCTTCTCGAGACCGGCGACGTCCTTCTGACGCAGTTCAGATGCTTTCATGTCGATTCTCCGAAGTGCGTCGATCAGGCGCCGACCTGGCGCGACACGAAAATCGTGCGCACCGGCAGCTTGGCCGACGCGAGCTGGAACGCCTCGCGGGCCAGCTGCTCGGGCACGCCGTTGATCTCGTACAGGACCTTGCCCGGCTGGATCTCGGCGACGTAGTACTCGGGGTTGCCCTTGCCGTTACCCATGCGGACCTCGGCCGGCTTCTGGGAAATCGGCTTGTCCGGGAAGATGCGGATCCAGATCCGCCCGCCACGCTTGACGTGGCGGGAGATCGCGCGACGGGCCGCCTCGATCTGGCGGGCCGTGATGCGGCCGCGCTCGGTGGCCTTCAGACCGAAGTCGCCGAATGCGACGGTCGTGCCGCGCGTGGCGATGCCGGTGTTGCGGCCCTTGTGCTCTTTACGAAACTTTCGACGAGCGGGTTGCAACATGATTATTCTCCTTTGCCCTCGCCAGCGGTCTTGCGGACCCGCTTGACGGCAGGCGTCTTGGCGTCGGTCGCCTCGGCAGGCTTGTCGCTGCCGTCGGCCGGGGCCTCGGTGCGACCGCCACGGGCAGCGGCGCCGCCCCGGGGACCGCGGCGCTCACCGGCCGGACGATCGCCACGCGGTCCGCGACGGCCGCGGCGGTCCTCCTCGGGACGCTCGTCGGTCTTGGCCGCCGGCGCTTCGCCACGGCCGAGCGTGTCGCCCTTGTAGACCCACACCTTGACACCGATGACGCCGTAGGTCGTCTTGGCCTCCGAGAAGCCGTAGTCGATGTCGGCACGCAGGGTGTGCAGCGGCACACGGCCTTCGCGATACCACTCGGTACGGGCGATCTCGATGCCGTTCAGACGGCCGGACGACATGATCTTGATACCCTGGGCACCCAGGCGCATCGCGTTTTGCATCGCACGCTTCATCGCGCGGCGGAACATGATGCGCTTCTCGAGCTGCTGGGTGATCGAGTCGGCGATCAGTTGCGCATCGATCTCGGGCTTGCGCACCTCTTCGATGTTGACCGCGACCGGCACGCCCAGACGCTTGGCGAGTTCGGCCTTCAGGTTCTCGATGTCCTCGCCCTTCTTGCCGATCACCACCCCCGGACGCGCCGAGAAGATGGTGATGCGGGCGTTCTTGGCCGGACGCTCGATCAGGATGCGAGAGACCGCCGCGTTCTTGAGCCGCGACCTCAGGTACTCGCGCACCTGCAGGTCCTCGGCCAGCATCTGGCCGAAGTTGCGGTTGGACGCGTACCAGCGCGACGCCCAGGCACGGGTGACGGGCAGCCGGAAACCGGTCGGATGAATCTTCTGTCCCATAGTCTTCCTGTCTGCCTGTCAGTTGCCCACGGTCACGAAGATGTGGCAGGTCGGCTTGCTGATGCGGTTGCCGCGGCCCTTCGCACGGGCCGTGAAGCGCTTCAGCGTGGGGCCTTGCTCCACGTAGATCGTCTTGACCTTCAGTTCGTCAATGTCGGCACCGTCGTTGTGCTCGGCATTGGCGATCGCGGACTCGAGCGCCTTCTTGATGATCACGGCCGCCTTCTTGGGCGTGAACGTCAGGATGTTGAGCGCCTGGTCCACCTTCTTGCCGCGGATCAGATCGGCGACCAGCCGGCCCTTCTGGGCCGACAGACGCACGCCGCGAACGACTGCACGGGTTTCCATCGCCACTCCTTACTTCTTCGCCTTCTTGTCGGCGGGGTGACCCTTGAAGGTGCGGGTCAGCGCGAACTCGCCGAGCTTGTGGCCGACCATCTGGTCGGTCACGTAGACAGGCACATGCTGCTTGCCGTTGTGCACCGCGATCGTCAGACCGATGAACTCGGGCAGGATCGTCGAGCGCCGCGACCAGGTCTTGATCGGCTTCTTGTCCTTGGTGGCGGCGGCCGCCTCGACCTTGGCCATCAGGTGGTGGTCAACGAACGGACCTTTTTTCAGTGAACGAGCCATGACCTACCCCTTACTTCTTGCGACGCGACACGATCATGTTCTGCGTGCGCTTGTTGCTGCGAGTGCGGTAGCCCTTGGTCAGCGTGTTCCACGGCGACACCGGAGCCTGCGCCTCGCCGGTGCGGCCTTCGCCACCACCGTGCGGGTGGTCGATCGGGTTCATCGCCACGCCACGCACGGTCGGGCGGATGCCGCGCCAACGCATCGCGCCGGCCTTGCCGTACTGGCGCAGGCTGTGCTCCTCGTTACTGACCTCGCCGATCGTCGCACGGCAGTCGATGTGGATCTTGCGGACCTCACCCGAACGCAGACGGATCTGGGCATAGGCGCCCTCGCGGGCCATCAGCACCGCGGAGGAGCCGGCCGCGCGGGCGATCTGCGCGCCCTTGCCCGGCATCATCTCGATGCAGTGGATGGTCGAGCCGACCGGGATGTTGCGGATCGGCAGCGTGTTGCCCGCCTTGATCGGCGCCTCGGAACCGGACAGCACGGTCGCACCCACTTCCAGACCGCGCGGCGCGATGATGTAGCGACGCTCGCCGTCGGCGTAGCACACCAGCGCGATGTGGGCCGTACGGTTGGGGTCGTACTCGATGCGCTCGACCTTGGCGGGGATGCCGTCCTTGTTGCGACGGAAGTCGATCACACGGTAGTGATGCTTGTGACCACCGCCCTTGTGACGGGTGGTGATGTGCCCGTTGTTGTTGCGGCCGGCCTTTTGCTTTTGCGGCTCCAGCAGCGACTTCTCGGGCTCGCCCTTGTGCAGGTGCTTGTGCACCACTTTCACCACGGCGCGGCGGCCGGGCGAGGTGGGCTTGAGTTTGACGACGGCCATTTACGCAGCCTCCCCGGAGAAGTTGAGCTCCTGGCCTTCCTTTAGCGACACATAGGCCTTCTTGACGTGGTCACGTCGGCCGATGGTGCGACCAAAGCGCTTGGCCTTGCCCTTCTGATTCACGGTCTGCACCGACTCCACCTGGACCTTGAACATCAGTTCGACGGCAGCCTTGATCTCCGGCTTGGTGGCGTCGCGCAGGACTTTGAACAGCACCTGGTTGTGCTTCTCGCCGACGTTGGTGGCCTTCTCGGACACGATCGGGGCGACCAGCACTTGGGCCAGGCGGCCTTCATCGAATTTCTGAGCGCTCATGCGAACATCTCCTTGAGCTGCTCGATCGCACCCTTGGTCACCAGGACCTTCTTGTAGAAGACCAGCGACAGCGGATCGGCATAGCGGGGCTCGACGACGAGCACGTTGGCCAGGTTGCGGGAGGCCAGGTACAGGTTCTCGTCGACCTCGTCGGCGATCACCATGACCGAGTCCAGACCCATGGCCTTGAACTTCTGCGCCAGCAGCTTCGTCTTGGGCGCGTCGACTTTGAGCGACTCGACCACCGCCAGACGGCCTTCACGCGCCAGCTGCGAGAAGATGGCGGCCATGCCGGCGCGGTACATCTTCTTGTTGACCTTCTGGCTGAAGTTCTCGTCGGGGCTGTTCGGGAAGATGCGACCGCCCCCACGCCACAGCGGCGAGGACGTCATACCGGCACGCGCACGGCCCGTGCCCTTCTGACGCCACGGCTTCTTCGTGGAGTGCTTGACGGTCGCGCGGTCCTTCTGGGCGCGGGTGCCCTGGCGCGCGTTGGCCTGGTAGGCGACGACGACCTGGTGGACGAGCGCTTCGTTGTAGTCGCGGCCGAACACGGTGTCGGGCGCATCGACCTTCGAGGCGGCCTGGCCCTGCTCATTCAGGAGCTCGAGTTGCATCACTGGGCTCCTTTCTTGACCTTGACCTTGACGGCAGGACGCACCACGACGTGGCCGCCCTTGGCGCCCGGCACGGCGCCCTTGACCAGCAGCAGCTGGCGGGCCTCGTCGACGCGGACGATGTCGAGATTCTGAACGCTCACGGTTTCGTCACCCAGGTGACCGGACATGCGCTTGCCCGGGAAGACACGGCCCGGGTCCTGCGCCATCGAGATCGAGCCGGGCACGTTGTGCGAGCGGCTGTTACCGTGGGAGGCGCGCTGCGAACCGAAGTTGTGACGCTTGATGGTGCCGGCGAAGCCCTTACCGATCGAGGTGCCTTGCACGTCGACCTTCTGGCCCACCGAGAACAGCGTGACCGGCAGCTGGGCGCCGGGCTTGTACTCGGCAGCCACCTCGGCCGGCACACGGAATTCCTTGAGGACCTCGCCCGCCTCCACCCCCGCCTTGGCGAAGTGGCCGGCTTCCGGCTTGGTGACGCGGCTTGCCTTGCGCACGCCGAACGCCACCTGCAGGGCGCAGTAGCCGTCGGTCTCGACGGTCTTGACCTGGGTCACGCGGTTGTTGGACACATCGAGCACCGTCACGGGCACGGCGTCGCCGTCGTCCGTGAAGATGCGCATCATGCCCACCTTGCGGCCCAGCAATCCGAGACGATTGCTAAGACTCATTGTTTTCTCCAATGCCCGACAGCGATTGGCCGGGCTGACCTGTCATGCGAACCCCCCGCCGGGTCACCCCGAGCGCGGGCCGCCATAGAAACCACAAAGGCCCACCAAGGTGGGCTCTTTGCAGAAAAGCAGGGGATTATAGCAACGCCGGCGGAACGCCGGCAATGCAACAACCCTTCGCGCCGCTTGACTGCTGGGCGATCGCCCTCTACTGCAGCTTGATCTCGACGTCCACGCCAGCGGGGAGATCCAGCTTCATCAGCGCGTCGACGGTCTTGTCGGTCGGGTCGACGATGTCCATCAGGCGCTGGTGGGTGCGGATCTCGAACTGGTCGCGGCTGGTCTTGTTGACGTGCGGCGAACGCAGGATGTCGAAGCGCTGGATGCGGGTCGGCAGGGGCACGGGGCCCTTGACGATCGCGCCGGTGCGCTTGGCGGTGTCCACGATCTCGAGCGCCGACTGGTCGATCAGTTTGTAGTCGAACGCCTTGAGGCGGATCCGGATCTTTTGCTTTTGCATGGTCACTCCAAAGAGCAAGGTCGTGGCCACTGGGGCCACGACGAAGAGGCTGGTGTTCGAAGGGCGCCTTCGCCGCCGGGCCGCCCCAAGGCGAAGGCGTACCCCCTCGGGGGGTGGTTGCCGTGCGCGCGTTCAGCGTGCGGCAACCGGGGGCACCATGCGTTATTCGATGATCTTGGCCACCACGCCGGCGCCGACGGTACGGCCGCCTTCGCGGATCGCAAAGCGCAGACCCTCTTCCATGGCGATCGGGGCGATCAGCTTGACGGTGATCGTCACGTTGTCGCCGGGCATCACCATCTCCTTGTCCTTGGGCAGCTCGATGGCGCCGGTGACGTCGGTGGTGCGGAAGTAGAACTGCGGACGGTAGTTGTTGAAGAACGGCGTGTGGCGGCCGCCCTCTTCCTTGGAGAGCACGTACACCTCGGCGGTGAAGTGCGTGTGCGGCGTGATCGTGCCGGGCTTGGCCAGCACCTGGCCGCGCTCGACTTCCTCGCGCTTGGTGCCGCGCAGCAGGATACCGACGTTGTCGCCCGCCTGGCCCTGGTCGAGCAGCTTGCGGAACATCTCCACGCCGGTGCAGGTGGTCTTGGTCGTCGGGCGCAGGCCCACGATCTCGATTTCGTCACCGACTTTGATGATGCCGCGCTCGACACGCCCGGTCACCACGGTGCCGCGCCCAGAGATCGAGAACACGTCTTCGATGGGCATCAGGAACGGCTGGTCCACCGCGCGCTCGGGCGTGGGGATGTAGGTGTCCAGCGCCTCGGCCAGCTTCATGATGGCCTGCTCGCCCAGCTCGCCCTTGTCGCCTTCGAGCGCCAGCTTGGCCGAGCCCTTGACGATCGGAATGTCGTCGCCGGGGAACTCGTACTTGGACAGCAGCTCGCGCACTTCCATCTCGACGAGCTCGAGCAGCTCGGCGTCGTCGACCATGTCGCACTTGTTCAGGAACACGATGATGTAGGGCACACCGACCTGGCGCGCCAGCAGGATGTGCTCGCGCGTCTGCGGCATCGGGCCGTCGGCGGCCGACACCACCAGGATCGCGCCGTCCATCTGCGCCGCACCGGTGATCATGTTCTTGACGTAGTCGGCGTGGCCCGGGCAGTCGACGTGCGCGTAGTGACGGTTGGCCGTCTCGTACTCGACGTGCGCGGTGTTGATCGTGATGCCGCGCGCCTTTTCTTCGGGCGCCGCGTCGATCTGGTCGTACGCCTTGGCTTCACCGCCGAACTTCTGCGACAGCACCGTCGTGATCGCCGCCGTCAGCGTCGTCTTGCCGTGGTCCACGTGACCAATCGTGCCCACGTTCACGTGCGGCTTGGTCCGCTCAAACTTTTCCTTCGCCATTTCAAGTTCTCCTGCACAAAGAGCAAAGCCAGTGTCCGGTTTAAGGTCTCCACCCGTCGGCGGGTTCTGTCGCCACTGGCAGCGACAGGCCTACGGATGAAGACCGGCATCACCCCGGCCTGCCCAGCGGCAGGCCGGGCGGGGATCACTTCGACCGCGCGGTGATGATCGCGTCGGCGACGTTCTTCGGAGCCTCGGCGTAGTGCTTGAACTCCATCGTGTAGGTCGCGCGGCCCTGCGACATCGAGCGCAGCGTCGTCGAGTAGCCGAACATCTCGGACAGCGGGACCTCGGCCTTGATGACCTTGCCACCGCCGGGCAGGTCGTCCATGCCCTGCACCATGCCGCGACGCGACGACAGGTCGCCCATCACGTTACCGGCGTACTCTTCCGGCGTCTCGACTTCGACGGCCATCATCGGCTCGAGCAGCACGGGGTTGGCGCGCCGGCATGCCTCCTTGAAGCCGATCGACGCGGCCATCTTGAAGGCCTGTTCGGACGAGTCCACTTCGTGGTACGAACCGAAGGTCAGCGTGACCTTGACGTCGACCACGGGGTAGCCCGCGAGCACGCCCGCGTTGAGGGCTTCCTCGACACCCTTCTGGACTGCCGGGATGTATTCGCGCGGCACGACACCGCCCTTGATGGCGTCGACGAACTCGAAACCTTTGCCCGGCTCGTTCGGCTCGACCGTGAAGACGACGTGACCGTACTGGCCCTTGCCGCCCGACTGGCGCACGAACTTGCCTTCGACGTCGGTGGCGGTCTTGCGGATCGTTTCGCGGTAGGCCACCTGGGGCTTGCCGACGTTGGCCTCCACGCCGAACTCGCGCTTCATGCGGTCGACGATGATCTCCAGGTGCAGCTCACCCATGCCGGCGATGATGGTCTGGCCCGATTCTTCGTCGGTCGAGACGCGGAACGACGGATCCTCCGAGGCCAGGCGCTGCAGCGCCACGCCCATCTTCTCCTGGTCGCTCTTGGTCTTGGGCTCGACGGCCTGACGGATCACGGGCTCGGGGAACTCCATCTTCTCGAGCGTGATGACGGCTTCCGGGTCGCACAGGGTCTCACCGGTGGTCACGTCCTTCAGGCCCACGCAAGCGGCGATGTCGCCAGCCAGGATCTCCTTGATCTCGTCACGCTGGTTGGCGTGCATCTGCAGGATCCGGCCGATGCGCTCCTTCTTGCCCTTGATCGGGTTGTAGACGGTGTCGCCCGACTTGAGCACGCCCGAGTACACGCGCACGAAGGTGAGCTGGCCGACGTACGGGTCGGTCATCAGTTTGAACGCGAGCGCCGAGAACTTCTCGCCGTCGTCGGCGCGGCGGCTGGTCTCGTTGCCGTTCTCGTCGGTACCCTTGACCGGGGGGATGTCCACCGGCGAGGGCAGGAACTCGATGACGGCGTCGAGCATGCGCTGCACGCCCTTGTTCTTGAAGGCGGTGCCGCACAGCATCGGCTGGATTTCGCCGGCGATCGTGCGCTGACGCAGGCCGCGCTTGATCTCCTCTTCCGACAGCTCACCCGTCTCGAGGTACTTGTTCATCAGCTCTTCGCTGGACTCGGCGGCCGCCTCGATCATGTTCTCGCGCCACTTCTGGCAGGTCTCCACCAGGTCGGCCGGGATGTCTTCGTAGGTGAACTTCATGCCCTGGGAGGCTTCGTCCCAGATGATGGCCTTCATCTTGAACAGGTCCACCACGCCCTTGAAGTTCTCCTCGGCGCCGATGGGCACGACGATGGGCACGGGGTTGGCCTTCAGGCGCGTCTTCATCTGGTCGTAGACCTTGAAGAAGTTCGCGCCGGTGCGGTCCATCTTGTTCACGAAGGCCAAGCGGGGCACGTTGTACTTGTTCGCCTGGCGCCACACCGTCTCGGACTGCGGCTGCACGCCGCCCACGGCGCAGTACACCATGCAGGCGCCGTCGAGCACGCGCATGGAGCGCTCCACCTCGATGGTGAAGTCCACGTGGCCCGGGGTGTCGATGATGTTGATGCGGTGCTCGGGGAACGACATGTCCATGCCGCGCCAGAAGCAGGTCGTGGCGGCGGAGGTGATGGTGATGCCCCGCTCCTGCTCCTGCTCCATCCAGTCCATCGTCGCGGCGCCGTCGTGCACCTCGCCGAGCTTGTGGTTCACGCCGGTGTAGTACAGGATGCGCTCGGTGGTCGTCGTCTTGCCGGCGTCGATGTGAGCGGAGATACCAATGTTGCGGTAGCGCTCAATCGGGGTCTTGCGGGACATGATGTCACTCCAAATACAAAGGCCGCCCCGCGTGTCTCGTGGACCGGACGGGGCAGCCGAGGGGCTTTGCTTACAGGTTTAGAAGCGGAAGTGCGAGAAGGCGCGGTTGGCCTCGGCCATGCGGTGGACCTCGTCGCGCTTCTTCATCGCGCCGCCGCGACCTTCGGCCGCCTCGAGCAGCTCGTTGGCCAGGCGCTGGCTCATCGACTTCTCGCCGCGCTTGCGCGCCGACTCCTTCAGCCAGCGCATGGCCAGTGCGACGCGGCGGACGGGGCGGACTTCCACGGGAACTTGGTAGTTCGCACCACCGACGCGGCGGGACTTGACTTCCACCAGCGGCTTGACGTTGTTGAGCGCGGTCAGGAAGACCTCCAGCGGCTCCTTGCCGGACTTCTTCTCGATCTGGTCCAGCGCGCCATAGACGATGCGCTCGGCCACGGCCTTCTTGCCGGACTCCATGATCACGTTCATGAACTTGGACAGATCGACGTTGCCGAACTTGGGATCCGGCAGGACCTCACGCTTGGGAACTTCGCGACGACGAGGCATGACTCACCTTCTTTCACTTCAGTTGGCGCGGGCGCTTGCCGCACACCGCACCGCGGGCGCCACCACCTCAGGGGCCACCCACTTACTCGACGACCCGAGGGCCGCCGCCACATGTCCGGACCTGCAGCATCGCCGCAGACCGTGACGACCAGTTGACCGATCAGGCCTTCTTGGGACGCTTGGCACCGTACTTGGAGCGCGCCTGCTTGCGATCCTTGACGCCTTGCAGGTCCAGCGAACCGCGCACGATGTGGTAGCGCACACCGGGGAGATCCTTCACACGACCGCCGCGCACGAGCACGACGCTGTGCTCCTGCAGGTTGTGACCCTCACCGCCGATGTAGGAGATGACCTCGAAGCCATTGGTCAGGCGCACCTTGGCCACCTTCCGCAGCGCCGAGTTCGGCTTCTTCGGGGTGGTGGTGTAGACGCGGGTGCACACGCCGCGGCGCTGCGGGCAGTTCTGCATCGCAGGCGACTTGGACTTCGTGATCTCGGCCTTGCGACCTTGACGCACGAGTTGGTTGATGGTTGGCATGGGTAACTTGTTCCCGTTTGAAGTTACGTGACTGTTCTTTCCCGACCGACCCCGGATGACCGCAACGACCGCCCGGGCCACCGCCGACCGGCTCCGCCCGCTCGCAAGAGGAGCTCGAAAAACCGACCCGAGGCGCCAGGGCGAAGCAGACATTGGGCAATAGAATGCCCCGCGGAATCCGCCGAAAAGCCCTCCATTATATTTCGGCCCCCTACCTGCCGCAAGCAACGCCCTTGCGCAAACCTCCACAGCCTGCTAGAGAGAGGCTCCTTTTGCGATGACGGCTCGCGCCCGGCTCGTGCTGGACACGAATGTCCTACTGGATTGGCTGGTCTTCGAGGACCCGGCCGTCGCCCGGCTGGGTCGCGCCATCGAAGAAGGCACGGTGCTGTGCCTGGCCACCGCCGAGATGCTGGAGGAATTGCGCCGGGTGCTGGCCTATCCTCAGTTCGCCGCCCGGGTCGGCGACTCGCACGCGATATTGCGCCGCTGGCAGCGGCACGCGGTGGCCTGGACCGAGGGCCTGAGTCCGGCTCGCCTGCGGTGCACGGACCCGGACGACCAGAAGTTCCTGGATCTGGCCTTCGCCGCGCAGGCGCACTGGCTGCTGAGCAAGGACCGTGCGGTGCTGCGACTGGCAGGGCGGGCGGCGCGCCTGGGGCTTCGCATCGCCACCCCGGCCCGGTGGAACCCGCCGGACGAAGGGGGGAGCGCACCGGCCGGTTCAGCCCACCGGCGGCAGTGCTCGCCGCTGCCATCGGGCTGATGGCCGGACAGCCTCCTCAGGCCTTGGCGCGGCCCTGGGCCGCGAGCTCCGCCGCACGCTCCTGATCGGCCTTGCGGTCGGCCGTCACCTTTTGGGCGCTGGGGCGCTCGCCGATGAAGCGTGTGTAGGCTTTCCAGTCGACGCCGTGCTCGGCGAGCAGGTCCGCGCCCAGGACGGACTTGGTCGCCAGCGCGACGAGCGGCAGGTGTACGAACGCGGCGCAGTCGGCCTGGGTGAACGCATCGCCGGCCACATAGGGCGAGAAGCGGGCCAGGCGCTTGAAACCGGCGATGTTCTTGTCCAGCAGCTTGCGGATACGCTCCTGGCTGCGCTCGCTCACGGTGCCGCCGAAGAACGCCTGAGGATAGAGCTCGCGTGCGACGAGCTCGAGGTGCAGCTCGATGAAGACGATCAGCTCGCGCACCTTGGCGGCGGCCCAGGGGTCGCGCGGCATCAGGGCGGGATCGGGCCAGCGGGCCTCGATCCATTCCATGATGACCTGGCTCTCGCACAGGGAGCCCTGCTCGGTGCGGATGAAGGGCACCTTGCCCAGCGGCGAGTGCTCGAGCATCTCGGGCCGCCCGGTGGGACACAACTCCTCGGTGAAGGGCACGCCCTTTTCGAGCAGCGCCATCTTGACCTTGTTGTAGTAGTTGGAGAGCGAGAAACCGCACAGGACCAGCATGGAATGTCTCCTCGTGTAGGTGCGCGAAGTCTATGCAATCGCGGCGCCCCCGGGTGTTGCGCGTGCGACAACCGGGCGCTCAGGACCGCGCCCTCGCGGGGCCGTGGGCCAGCAAGCCGAACCCTGCCTGCACGAGCGGATAGACGCCATAGATGACGGACATCGTGACGGCCGCGTGCGCCGGCACCCCGAGCACGCCGAGACACACGACCGCTGCCGCTTCGCGCGTGCCCCAGCCGCCGAAGCTCACCGGCAGGGTGGCCATCAGGAAGATCGGCACCGCAGCCGCGGTGAGCGCCCAGGCGGGCACCGTCTGGCCGACGGCCTGTGCAGCGCAGCCGAGTGTGAGCACCGACAGGGCCTGCACGGCGAGCGAATACACCACCTGCGCCGCATACCGGCGCCCCGCGTGGGGGTGGTGCATGGCCTCCACCCAGCGTGCCACCGAGGGGCGCGCGCGCAGCCGGCCCGCAGCGAACCGCAGCACGATCCACGGGCCCAGGACCAGTGCGGCGGCGAGCGCCCAGGCGAGCTCGCGCCAAGGCAGCGCCGCCCACTGCGGCCAGCGCGAAAACAGCCGCTCGGCTTCCGGCGTGCCGGCGCCCCAACCGAGCGCGACGAGGCCCAGGGCGACGAGCATCCACAGACCGCTCAGACGGTCGAGCACGACGGAGGCGCCGGCTTCCATGCCGGGGTGCCCCAGACGCTGCAATCCGAAGGCGCGCATGACGTCGCCACCGACCACCGCCCCGGGCAGCACGGCGTTGACCGCGACGCCGCGGAAATAGGTGACGATGGCCCAGCGCGTGGGCACGGGCAGGCCGAGCCAGCGGCACAGCCCCCGCCAACGCAGCGCCGACATCACGTTGGCGAGGGTGGCGCTCAGGAGGCCGAGCGCCAGCCAGGCCGGGTCGGCGCGCCAGACGGCGCCCAGGATCTCGCGAGGCCCGGCCAAGGCCACCACCGCCCCGAGCAGCACCGGCGCGGCGACCAGACGCCACCAGCCGGTCACGGCCGGGCGCCCCACGACCGCTCCGCCAAGCGCCCGGGCAGCACGCGGACGGGGTACGGCGGCCGAAAGGCTTTGAAAGCGCCCCCCTCGTGCAGAGGGATGCCCGTGACGATCGGCACATCGAGGGCTTCAGCCGGCGGCCTCGGCGCTGCGACGGCCTCGGTCGCCGGCGCGGCGGGGGAAGGGGTGCTGAACGACATGGGAAGTGAACGCCGCGAGCGGTGGGCTCTGTGCGGCCGACTGCGATCTTATCGGCAGCAGCCGTTGTTCCAGCCGCGGCTGTACACCTGGCTACAAGCCCGTCCAGGGGGGTTCAGGCGGGGGGCGTGCGCGCCGGTCGCCGTCACTCCGAGGGCCAGGCATCCAAGAGGGCTCCTCGCGAGGCCGGGGCCGTCATGGGTCGGGCGCGGGATGCCGCCCCCGAAACCCCACGCACAGCCCGACGAGCCCGAATGCCAACGCACCACCGAGGGCACCCGTCGCGTGGGCGAGCACGGCCACCGGAAAGCTCCAGGCTTCGAGGGTCGTGACCGCGGCCGCCCAGGGCCTTTCGGTGGCCAGCTTCCACACCAGCCCCGCGAGCATCGCCGCGCCGAGCAGGCGCATCGCGGCGCAAGTGCGATCGGCGAGCATCGCCAGGCCCGCCACGGCGGCTCCCGCGTGGAGCACACCCGACAGCCCCGCGTAGCGCTGCAGAGCACTGTCCGGCCCGTCGAGCCACAAGCCGAGGTGGGTCAACGGCCAGGCCAGCAGCCAGGCGATGGCGGCATGGGCAGGCAGGCGGGCGCTCCAGCCGAGCCAGCCCAGCAGCGCGCAGCCGGCCAGGTTGGCGACGAGGTGCCCGGTCGTCCAGTGCACTGCGACGGGCGTCCACCAGCGCCACAGTTGCAGCGGCGCATCACGCCGCCAGACGAGCCAGTCGCTCGGCAACCCGGCTCCGAGCAGCGCGAGCACCGCGAGCAGCGCCGCGACCGAGACCCAGGCCCGGGCCGGTGCCCCGGCCCCGCGGGCCCCCGCCTCGGGACTCACTCGTCGAAGACGGCCCGCCACAAGGCCAGCACCGCGTCGCGCGGGGCGGCGCAGTCTTCCAAGGGGAACTGCGTCGCCTGCTCGTCCAGCCGCGCGCGGTGTTGGGCGCGGCGCAGCTCGCGGTAGGCATCGGCGGCTGCGCGGCCGACCCCGGCGGGCAGCAGCCCCCCGGCCTCGGCGCGTTGCAGCAAGGCGATGTTGCCGACGTTGTCGTGCAGCTCGGGATGGGTGGCGCCGTGGGCCAGCACGAGGTACTGCACGGCGAACTCGACGTCCATCATGCCGCCGCGGCTGTGCTTGACGTCGAAGCGGTCGGGCTTGACAGGGTGGGCCGCGCGGACCTTCTCGCGCATGGCGCGGATCTCGCCCTTGAGCGCGGCCAGGTCGCGCGGGGCGGCGATGACCGCTCGGCGCACGGCTTCGAAGCGGGGCGCCAGGCTCGGGTCGCCCGCGCAGAACCGCGCGCGCGTGATGGCCTGGTGCTCCCACGTCCAGGCGGTGTTGCTGCCCCGGCCCGTCTGGTACGCCTCGAAGGCCGCGAGCGACGTGACCAGCAGACCCGAATTGCCGTTGGGGCGCAGGGCGGTGTCGATCTCGAACAGCTCACCCGCGGCCGTGCGCAGCGTGAGCCAGGTGATCAGCTTGCGCGCGAAGGCGGCGTAGACCTCCGGCGCGCGCTCGTCCTCGTCGTCGAACAGGAAGACGAGGTCCAGGTCGCTGCCGTAGCCCAACTCCTTGCCGCCGAGCTTGCCGTACGCGATGACGGCGAAACGCGGCTCGTCGCGGTGCCGCTGCTTCAGGTGGTGCCAGGCCCAGCGCAGCGTGCAGCCGACGGTGGCATCGGCCAGCGCCGAGAGGTCGTCGGCCACCTGCTCGACGGTGATGTGGCCTTCGACGTCGCGCACCAGGGTGCGGAACACCTCGGCATGGTGGGCGCGGCGCAAGGTGTCGAGCAGGGCCTCCTCGTCCGCCTGGCCCGACCGGGCCCAGGCGTCGTGGCGCTGCTCGAGGTCGCGCAGGAAGCCGTCGGGCTCGAAGCGCGTGTAGATGAGGCGCGGGTCGGCGAGCTCGTCGATGACGCCTGGATGGCGCATCAGGTAGCGCATCGGCCAGCGCGCCAGGCCCAGCAGGCGCAGCAGTCGTTGGTGCACCTCCTGCCGCTCGACCAGCAGTGCGATGTAGCTCTCGCGACGTAGCAGCGGCTCGATCCAGTCCACGAAGCGGATCGCCGCCTCGGCCGGGCAGCTGCCCTCATGCACCCCTTGCGCCGAACGCAGGATGAGCTTAGCCAGCCGCTGGCGGGTTTCCTCGCGCAGCGACTGCACGCGCGGCGACTGCACCCAGGGCCGTACCCGCTCGGCCAGTGCCGGGGGCAGTCGCTCCAAGAAGGCTTCGCTGTCCAGGCTGGGCGGTGCCGAGCAGTTGCGGCAGCCGGCGCCCCCGGCCGGGCTGCGGCCGTCGTGCAGCAAGGCGTCGAACTCCAGGGCCACCAGCTCGCGCGTCTCGCACAGCTTGTCGAGCAGGCCGCAGGCGTCGGGGCTGCAGGCGTAGCCCATCGAGCGGGCGATCCAGGCGAGGTCGCCGTCGGCGGTCGGCAGCACGTGCGTCTGCTGGTCGTCCAGATACTGGATGCGATGCTCCAGCCGCCGCAGGAAGGTGTAGGCCTCGGCGAGCTTGGCGGCCGTCTCGGGCTTCATCACGCCCACGGCCGCGAGCCGCTCCAACGCCTTGAGCGTGGAGCGGGTGCGCACTTCCGGGAACTGCCCGCCGCGCACGACCTGCAGGAGCTGCACGATGAACTCGATCTCGCGGATGCCGCCGCGCGAGAGCTTGACGTCGTTGGCACGCTCGGGGCGGCCGGCGGCGCGGCGCTGGGCCTCCTCGCGGATCTTGCGGTGCAGGCTGCGCAGGCCCTCGAAGACGCCGTAGTCCAGGTAGCGCCGGAACACGAAAGGCACCACGACGTCGCGCAGTTGCAGGGCACGGCCGCAGGCGACGGACGCCCACGGCGCGATCACCCGGCTCTTGAGCCAGGCGAAGCGCTCCCACTCGCGGCCCTGGACCAGGAAATACTCCTCCAGCATGGCCAGGCTGACGACCGCCGGGCCGGAGTTGCCGTTGGGGCGCAGGGCCAGGTCCACGCGGAAGACGAAACCGTCCTCGGTCGTGTCGCCGATCAGCGCGTAGAGGCTGCGGGCCACCTTGGAGAAATACTCGTGCGCGGAGACGCGCCCGCCGCCGTCGGCACGGCCCGTCGTCTGGCCGTCTTCCTCGTACACATAGACGAGGTCGATGTCGGACGAGACGTTGAGCTCGCGCCCGCCGAGCTTGCCCATGCCGACGACCCAGAAGTCGATGCGCTCGCCCGCCTCGTTCATCGGGGCGCCGTGGCGTTCGTCCTGCTCCGCCAGCGCCGCGGCCAGCGCCCGGTTGAGCGTCACCTCGGCGAGCTCGGTCATCGTGCGCGCCACATCGGTCATCGGCGCGGCGTCCTCCACATCCAGCACCGCCAGGCGCTCCAGGGCCAGCTGGCGCGCCACGCGCAAGGCCGAAGGCAGGTCGCGCCCTTGCGCCAGCAGCGTGTCGATCAACGCCTCCAACCGCTCCCGCGTCGGCAAGCCGGGAGGCAGGAGGGCCAGCTCGGCCGCATACCGGCGGCGGACGCGCTGGACGAAGCGGCAGTGGTCGGCGGCGGCGCCCGCGAGGGGCAGCGTCGGTGCGTCCTGGAACCCCATGTGAGCGCTCCGGGTCTACAAGGAGGCGGAAGAGGCCCCGGGACGAGCCGGCGACCGAGGTCCGCGGATTGCCGTGGGTTGCGCGAGCCCCCCCGGCCATGTGCTAGATTGGCCGCGCCTCGCGCCCCGACCGGCGAGCCGGGCCGGTGCGACGAGCGCGCCTCGCCCCGGCGGGGCTGTCTGCAGTTCGAACATCCTCATGCCGTTGCTTCCCTCTCCCGTGATGCTCACGCCCTCATGGCGCACGGTGCGCATCGCGGTGCGTGTGGCGGGCAGCCTGGTGCTGCTGGCGTGGGGTTTGTTCGTCGTGGCATGGCTCGTGCTCCACTGGGCGATTCTGCCGCGAATCGACCACTGGCGAGACGACCTCGAACGAGCCGCCTCACAAGCGTTGGGGCTGCCGGCGCAAATCGGACGCATCCGTGTGGAATCTCACGGGTGGGTACCGACGCTGGAGCTGACCGACGTGCGGGTGCGCGACCGCGAGAACCGGGTGGCTCTGCATCTCGCCCGGGTGCGGGCGGCCCTGTCTGCGAGCTCGCTCGTCCACCTGGAGCCGCGCTTCGCCCAACTGGTGTTCGATGCGCCGGTGCTCGACGTGCGCCGCGACGCGCAGGGGCGCTGGAGCGTGGCCGGGCTGGAGCTCGGCGACGGGTCCTCGCCCGGCGACGGCGCGCAGGCGGACTGGCTGTTCAGTCAGGACGAGGTGGTGGTGCGGCAAGGGGCCGTGCGCTGGATCGACGAACTGCGCGGCAGCGAGCCTCTCGTGCTCTCGGACGTGACCTTCGTGCTGCGCAACGGGGGTGGCCTGGGTTCGCGGCGGCACGAGTGGCGGCTCGACGCCACGCCGCCCGCCGACTGGGGCGACCGCTTCTCCCTGCGAGGCCGTTTCACCCACCCCCTGCTCGGCCGGGCCGGCGATGTGTCGCGCTGGAGCGGGACGGGCTATGCCGAGCTGCCTCACGTCGACGTGCGACGGCTGCGGCAGTACACCGACTTGCCGTTCCGCCTCGACGCGGGCACCGGGGCGCTGCGCCTGTGGGCGGCCTTGCGCGACGGCCGCCCGGTGGAGGCGACGCTCGACGCCGCGCTGCGCGAGGTGCGGGCGCAACTGGTGCCGGACGGCGACCCGCTCGTGCTGGACTCGCTGGAGGGCCGTCTGGAGGCACAGCACGAACGCGACGTCTACCGGCTCGCGGCACGACAGCTCGCCTTTCGCACCGGGGACGGCTCCGCGTGGCCGGCGAGCGACTGGCAAGCGACCTGGAAGGCGGGCAGCGACGACGGCGCGCACGACGGGGAATTCCGCGCGGACCGGCTCGACCTGGCGCTGCTGGCCGGGTTGGGCGAGCGGTTGCCCCTGGGCTCGGCCTTGCGCCGCGAATTGGCCGCGCTGGCACCGGCGGGCATCGTGCACGGCCTGCAGGTGCGCTGGGAGGGGCCGATCGACGCGCCCCAGACTTATCGCGCCCAAGGCCGGGTGGAAGGGCTGCACCTGGCCGCCGAGACGCTGGACGACGCGCAGTTGCGCGCGCGGCGCGTGGGGCGCCCCGGGTTCTCGGGAGCCGACCTGCAGTTCGAGGCCAGCGAGCACGGCGGGGCGGCCCAGCTCCACATCCGTGAGGGGGCGCTGGGCCTGCCCGGTGTGTTCGAGGAGCCCGAGATCCCGCTCGATCGGCTCGAGGCCAGGCTCGAATGGACCCTGACTCGCCCACGGGGGGCGGCGGCGGGCGACCTCTCCCGCCCGGCGGCCGTGGAGCTGCGGGTGCGCGATGCGCGCTTTGCCAACGCGGACGCCGAGGGCCAGTTCCAAGCGGTCTGGCGCACGGGCACCGGCCCCGAGGGGGAGGGGCCCGGGGGGCGGCTGCCGGGAGTGCTGGAGCTGACGGGGCGGTTGTCTCGCGCCGACGCGGCCCGCACCTGGCGCTACCTGCCGCTGGAACTCCCGGCCGATGTGCGCGACTACGTGCGCCGTGCGGTGGTCGCGGGCACGGCGCGCCAGGTGGACTTTCGTGTCAAGGGTGACCTCTGGCACTTTCCGTATGCCGATGCGCGGCAGGGCGAGTTCCGCATCGCGGCGCAGATCGAGGACGGCATCTTCGCCTATGGCCCGGCCGAGCGGGGACAAACCCAGGCGCCGTGGCCCGCCTTCACGCAGGTGCGGGGGCATCTGGTGTTCGATCGGACTTCGATGCGCATCGAGGACGCGCGGGCGCGGCTCTTCGGCTTCGAGCTGGGGGGCATCCGCGGCGGCATCGCCGACCTGATGAACGACTCGGTGCTCGTCTTGGAGGGGCACGGCAAGGGGCCGCTCGCCGATGCGCTGCGGTTCGTGAAGGAAACCCCGGTGGACGAGTGGACGCACCACGCGCTGAGCAAGGCGCGCGGCACGGGCGATGCGCAGTTGCGGCTCCACGTGCAGATCCCGCTGGCGCGCATGGACGAGGCGCGCGTGCAGGGGCTGGTGACCTTGCTGGGCAACGAGGTGCAGATCGTCCCCGACACGCCGGTGATGACGCAGGCCCGCGGGCAGGTGCAGTTCTCCGACCAGGGCTTTGCGGTGCGCGGGGCGAGCGCGCGCGTGCTGGGCGGCGAGGCGAGCTTCGAAGGCGGCACGCAGAAGGACGGCTCGATGCGCTTCTCGGGCCAGGGCACCGCGAGCGCCGAGGGCATGCGCCTGGCGCGCGAGATCGCCTGGCTGCCCTACCTCGCGGAACACCTGCGCGGCCAGGCGACCTACCGCGCGACGCTGGATGTCACGCAGGAGGGCGTGCCCCAGTTGCAGATCACCAGCTCGCTGCAGGGCCTGGCGATCCAGTTGCCCGAGCCCTTGGCCAAGTCCGCCGACGCCTCCTGGCCGCTGCGCGTCCAGACCCAACAGACCCAGCCCCCGGCAGAGGGCCGCCCCGCACGGGACCGGCTGGTCGTGGAGCTGGCGCAGCGTCTGCACGCGCAGTACGAGCGCGAACTCGCCCCCGAAGGCGCGCGTGTGCTGGCCGGCGCGATCGGCCTGCCGCATCCGGTCGAGCCGCCGGCCCGAGGCGTCCTGGCCGTCATCCAGCCCTCGCGTCTGGACGTCGACGCCTGGCGGGCGGTGGCGGCCAGCTTCGAGGGTCTGGCCGAGGGGAGCGTCGCCGCGACGCCGTCGGGCGCCGGCGGCCCCATCGGACAAGAGGACCGCTTCGGCTTTCTGCCGGACCGGATCTCCCTGCGCGCCGACGAACTCACCGTCGATCAGCGCCGGCTGACGCGGGTGGTGGCGGGCCTGACGCGCGACGAGGACGTGTGGCGTGCCAACCTCGTCGCCGAGCAACTGAGCGGCTACGTCGAGTACCGGCCGCCGCAGGGGCGCGGCAGCCGTGCCGGCGGCCAGGTGTATGCGCGGCTGTCCCGCCTGGCGCTGCCGGCGAGCGCCGCCGAGGAGGTGGACAGCCTGCTCGATCAGGCGCCCGCCCAGGTGCCCTCGCTGGACATCGTGGTCGACGACTTCCAGCTGCACGACCTGCGGCTGGGCCGCGTCGAGGTGGAGGCCACCAACCGCCGCGCCGGCGAGATCCGCGAATGGCGGTTGGAACGGCTGGTGGTGGCCACACCCGATGCGCGCTTGAGCGCGACCGGCACCTGGCGCGGCGCCCAGGGCACGGGCGCCCGCCGACGCACCGACCTCGACTTCGAGCTCGACATCGCCGATGCCGGGGCGCTGCTGGATCGCTTCGGGCTGAAGCAGGTGGTGCGGCGCGGCAAGGGCAAGCTGGAAGGACGCATCGGCTGGCTCGGCTCGCCGCTGGCCCTCGACTACTCCACCTTGGACGGCGAGTTCCACATCGATGTCGCTCGCGGCCAGTTCCTCAAGGCGGACCCGGGCATCGCCAAGCTCGCCGGCATCCTGAGCCTGCAGTCGCTGCCGCGCCGCCTGACGCTGGACTTCCGCGACGTGTTCCAGGAAGGCTTCGCGTTCGACGCCTTCACCGGTGATGTGCGTATCGAAAGCGGGGTGGCGCGCACCAACAACCTGCGGCTGCGGGGGGTCACCGCCGCCGTGCTGATGGAAGGGCAGACCGACATCGATCGTGAGACGCAGGACCTGCGCGTGGTGGTGGTGCCCGAGATCAATGCCGGCACCGCCTCCCTCGCCTACGCAGTCATCAACCCCGCGATCGGGCTGGGCACCTTCCTCGCCCAGTGGTTCTTGCGCAAGCCCCTGGCCGAGGCCAGCACCCGCGAGTTCCACGTGACGGGCACGTGGACGGACCCGAAGGTCGATGCGGTGCGGCGCCGGCCCGGCCCGGGCACGGGCACCGGTGAAGGCCCGGTGCGCCCCGAACTCGCGCGCCAAGAGCGCGGCCCCGAGATGCAAGGAGAAGCACGATGAGGATCGCCGCCGTCCAGATGGTGTCTTCCACCTCCTTCGAGCACAACTTGCAGCGTGCCGAGGCGCTCGTGCGCGAGGCCGCCGCCGCGGGCGCGAAGCTGGTCGCACTGCCCGAGAACTTCGCCTTCATGGGCCGGGCGGACACCGACAAGTTCGAGATCGCCGAGGCGCCGGGCGCCGGCCCCGCCCAGAGGCTCATGGCCGGCCTGGCAGCGGAGCTCTCGGTGTGGCTCATCGCCGGCTCGCTGCCGCTTCGCACCGGCGACCCCACCCGGCTCACCAACAGCTGCCTCGTGTACGGGCCGGACGGCGCACCCGTCGCACGCTACGACAAGATCCATCTCTTCCGCTATGACGAGCCGGGCGAAGGCGCGCCCCGGCGCTACGACGAAGGGGCGGTGCTCGTCGCGGGCGACGCGCCGCAGTCGTTCCTGGCGGACGATGGCGAGCGTCAGTGGCGCGTGGGCCTGTCGATCTGCTACGACCTGCGCTTCCCGGAGCTGTACCGCGCGCTGATGCACCCGCCGTGCGAACTGATCGCGGTGCCTTCGGCCTTCACCTACACCACCGGCCGCGCGCACTGGGAACTGCTCCTGCGGGCGCGGGCGGTCGAGAACCAATGCTATGTGATCGCCCCGGCGCAAGGGGGGCTGCACGACAACAGCCGCCGCACCTGGGGCCACACGATGATCGTCGATCCCTGGGGCGAAGTGCTGGCGCAGCAGCCGGAGCAAGAAGGCGTGGTCACCGCCGTGCTCGACCCGGCCCGGCTGGACGAGGTGCGGCGCCGCCTGCCCTGCCTGGAGCACCGGCGGCTGCGATGAGGGCCGGGCGCCCGTGCCTCTGAACCGCGCCAGGACGACTCAACGACGACGCCCGAGCAACAGCCCCACCACCAGGCCCACCGCCGCGGCGCCCACCGCGAACTTCCAGGGGCGGTCGCGCACGTACTCGTCCACCGCGCTCGCGGTGTAGCGCACCTGCTTGCCGATGCCGTGCGAGACATCGGCCACCGTGTCGCTGGCACTGCGCAAGGCCTCCTGCAACCGGTCCTTCAGGGCGCGCACTTCGGGCAGCTTGGCCACCTCCGGCTTGGACAGCACTTCGTTGACGTCCTTGCGCAAGTCAGCCCATTCGCGCTGCAGCGCCGAGACGCTGTCATCCGAGAAGTAGCGGCGGCGGGGGGTGTCGGCGTCGTAGGACATGCGGTTCTCCTGTGTGCGTGCGGCCGGGATGCCTCAGCGGCCCGCGCGATGGTCGCGCATCGCCTCCAGCGCAGCCGCGACCTGATCGAATTCGTTGGACTTGTCGAAGAAGTGATGGGCGCCGAGCGCCAGGCACCGCTCGCGGATGGGCCGCGTGCTGGTGTTGGTCAACACCAGCGTCAAAGGCCGTGGCACCCGCTGGCGCAGTGCCTGCAAGACGCCGAACCCGCTGCCCTCGCGCAATTGCAGGTCCACCACCACCGCGTCGAAGTGCCCCGCCTCGAGCGCGGCCAGCGCCTCGCGTTCGGTTTCGGCCTGCGCGGTCACCTGGACCCCCTCGCAACTGCCGATGAGGTCGAGCAGGCGTTCCCGAATGAGCGCCGAGTCCTCGATCACGAGGACCTGCACCGCCGCCGGGGCGGCAAGAACGTCGGCAGCGTCGTCGGTCCGCACGGAAGCACTCATGGCACCTGTTCCAGCAAAGCCGCGAGAGCGTTCCTCTCACGACCCGGGCCCGAGAGTAGCCCCAGGCGACGGTCGCTGTCTGTAGGCGGTCGCCCGACGCAAAGGAGCAGGCCCCCACGCGCATCACTGGATCAGCCCGTTCTTCACGGCGTAGTAGGTCAGCTCCGCGTTGCTGCTCAGCTTGAGCTTCTCGAGCAGGCGGCTGCGGTAGGTGCTGACCGTCTTGACGCTGATGAACAGCTCCTCGGCGATCTGCGTGACCGACATGCCGCTCGCCAGCTTGCACAGCACCTGGAACTCCCGTTCGGAGAGGTCCTGGTGCGCCGGCCCGGCGCCGGGTTGGTCCAGGCGGCTGGCGACCAGGTCGGCGGCCGTCGGGCTCAGGTAGCGGCGGCCCTGCAGCACCACCCGGATGGCGCGCAGGATCTCGTCGACATCCGCGTCCTTCTTGAGGTAGCCGTTCGCGCCCGCCCGCAGCAGGTTGATCGCGTACTGCTCCTCGGGGAAGGCACTCACGATCAGCACCGGGATGTCGCCGAGGTGGTTGCGGATCAGCCGCAGCGTGTCCACC
Source organism: Schlegelella aquatica (assembly GCF_026013905.1). Lineage (NCBI taxonomy): Bacteria > Pseudomonadati > Pseudomonadota > Betaproteobacteria > Burkholderiales > Sphaerotilaceae > Caldimonas > Caldimonas aquatica. The sequence continues at coordinate 2,960,155 of NZ_CP110257.1, forward strand.
CCCGTGCGATCGGGCAGCGAGATGTCGAGCAGCACCAGGTCCCAGTGGCCTTCGCGCAGCAGCGTGAGGGCCTCGGCGCTGGTGGCCGCTTCGCCAGCCACCACCATGTCGGGCTCCGCGTCGATGATCTGCTTGAGGCCCGCACGCACGATCTGGTGATCGTCGGCGAGCAGGATACGTTTGCGCTCCATCTGCGGTTTCGTGGACGGGGAAAACCGAGTCTGGCACGAGGCGGACGGCGACGTCAAAGCACCGTGCCCAGTGGGGCGAGGCGTCGTCATGGGAGCACCCTCGTTGGGATGGCAAAGCCGGCCGCCCGCACCCGCCGAAGCGCAGACGGGACGGCCCCTTCTCACATCTTCTGCTTCGTCCGCTCGGCGGCGTCTTGCACCTTCTCACCGCCTCTTTCGACGTCCTTGCCCATGCCCTGCACCGTGTTGCAGGCCGACAGGCCGAAGGCCGAGACGAGCAACAGCGCGACCACCGCGTACCAACGTTGTTTCATTGCCATTTCTCCGCACGTCAGGAAGAGCCGCGCCACCGGCGCGGGGCCCGGCGGCCGGACGCTGCCGGCCACCGCCACTGGCTCTAGGCATGCGGCGTGCCTGCCCGCCGTCCGGGCGCCCGGAGTCGCAGGCGTGGACACGCCCCGCCTCGGCGTCTCCTACGCCCGGGCCCGAGCCGGGCGTCACCCCCCGCGGCGGAACAAGCCCGCAAGGAAGGAGATCACCGTGAGGGCGACGAACACGAAGAACAGGATCTTCGCGATGCCTGCCGCGCCCGCCGCGATGCCGCCGAAACCGAACATCGCCGCGATGAGCGCGATGACGAAGAACACTGCAGCGTAATAGAGCATGTTGCACTCCTTTCAGGGGGCCGCCCGGCGGCCCTTCGTTCCGATCGACGGTGCCCGCATCGGCAGACGCACCGTCCATGCAGCCATGGTAGAAACCCATCGGGTGCTGCGCTGTCCGCCAGGCGCCGCGCGGCATCGTCGGAAGGCACTGACACCCCCCGTCTCATGAACGAGCCCTCGCGTCCCCTGCCCCCCGCTTCCGATCCCGGCGGCGAACGCCCGGGCCTGGCGCGGTCGCGCTGGCAACAGTTCCTCGCACGGCTACGGAAGGCGCAGGCCGAGATCGAGGCCGCCGCCGCACGCTCCGGCCGGGTGCCCGCGCAGATCCTGCGGCGCCTGGCCGTGCTCAAGCTGTCGCTGCCGCTCACCCTGCTGCTCGGCGCCGCGATGCTTTGGATGACGGAGCGCGGCTACCAGCGCATCGACGAGAGCTACGCGGCCCTCAAGAACTCGCGCCAGGTTTTGCAGGAGCTCAACAACCTGTCGTTCCTCGCGGCGCGCGTAGACGCGACGCAGGCGGAGTACATCCTCACCGGCTCGCCCGAGAGCCTGGCCCGTCACCGCGCCGCGTCGCAGGAGGTGGTGCAGGCGCACGCGCGCCTGGCGGCTATGGGCGGCTGGAGCGGGGGCGGCAGCGACGCGGCCGTCGTCGCGCGGTATGTGGAAGCCGAGCGCCAGGAGGTGGAGCGTCTCGACCAGGCCCGCGCGGCAGCCCCGCCGGGCGATGTCCGCAACGTCCAGCTGCACCCCAACCCGGTGAGCGACGGTGCCCTGCGAGAAGCGCTGGGGGCGCTGGTTGCACGCGAGCGGCAACGGCTGGCGAGCGCGGAGGCAGCCGCCAGCGCCGAACTGCGTCGCCAGCGCTGGCTGACGCTCGGCGCGATCGCGGCGGGCGTCGGGCTGCTCGTGCTGCTGTTGCAGACGTACCGGGCCGAACTGGACGCCGAGTTGCGGATGGGCCAGCGTCTACAGGAGGAACGCGACCGCCTGGAACGCGAGGTGCGGCAGCGCACCCGCGAGCTGTCGGAGCTGGCCACGCACCTGCAACACCTGGCCGAGCAGGAGAAGAGCCGCCTCGCGCGTGAACTGCACGACGAGCTGGGAGCCATCCTCACGGCGAGCAAGATGGACGTGGGCATGCTGCTGCGCAAGCAGCTCGAGCCGCGCGAGTGGGCCCTGGCGAGCCTGAAGCGCCTGCAAGACACCCTCGAGCGCGGCGTGCAGCTCAAGCGGCGGGTGATCGAGGGCCTCGTGCCGACGGCCCTTCGCAACCTGGGGCTCGTCGCCGCCCTCGAGGCGCTAGCCGACGAAGTGGAGTCGCTCGGCGCCTTGCAAATCGAACGCGAACTGCCCGAGGACTTGACGCTCGATGCCGAGCGCAGCATCGCGATCTACCGCCTCGTGCAGGAGGCTTTGACCAACGTGCAAAAGCATGCGCAGGCTCGCCGGGTCGAGCTGCACCTGCACAGTGACGGCCAACGACTGCACCTGCGCGTGCGTGACGACGGCGTCGGTCTGGGCGCCGGCTCGCGGGCCAAGCTCAAGAGCCACGGCTTGCGCGGCATGAAGCACCGCGTCGATGCCTTCCACGGCAGCTTCCACATCGGCCCGGCCCCGGGGGGCGGCACTGAGCTGCGCGTGGCCCTGCCACTGCAAGACGTTGCCGAGGAAGAAGCGCCCGGGTCCGAGGGCTGAGTTTGTCTCGCCGCCTCTGTGGTCGAAAGGTGGAGCGCTGCGCGGCAGGGGGTGGGCGGCGGGGGCTCATGCTCGAGCGGTCGGGCCCCGCGGGGCTCGGGTCCGCCGCCGAACTCGCTGCGCTCACTGCGTTCGCTGCGCTCGAACATCGGCGGCGAGTATGAGGACGTGGCGCGCTGGCGCGCGCTGACCCGAGCCCCTGCGCTCCTCGCCGCCCGAGAAATCGCCCCCACCACCCACCCCCTGCCGCTCGGGCACCGGCCTGCCCTTCGCTCAGGCGTGCGGAGGGTCGGGGCCCCACACCCGTCGGTGCTGGTCACCCGTTCTCTTTCTCTTCTTCGCATGCCACCCGCCGTGTCGCAGGCCGGTGGGCGTGCCTGCGGGCGCAGGCCCTGGGTTCGCGGTGTCCTGACTGGTGAGCCACTTGGCTCGTGTTGACGAGGCACCTCCCGCCCCGCTCGGTGGCCGACCGCGAGGGGCCGAAGCACGCAGGCTCCCCACCGGCCTGCCGCTCCACCCCCCGCAGTACCACCTCTAACCTCTACGAAGCCCACCACCGCCCCTAGAAGGCCGGTGGGCGTGCCTGCGGGCGCAGGCCCTGGTTCGCGGTGTCCTGACTGGTGAGCCACTTGGCTCGTGTTGACGAGGCCACCTCCCGCCCGCTCGGTGGCCGACCGCGATGGGCCGAAGCACGCAGGCTCCCCACCGGCCGGACGCTCCCCCCCGCCGCAGTACCACCTCTAACCTCTACGAACCCCACCGCCGCCCCCCAAGGCCGGTGGGCGTGCCTGCGGGCGTAGGCCCTGGTTCGCGGTGTCCTGACGGGTGAGCCACTTGGCTCGTGTTGACGAGGCCCACCTCCCGCCCCGCTCGGTGGCCGCCCGCGAGGGGCCGAAGCCCGCAGGCTCCCCACCGGCCGGACGCTCCCCCCGCCGCAGTACGACCTCAACGAACAAGAAAAAAGGCGGCTCGCGCCGCCTTTCTCAGGGTGCCCGCAGAGCGCTTCCCGCGCCCCGGAGCCGTTCATCACTGAGCAGAAGTGTCGTCGTCGCCCAACTGCGAGAGTTGCACCGCTGCGAGTTCTTCCGCCTCCTGCATCGCGATGGCACGGCGCTCCTGCTCGTCCATCTCCTCCTTGGCCTTGCGCGCCTGGTGGAACGCGAGGCCCGTACCGGCGGGGATGAGGCGACCGACGATGACGTTCTCCTTCAGGCCACGCAGCTCGTCGCGCTTGCCCATGATGGCCGCCTCGGTCAGCACGCGGGTGGTCTCCTGGAAGGAGGCCGCGGAGATGAACGAGTCGGTGGACAGCGAGGCCTTCGTGATGCCGAGGAGCACGTCGGCGTAGGTCGCGGGCATCTTGCCCTCGGCGCGCAGCTTGTCGTTGGTGTCGAACAGCTCCGAGCGCTCGACCTGCTCGCCCGAGATGTAGTGGCTGTCGCCCGGGTTGACGATCTGCACGCGCCGCAGCATCTGGCGAACGATCACCTCGATGTGCTTGTCGTTGATCTTCACACCCTGCAGACGATAGACGTCCTGCACCTCGTCGACGATGTAGCGCGCCAGTTCCTCGATGCCCAGCAGACGCAGGATGTCCTGCGGGTCGGCCGGGCCGTCGACGATCAGCTCGCCCTTGTTGACCACCTGACCCTCGTGCACCAGGATGTTCTTGTCCTTCGGCACGAGCTCCTCCCAGACGTTGCCGTCCGGGTCGGTGATCTGCAGGCGCACCTTGCCCTTGGTCTCCTTGCCGAACGAGACGGTACCCGTCATCTCGGCCAGGATGCCCTTGTCCTTCGGCGAGCGGGCTTCGAAGAGCTCCGCCACACGGGGCAGACCGCCGGTGATGTCGCGCGTCTTCTGGCCTTCGACCGGAATGCGCGCCAGCACCTCGCCCGGGGCCAGATCCTGGCCATCGCGCACCTGGATCAGCGCGCCCACCGGGAAGCCGATGGTCACCGAGTGGTCCGTGCCCGGGATCTTCACTTCGTTGCCGTTGGCATCGACCAGCTTGACCTGCGGACGCACCACCTTGGCCGCGCCGCGCCGCTTCGGGTCGATGACCACCAGCGTGGACAGACCGGTGACCTCGTCCACCTGCTTGGCGACGGTGACGCCTTCCTCGACGTTCTCGAACTTCGCGCGGCCGGCGAATTCGGTGATGATCGGACGGGTCAGCGGGTCCCAGTTGGCCAGCACCGTGCCGGCCTTGATCGCCTGATCGGCCTTGACGTTCAGCGTCGCGCCGTACGGCACCTTGTGGCGCTCGCGCTCGCGGCCGTGCTGGTCGGAGATGATGATCTCGCCCGAACGCGAGATCACCACCAGCTCGCCCTTGCCGTTGGTCACGTAGCGCATCGTCGTGTTGAAGCCGATGAGGCCGTCGGACTTCGCCTCGACGCTGGAGGCCACAGCGGCACGGGTCGCCGCGCCACCGATGTGGAACGTGCGCATCGTCAGCTGCGTGCCCGGCTCACCGATCGACTGGGCGGCGATCACACCCACCGCCTCGCCGACGTTGACCAGGCCACCGCGACCGAGGTCGCGGCCGTAGCACTTGGCGCACAGGCCGTAGCGCGTGTTGCAGGTCAGCGGCGTGCGCACCTTCACCTCGTCGACGCCGGCCTGCTCGATGAGATCGAGCGCATCCTCGTCCAGCATCGAGCCGGCCGGGATGATGACCTCCTGCGTCTCGGGGTGCAGCACCTCGGTCGCCGCCACGCGGCCCAGGATGCGGTCGCGCAGCGACTCGATCACCTCACCGCCCTCGACCAGCGCGCGCATCGCGAAGCCGTGCTCGGTGCCGCAATCGTCCTCGGTGACCACCAGGTCCTGCGTCACGTCCACCAGGCGGCGGGTCAGGTAGCCCGAGTTCGCCGTCTTCAACGCCGTGTCGGCCAGACCCTTGCGGGCGCCGTGCGTGGAGTTGAAGTACTGCAGCACGTTCAGGCCTTCGCGGAAGTTCGCCGTGATCGGCGTCTCGATGATCGAGCCGTCCGGCTTGGCCATCAGCCCCCGCATGCCCGCGAGCTGGCGGATCTGGGCGGCAGAACCCCGGGCACCGGAGTCGGCCATCATGTAGATGGAGTTGAACGACTCCTGCTCGACGGTCTTGCCGTGGCGGTCGACCACCTTCTCCTTGGCGAGCTGGCTCATCATCACCTTGCCCACCTCGTCGCCGGCCTTGCCCCAGATGTCCACCACCTTGTTGTAGCGCTCGCCGGCGGTCACGAGACCCGAGACGTACTGCTGCTCGATCTCCTTCACTTCCTTCTCGGCGCGCTCGATGATGGCGTGCTTCTCCTTGGGCACGAGCATGTCGTCGATGGCGATCGAGATGCCGGCCTTCGTCGCCAGGCGGAAGCCGGCCTGCAGCAGCTTGTCGGCGAACACCACCGTCTCCTTCAGGCCGCAACGGCGGAAGGAGGCATTGATGAGCTTGGAGATCTCCTTCTTCTTCAGCGCCTTGTTGATGAGCGCGAAAGGCAGGCCCTTGGGCAGGATCTCCGACAGCAGCGCGCGGCCGACGGTCGTCTCGACCATCTTGGTCTCGGGCACCAGTTCGCCGGTGGTCTTGTCCTTGCTCCACTCGGTCAGGCGCACGCTGACCTTCGCGGTCAGCTCGACCACGCCGTTGTCCAGCGCACGCTGCACCTCGGCCACGTCGGTGAAGACCATGCCCTCGCCCTTGCCGTTGACGCGCTCACGCGTGGCGTAGTACAGGCCCAGCACCACGTCCTGCGACGGCACGATGGAGGGCTCGCCGTTGGCCGGGAACAGCACGTTGTTCGACGCGAGCATCAGCACGCGCGCTTCCATCTGCGCTTCGAGCGACAGCGGCACGTGCACGGCCATCTGGTCGCCGTCGAAGTCGGCGTTGAACGCCGCGCACACCAGCGGGTGCAGCTGGATGGCCTTGCCTTCGATCAGCACCGGCTCGAACGCCTGGATGCCCAGACGGTGCAGCGTCGGTGCGCGGTTCAGCAGCACCGGATGCTCGCGGATCACCTCTTCGAGGATGTCCCACACCACCGGCGTGCCGGCCTCGACTTCCTTCTTCGCCGCCTTGATCGTCGTGGCGATGCCCATCGCCTCGAGCTTGCTGAAGATGAACGGCTTGAACAGCTCCAGCGCCATCAGCTTGGGCAGGCCGCACTGGTGCAGCTTGAGCGTCGGGCCCACCGTGATGACCGAGCGGCCCGAGTAGTCGACGCGCTTGCCCAAGAGGTTCTGACGGAAGCGGCCGCTCTTGCCCTTGATCATGTCGGCCAGCGACTTGAGCGCACGCTTGTTGGCGCCGGTCATCGCCTTGCCGCGGCGGCCGTTGTCCAGCAGCGAGTCCACCGCCTCTTGCAGCATGCGCTTTTCATTGCGCACGATGATCTCGGGCGCCTTCAGCTCCAGCAGGCGCGCCAGGCGGTTGTTGCGGTTGATGACGCGGCGGTACAGGTCGTTGAGGTCGGAGGTCGCGAAGCGGCCGCCGTCCAGCGGCACCAGCGGACGCAGGTCCGGCGGCAGCACCGGCAGCACCTCGAGGATCATCCACTGCGGCTTGATGCCCGACTTCTTGAAGGCCTCCAGCACCTTCAGGCGCTTCGAGTTCTTCTTGATCTTGAGCTCCGAGCCGGTCATGTCGTTGCGGATCTTGTCGATCTCCGCATCGATGTCCATCTCCTCGAGCAGCTTCTTGATGCCCTCGGCGCCCATCATCGCGACGAACTCGTCGCCGTACTCGCGGCGCTTGGTCTCGTAGTCGTCCTCGCTCATGATCGAGAACTTCTTCAGAGGCGTCATGCCGGGGTCGACCACGACATAGGCCTCGAAGTACAGCACGCGCTCGATGTCGCGCAGCGTCATGTCGAGCACCAGGCCCAGACGCGACGGCAGCGACTTGAGGAACCAGATGTGCGCGCACGGAGCCGACAGTTCGATGTGGCCCATGCGTTCACGGCGCACCTTGGTCTGGGTGACTTCCACGCCGCACTTCTCGCAGATCACACCGCGGTGCTTCAGGCGCTTGTACTTGCCGCACAAGCACTCGTAGTCCTTGATCGGGCCGAAGATCTTGGCGCAGAACAGGCCGTCGCGCTCGGGCTTGAACGTGCGGTAGTTGATCGTCTCGGGCTTCTTGACCTCGCCGAAGGACCAGGACCGGATCTTCTCGGGCGAAGCGAGCCCGATCTTGATCGCGTCGAAGTGTTCGTCCGGCGTGAACTGCTTGAAAAGATCGAGCAGACCTTTCATGCGTTGCTCCTACTTAGTTGCGCTCGAGCTCGATATCGATACCGAGCGAACGGATTTCCTTGACCAGCACGTTGAACGACTCCGGCATGCCGGCGTCGATCGCATGCTCGCCCTTGACGATGTTCTCGTACACCTTGGTACGGCCGTTCACGTCGTCGGACTTCACCGTCAGCATTTCCTGCAGCACATAGGCCGCGCCGTAGGCCTCCAGCGCCCAGACTTCCATTTCGCCGAAGCGCTGGCCGCCGAACTGCGCCTTGCCGCCCAGCGGCTGCTGCGTCACCAGCGAGTACGGGCCGGTCGAGCGCGCGTGCATCTTGTCGTCCACCAGGTGGTGCAGCTTCAGCACGTGCATGTAGCCCACGGTCACCGGCCGCTCGAAGGCATCGCCGGTGCGCCCGTCGTAGAGCGTCGCCTGGGTGCGCGATTCGGTCAGGCCCTTGGCCTTGGCGATCTCGTCCGGGTAGGCGAGCTTGAGCATCGCGCGGATCTCGTCTTCCGAGGCCCCGTCGAACACCGGCGTCGCGAAGGGCATGCCCTCGGAGAGGTTGCGCGCCATCTCCAGCACCTCGTCGTCCGAGAGCGCCTCCAGGCTTTCCGTCTTGCCGCCCGAGCGGTTGTACAGCTCGTCCAGGAACTGGCGCAGCTCCGCGACGCGGGCCTCGCGCTGCAGCATGTCGCCGATGCGCTGGCCGATGCCCTTGGCCGCCCAGCCCAGGTGCACTTCGAGCACCTGGCCCACGTTCATGCGCGAGGGCACGCCCAGCGGGTTCAGCACGATGTCGCACGGCGTGCCGTCGGCCATGTAGGGCATGTCCTCGACCGGCACGATCTTGGAGACCACGCCCTTGTTGCCGTGACGGCCGGCCATCTTGTCGCCAGGCTGCAGCCGGCGCTTGACGGCCAGGTACACCTTGACCATCTTGAGCACGCCGGCCGGCAGCTCGTCGCCTTGAGTGAGCTTCTTGCGCTTCTCTTCGAAGGCCAGGTCGAAGCTGTGGCGGGTCTGCTCCAGCGAGTTCTTGATGCTCTCGAGCTGCTGGGCGATGTCCTCGTCGGCCGGGCGGATGTCGAACCAGTGGTACTTGTCGACGTCGGCCAGGTACTCCTTGGTGATCACCGTGCCCTTGGCGAGCTTCTTGGGCCCGCCGTTGGCCACCTTGCCGGCGAGCAGCTTCTCGATCCGGTCGAACGCGTCGGCCTCGACGATGCGCAGCTGGTCGTTCAGATCCAGGCGGAAGCGCTTGAGCTCGTCGTCGATGATCTGCTGGGCACGCTTGTCGCGCTGGATGCCTTCACGCGTGAAGACCTGCACGTCGATCACCGTGCCGCTGGTGCCCTGCTCGACGCGCAGCGAGGTGTCCTTCACGTCGGACGCCTTCTCGCCGAAGATCGCACGCAGCAGCTTCTCCTCTGGCGTCAGCGTGGTCTCGCCCTTGGGCGTGACCTTGCCGACCAGCACGTCGCCGGGACCGACCTCGGCCCCGATGTAGACGATGCCGGACTCGTCCAGGCGCGAGAGCTGGTGCTCCGAGAGGTTCGGGATGTCGCGCGTGATCTCTTCCGGACCCAGCTTGGTGTCCCGCGCCATCACCACCAGTTCCTCGATGTGGATCGAGGTGTAGCGGTCGTCGGCCACCACCTTCTCGCTGATCAGGATCGAGTCCTCGAAGTTGTAGCCGTTCCAGGGCATGAACGCGACCAGCATGTTCTGGCCGAGCGCGAGTTCGCCCAGGTCGGTCGAGGCGCCGTCCGCGATCACGTCACCCACGGCCACCGCGTCGCCACGCTTGACGATCGGGCGCTGGTGGATGTTGGTGTTCTGGTTGGAGCGCTGGTACTTGATGAGGTTGTAGATGTCCACGCCCACTTCGCCCGCGACCGCCTCGTTGTCGTTGACGCGGATCACGATGCGGTTGGCATCGACGTAGTCCACCACCCCGCCGCGCTTGGCCGTCACGACGGTGCCCGAGTCCACCGCGGCCACGCGCTCGATGCCGGTACCGACCAAGGCCTTCTCGGGCCGCAGCGTCGGCACCGCCTGGCGCTGCATGTTGGCGCCCATCAGCGCGCGGTTCGCGTCGTCGTGCTCCAGGAAGGGCACCAGCGAGGCCGCCACCGAGACGATCTGCGACGGGGCCACGTCCATGTACTGGATGCGGTCCGGCGAGGTCAGCACCGACTCGCCCTTCTCACGCGCGGACACCAGTTCGTCGATCAGGCGACCGTCCTTGTCCAGCGTCGCGTTGGCCTGCGCGATCACGTACTTGCCTTCCTCGATGGCCGACAGGTAGTCGATCTGGTCGGTCACCTGGCCGTCCACGACGCGCCGGTACGGCGTCTCCAGGAAGCCGTACTCGTTCAGGCGCGCGTACAGGGCCAGCGAGTTGATCAGGCCGATGTTCGGGCCTTCGGGCGTTTCGATCGGGCACACGCGGCCGTAGTGGGTCGGGTGCACGTCGCGCACCTCGAAGCCCGCGCGCTCGCGCGTCAGACCGCCCGGGCCCAGCGCCGACACACGCCGCTTGTGCGTGATCTCCGACAGCGGGTTGGTCTGGTCCATGAACTGGCTGAGCTGGCTCGCCCCGAAGAACTCTTTCAGCGCCGCGGAGATCGGCTTGGAGTTGATCAGGTCGTGCGGCATCAGCGCTTCCGTCTCGGCTTGGCCGAGACGCTCCTTGACCGCTTTTTCGATGCGCGCCAGGCCCGAGCGGTACTGGTTCTCGGCCAGTTCGCCCACGCAGCGCACGCGCCGGTTGCCGAGGTGGTCGATGTCGTCGACCTCGCCCCGGCCGTTACGCAGGTCCACCAGGATCTTGACCACGTCGAGGATGTCCTCGTTGGTCAGGGTCATCGGACCGTCCGCGGTGTCGCGGCCGACGCGCGCGTTGAACTTCATGCGGCCGACGCGCGAGAGGTCGTAGGTGTCGGCGCTGTAGAACAGACGGTTGAACAGGGCCTCGACGGCATCTTCCGTCGGCGGCTCGCCGGGGCGCATCATGCGATAGATCGCCACGCGCGCGGCGAGCTGGTCGGCCGTCTCGTCGCTGGCCAGCGTCTGCGAGATGTACGGGCCCTGATCCAGCTCGTTCGTGTAGATGCACTGGATCTCTTTGATGCCGGCGCCGCGCAGCTTCTTGAGCAGCGTCTCGGTCAGCTCGTCGTTGGCCTTGGCGATGATCTCGCCCGTCTCCGGGTCGATCTGGTTCTTCGCCAGCACGCGGCCGATCAGGAAGTCCTCCGGCACGGTGATGAACTGCGTGCCCGACTGCTCCAGCATCCGGGTGTGGCGCGCGGTGATGCGCTTGTCCTTCTCGACGACGACGTTGCCCGACTTGTCGGTGATGTCGAAGCGCGCCACCTCGCCCTTCAGGCGCTCAGGAACGAATTCCATCTGCGCGCCCGAATCCATCAGGCGGAAGTTGTCGAAGACGAAGAAGTGCGCCAGGATCTGCTCGGGATTGAGGCCGATGGCCTTGAGCAGGATCGTGACCGGCATCTTGCGACGGCGGTCGACGCGGAAGTAGAGGATGTCCTTCGGGTCGAACTCGAAGTCCAGCCAGGAGCCGCGGTACGGGATGATCCGCGCGGAGAACAGCAGCTTGCCCGAGCTGTGCGTCTTGCCCTTGTCGTGCTCGAAGAACACGCCCGGCGAGCGGTGCAGCTGGGAGACGATGACGCGTTCGGTGCCGTTGACGATGAAGGAGCCGTAGTCCGTCATGAGCGGCACTTCGCCCATGTAGACCTCCTGCTCCTTGATCTCCTTGACCGTCTTGGCCTGCGCCGCCTCGCGGTCGTAGATGATCATCTGCAGCTTCGCCCGAACGGCCGCAGCGTAGGTCAGGCCCCGCTGCTGGCACTCGCGCACGTCGAACGGAGGCTTGGCGATGTTGTACTCGAGGAACTTCATCTCCACGTACCCGTTGTGCGAGACGATCGGGAACGTGGACAGGAACGCGGCTTGCAGGCCCTCGTTCTTGCGCTTCTGCGGAGGCACCTCCTGCTGCAAGAAGGCCCGGTAGGAGTCCTTCTGCATCGACAGCAGGTAAGGAACCTCGAGCACGCTTTCACGCTTGCCAAAACTCTTGCGGATGCGCTTGCGCTCGGTGTAGCTGTAGGATTTTGCTTGCGCCATAAACACTCCGTGTCGAACGCCGTCCGGCCATGACGGCGTTGCGTTCGGCGACTGGCACCAGACGTTGCGTCTGAAGCTTGGTGGCTGGCCACTACCAGCCGCTGGCGGACAACCCTGGCGTTGCACCACGGTCCGACCAAACCCGGTTCTCCGCAGTCGGATCAGAGAACACTTGGAAGAACCCGACAGGATACCCCGTCAGGCGCTTCCAGGTGCCCTCCAGGGGCGAACCCCTGAAGCGCAAAAAGGGCTTTGCCCCAAAACGGGGCATGCCCCTACCCCCCGAAGGGGAGTAAATCGAGCGACTGCCGTTGCGAGCGGTCCGAGGTCGGTTCGAGAAGCCCAGTCGTACTGGCGTACGGCGAGCATCGCAGGACCGAGATCGGACCGCGCAGCAGGCGAGCGCCGATTTACTTGAGTTCGACCTTGGCGCCGGCTTCTTCCAGCTTCTTCTTGGCCGCCTCGGCGTCGGCCTTGGAGATGCCTTCCTTGACGGGCTTCGGAGCGCCGTCGACCAGGTCCTTGGCTTCCTTCAGGCCCAGGCCGGTGATCTCGCGCACGGCCTTGATGACGCCCACCTTGTTGGCGCCAGCGTCGGCCAGCACCACGGTGAACTCGGTCTTCTCTTCAGCGGCCGGAGCGGCAGCACCCGCGGCGGCGGCCGGAGCGGCCATCGCGGCGGCGGACACGCCGAACTTCTCTTCGATGGCCTTGACCAGCTCGTTGAGCTCCATCACGGACATGCTGTCCAGGGCGGTCAGGAAAGCGTCTTTATCGAATGCCATTTTGGGTTCCTAAACAGAAAGATACGGGGGTTCGGATCAAGCAGCAGGGGCGGCTTCGCCACGCTTTTCGGCCAGAGCGGCGAGCACGCGAGCCAGACGAGACACGGGCGACTGCATGAGACCCAGCAGCTGGGACAGCAGCACTTCCTTGCTCGGGATCGCGGCCAGCGCCTTCACGCCTTCGGCGTCCAGGGGCTTGCCGTTGTACGCGCCGGCCTTGACGACCAGCTTGTCGTTGCCCTTGGCGAAGTCGGCGAGGACTTTCGCCGCAGCGACGGCGTCTTCCGAAAAGCCGTAGATCAGCGGACCGGCCATGGACTCGGCCGCCACCTCGAACGGGGTGCCAGCGACGGCGCGACGGGCGAGCGTGTTCTTCAGAACGTGCAGGTACACGCCCTTTTCACGCGCCTGGCGACGCAGCTGGTCCAGTTGAGCGACGGTGAGGCCACGATACTCCGCCAATGCGAGCGTCTGCGACTTGGCCGCTTGGGCCGCCACTTCCGCCACAACGGCTTGTTTCTCGTTGCGATTCAGACTCAAGGTCTACTCCTCACATCCACACCGGGGTCGCCCCCGGTGCACCAGTTACAGCGACCTTCTGTTCAGGACACCAAGCCCGCCTTGCGGCCGGCCTCATCTCCATTCCAGCGGGTACGCCATCTGCGTTGGCTTCGCACGACCGCCGCTTGCACAGCGGCCGGCTCCATTAAGCGGGACCGAGCCCGCACCAACGGTCTTTGATAGCCCGGCGGCCGCGCCGGCCGCTCCTTGCGGAACGGTCGGGCGGGCCGTCGGCCCACCAATTCCTGCCGGCACCGCGACGAGGTGCCGGCGCCCCGGCGTTCAGGACGCTTGCGGGGTGTTGATCGTCGTCACGTCCACGCGCGCGCCGACGCCCATCGTCGACGACACGGCGATCTTGCGCAGGTACACGCCCTTGCTCGAAGCCGGCTTGGCCTTGTTCAGGGCATCCAGCAGCGCGCTCAGGTTGCCCTTGAGCTTGTCGGTGTCGAACGAGCGGCGGCCGATCGTCGCGTGGATGATGCCGGCCTTGTCGACGCGGAACTGCACCTGGCCGGCCTTGGCATTGCGCACCGCCTGGGCGACGTCCGGCGTCACGGTGCCGACCTTGGGGTTCGGCATCAGGCCGCGCGGGCCCAGGATCTGGCCCAGCGTACCGACGATGCGCATCGTGTCGGGCGAGGCGATCACGACGTCGAAGTTGATGTTGCCGGCCTTGATCTGCTCGGCCAGGTCTTCCATCCCGACGATGTCGGCGCCGGCGGCCTTGGCCTCCTCGGCCTTGGCGCCCTGGGCGAACACCGCCACGCGCTTGGTCTTGCCGGTGCCGTTGGGCATCACCACCGCGCCGCGCACGACCTGGTCGGACTTCTTGGCGTCCACACCTAGTTGCACGGCCACGTCGATGGACTCATCGAACTTGGCGGTGGCGCACTCCTTCACCAGGTTCAGCGCCTCGTCGATCGGATACAGCTTGGTGCTGTCGACCTTGCCCTGCAGGGCCTTTTGGCGTTTCGTCAGCTTGGCCATGGTCAGACCCCCTCCACGATCACGCCCATCGAACGGGCAGAACCGGCGATCGTCTTGACGGCAGCGTCGAGGTCGGCGGCCGTCAGATCCTTCATCTTGGTCTTGGCGATCTCCTCGAGCTGGGCGCGGGTGATCTTGCCGACCTTGTCGAGGTGGGCGCGGCTGGAGCCCTTCTCGAGCTTGAGCGCCTTCTTGATCAGCACGGTGGCCGGCGGCGTCTTGATGACGAAAGTGAAGGACTTGTCTGCATACGCGGTGATGACGACCGGCAGCATCAGACCGGGCTCCATGCCCTGGGTCTGGGCGTTGAACGCCTTGCAGAACTCCATGATGTTCAGACCGCGCTGACCGAGCGCCGGACCGACCGGGGGCGAGGGGTTGGCCTTGCCTGCCGGGATTTGCAGCTTGATGAAGCCGACAATCTTCTTGGCCATGATGATCTCCATTCACAAGCCCCGCGGCCAGGCAGGGCTTGTCGAGTACGAACGCAAGGGACTGGACGCTGGCGCGCTTACCCTTGCTCCTCCTGCCGATGTCTCGTCACCGGCTCGCAACGGGCCGGATCGCCGCACTTTCGTGCCGCAGGCCCCGGCCAGGGCCTTCATCCTCTGGTCACCGAGCACGCGGCCGACGCCGGGCGTCGGGCCACCCCTGCGGCGACCGGCTCAACGACCGCAGGCCGTCAGACCTTCTCGACCTGATGGAAGTCCAGCTCCACCGGGGTGGCACGACCGAAGATCGTGACCGACACGCGCAGCTTGGACTTGTCGTAGTTGACCTCTTCGATGGCGCCGTTGAAGTCGGTGAACGGACCTTCCTTGACGCGCACGATCTCGCCCACCTCCCACTCGACCTTGGGACGCGGCTTCTCGGTGCCCTCTTGCATCTGGTTGACGATCTTCATGACCTCGTCTTCCGAGATGGGCACCGGGCGGTTCTTGGCGCCGCCGACGAACCCGGTCACTTTGGACGTGTGCTTGACCAGGTGCCAGGTGTCGTCGTCCATCACCATCTCCACCAGCACGTAGCCGGGGAAGAAACGGCGCTCGGTCACGGCCTTCTTGCCGTTCTTGACCTCGATGACCTCCTCGGTGGGCACGAGGATGCGGCCGAACTTGTCCTGCATGCCGGCGCGCTCGATGCGCTCACGCAGGTTGCGCTCGACCGCCTTCTCCATGCCGGAGTAGGCATGCACGACATACCAGCGCTTGGCAGGGCCTTGGCCTTGGGTTTCGCTCATCGTCTCGCTCCCTTCGTCAGCGCTTCCAGCCCAGGATCAGGTCGTACAGCACCCATTCCAGGCTCTTGTCGGTGAGCCACAGGAACACGGCCATCACACCGACGAAGGCGAACACGTAGCCCGTCATCTGCATGGCCTCCTTGCGGGTCGGCCACACGACCTTCTTCAGCTCCCGCCAGGAATCGCCGGAAAAACCGATCAGCCGCTTGCCGGGCTCGGCGGTGAAGAACACGCCGATCGCGGCGGCCAGCGCGAGCAGCAGCGCCACCACGCGGATCCACAGATCCTGCTGGCCGAGCAGGTAGTAAGCCGCCACCGCAGCGACCACCAGCAAGGCCGCGACGGCAAGCTTGGCCTTGTCCGCGCCACTGGAGACGGTTTCGACTTGAGGTTGGGTCATGTGCATCACTTCGAACGCGGCGAACGGCTCGTCGCCACCATCAGCAGCAAAGCCCGCCGGGCTTGCGACCCCTTGCGGGGCCTGCCTGCGGGCTGCTGGACCGATCCACCCGGGGGAGCTTGCGCTGCGCAACGTGGGTGGTCAGCGAATTGTGGCAGGGGCAGAGGGAATCGAACCCCCAACCTTCGGTTTTGGAGACCGACGCTCTGCCAGTTGAGCTATACCCCTAGAACCTTCGCCTTACTCGATGATCTTGGCCACCACGCCGGCGCCGACGGTACGGCCGCCTTCGCGGATCGCAAAGCGCAGACCCTCTTCCATGGCGATCGGGGCGATCAGCTTGACGGTGATCGTCACGTTGTCGCCAGGCATCACCATCTCCTTGTCCTTGGGCAGCTCGATGGCGCCGGTGACGTCGGTGGTGCGGAAGTAGAACTGCGGACGGTAGTTGTTGAAGAACGGCGTGTGGCGCCCGCCCTCTTCCTTGCTCAGCACGTACACCTCGGCGGTGAAGTGCGTGTGCGGCGTGATCGTGCCGGGCTTGGCCAGCACCTGGCCGCGCTCGACTTCCTCGCGCTTGGTGCCGCGCAGCAGGATACCGACGTTGTCGCCCGCCTGGCCCTGGTCGAGCAGCTTGCGGAACATCTCCACGCCGGTGCAGGTGGTCTTGGTCGTCGGGCGCAGACCCACGATCTCGATTTCGTCACCGACTTTGATGATGCCGCGCTCGACACGCCCGGTCACCACGGTGCCGCGGCCGGAGATCGAGAACACGTCTTCGATGGGCATCAGGAACGGCTGGTCCACCGCGCGCTCGGGCGTGGGAATGTAGGTGTCCAGCGCCTCGGCCAGCTTCATGATGGCCTGCTCGCCCAGCTCGCCCTTGTCGCCTTCGAGCGCCAGCTTCGCCGAGCCCTTGACGATGGGGATGTCGTCGCCGGGGAACTCGTACTTGCTCAGCAGCTCGCGCACTTCCATCTCGACGAGCTCGAGCAGCTCGGCGTCGTCGACCATGTCGCACTTGTTCAGGAACACGATGATGTAGGGCACACCGACCTGGCGCGCCAGCAGGATGTGCTCGCGCGTCTGCGGCATCGGGCCGTCGGCGGCCGACACCACCAGGATCGCGCCGTCCATCTGCGCCGCACCGGTGATCATGTTCTTGACGTAGTCGGCGTGGCCCGGGCAGTCGACGTGCGCGTAGTGACGGTTGGCCGTCTCGTACTCGACGTGCGCGGTGTTGATCGTGATGCCGCGCGCCTTTTCTTCGGGCGCCGCGTCGATCTGGTCGTACGCCTTGGCTTCACCGCCGAACTTCTGCGACAGCACCGTCGTGATCGCCGCCGTCAGCGTCGTCTTGCCGTGGTCCACGTGACCAATCGTGCCCACGTTCACGTGCGGCTTGGTCCGCTCAAACTTTTCCTTTGCCATTTTTCCGATCTCCTGACGGTCGAATGTCGGGTTTGGACGGTGAAGAGGAGGTGGTGCCCATGACGCGGATCGAACGCGTGACCTCTCCCTTACCAAGGGAGTGCTCTACCACTGAGCCACATGGGCAGTCGACACTGGTTTGCCCACCCGAGAACCGCACCGGCAAACCACTGGCGACTTGGCACCCACCACTCGTCACCACACCCCCGTTGCGGCCGAGCCACCCGCGGGAATGCTCGGAATCGCTCGAGGGCGATTCCTCGGCCCTGCACTTCGTTCCGGGCCCGTGCGGCTGCGCCGCACGTCCGAGGCCGCTCGACTGGGCAGCCCCGACCGAACCAGCGAATTCCCACCCGCACCACCGTACCAGTTACCAGAGGGCCCGCTCGGGGCCCTCTGGTAACTGGAGCGGGAGACGGGAATCGAACCCGCGTCATTAGCTTGGAAGGCTAAGGTTCTACCATTGAACTACTCCCGCCCGGGAGCACCTTCAAGCCCAGCGGGGCTATCGGGTGAGGTATCGCTTCAGCCGCAACCAAGCCAAAAACCAACGTTTCGCCTTGGTGGAGGGGGTTGGATTCGAACCAACGTAGGCGTAAGCCAACAGATTTACAGTCTGCCCCCTTTAGCCACTCGGGCACCCCTCCGCGGCGAACCACAGATTCTAGCAGCGGCCTTTTCGATTTGCCAAGCCCCTCATGCGCGCGCTCCGGCGCGGCGCACCCGGGTGTCGATGGAACGCCGCCGACCGGGAAGGCCCGCCTCTACCGGCTTACCAGCGCACGGGACCGTCGGCCGGCCGGTGTTGCGCGAGCCAGGCGTTGGCTTGCGCGAAATGGCCGCAGCCCAGGAACGGCTGCGGGGGCCGGCGCGCCGACAGGGGCGACGGGTGGTTGGCGACGAGCACGAGGTGGCGCGACTCGTCCACGAGCCCGCGCTTTTTCTGTGCAGGCCCACCCCACAGCAGGAACACGCACGGCCCGGCGTGGGCGCTCACATGCGCGATGAGGGCGTCGGTGAGCGGCTCCCAGCCGCGGCCGGCGTGACTGTGGGGGCAACCGTCCTCCACCGTGAGGACGGTGTTGAGCAGCAGCACCCCCTGCCGCGCCCAGGGGGTCAGATCGCCGTCGGCCGCCGCGCCGCCGGCACACCGCGCCTCCTGGAAGATGTGGCGCAGACTGGGGGGCAGCCTTTGCCCGGAGGGGACCGAGAACGCCAAGCCCTGCGCCTGCCCGGGACCGTGGTACGGGTCCTGCCCGAGGATGACGGCCTTGACCTGCGCCAGCGGGGTGAGTTGCAGCGCGCGGAAGACCTCGGCCGGGTAGATCACGGCCCCGGCCGCGCGGCGGGCGTCGACGAACTCGATCAGCGCCTGGCCGGCGGGACTGCGGCGGAAGGGCTCGGTGACGGCCCGCCAGTCGGCCGGCACACGGTCGAAGCAGTTCGCGAGCGGCTCTCGCAGCGCGTTGTCGGGCAGGCTCGGCGGGCGCGGCCCCGCGGCGGCCGGCGCGGCGGCGAAAAGGTCGACTGGCCTCATGGCTCGGCGGCGAAGAAGAGCTGATGCAGCGCCGCGCCCGGGTCGGCGGCGCGCATGAAGGCCTCGCCGACGAGGAAGGCGTGCACGCCTGCCTCGCGCATGCGCCGCACATCGTCGCGCGCAAGGATGCCCGATTCGGTGACCAACAGCCGGTCCGGTGGCACGCGGGGGAGCATCGCGAGCGTCGTGTCGAGCGAGACCTCGAAGGTGCGCAGGTTGCGGTTGTTGATGCCCACCAGCGGGGTGGCGAGGCGCAGCGCCCGCTCGAGCTCGGTCTCGTCGTGCACTTCCACCAGCACGGCCATGCCCAGCGCGTGGGCGACGGCTTCCAAGTCGCGCATGCGGGCGTCGTCGAGGCAGGCGGCGATGAGCAGGATGCAGTCGGCGCCCATCGCGCGCGCCTCGAAGACCTGGTAGTCGTCCACCATGAAGTCCTTGCGCAACACGGGCAACGAGCAGGCCGCGCGCGCCTGGCGCAGGTAGTCGGCGTGGCCCTGGAAGAACGGCTCGTCGGTGAGCACGGACAAGCAGGACGCTCCCTGCGTGGCGTAGCTGTGGGCGATGTCGGCCGGCACGAAGTGCTCGCGCAGCACGCCCTTGCTGGGGCTGGCCTTCTTGACTTCCGCGATGACGGCGGGGCGGCCGGCCGCCAGCGCCGTGCGCAGGCCGCCGATGAAGTCGCGCACGTCGCGCCGGCTCTCGGCCTCGCGCCGCAGCTCGGCCAAGGGCATGCGCTGGCGGGCCGCGCTCACCTCGGCCTGCTTGACCTGGACGATCTTGCGCAGGATGTCGCTCATCGCCCCACCCTCCGCTGGCGGGTGGCACACCCGACGGGCCCGGCGCGTGTCATGCCACCTCCTCCTTGAGCCTTTGCGTGGTGTTGACGAACTGGCTCAGCTTGGCGAGCGCCTTGCCGGATGCGACCGCTTCACGCGCCAGGCGCACCCCTTCGGCGATCGAGGAGACCACGTTGGCACAGTAGAGCGCGCCGGCGGCATTGAGCAGCACGATGTCGCGCACCGGCCCGTCCTCGTTGGCGAGCGCGCGCTGGATGCACTGCACCGACTCCTCCTTGCTCGCCACGCGCAGCACCCGCGCGTCGTACACCGGCAGGCCGAAGTCGGCCGGGTGGATCGTGTACTCGCGCACCTCGCCGTCTTTGAGTTCGCCCACCATGGTCTCGCCCGACAGCGAGATCTCGTCCATGCCGTTCATGCCGTAGACGACCATCACGTGCTCGGCGCCCAGCCGCTGGAGCACGCGCACCTGGATGCCGACGAGATCGGGGTGGAACACGCCCATCAACTGGTTGGGCGCGGCGGCCGGGTTGGTGAGCGGCCCCAGGATGTTGAAGATGGTGCGCACCCCCAGCTCCTTGCGCACGGGCGCGGCGTGCTTCATCGAGCCGTGATGGTTGGGCGCGAACATGAAGCCGATGCCGGTTTCCTCCAGACAGCGCGCGATCTGCTCGGGCGTGAGCAGGATGTGCGCGCCCAGCGCCTCGAGGACGTCGGCGCTGCCGGTGCTGGACGACACCGCGCGCCCGCCGTGCTTGGCCACGCGCGCGCCGGCCGCGGCGGCGACGATCATCGCGGCCGTGGAGATGTTGAAGGTGTGCGCCGCGTCGCCGCCCGTGCCGCACAGGTCGACCAGGTGCGTCTTGTCGGCCACCTGGACCGGCGTGGCGAACTCGCGCATCACCTGCGCGGCCGCGGTGATCTCGCCGATGGTTTCCTTCTTCACGCGCAGGCCGATGGCCAGCGCGGCGATCATCACAGGCGACATCTCTCCGCTCATGATCCGGCGCATCAGCGCCAGCATCTCGTCATGGAAGATCTCGCGGTGCTCGATGACGCGCACCAGCGCGTCGGTGTTGCTGATCGGCATGTGGCCCCTCCGGTCAACGTACGTGGGTGAGGAAGTTCTTGAGCATCGCGTGGCCGTGCTCGCTGAGTATCGATTCGGGATGGAACTGCACCCCCTCGATCGGCAGCGCCTCGTGGCGCACGCCCATGATCTCGCCGTCCTCCGAGGTGGAGGTGATCGCAAGGCACGCGGGCAGCGAGGCGCGCTCGATCGCCAGCGAGTGATAGCGGATCACGCTGAACTCGCGCGGCAAGTCGGTGTAGACGCCGCGCCCGTCGGTGGTGATGGTGCTGGCCTTGCCGTGCATCTGGCGCTGCGCGCGCACGATGCGGCCGCCGAAGGCCGCGCCGATGCTCTGGTGGCCCAGGCACACGCCGAGGATGGGCAGCCGGCCGGCGAAGTGGCGGATCGCCTCGACGCAGATGCCGGCCTCGGCCGGCGAGCAGGGCCCCGGCGAGAGCACCAGATGGTCGGGCCGCAGTTCGGCGATGCCTTCCAGCGTGATCTCGTCGTTGCGGAAGACGCGCACGTCCTCGCCCAGCTCGGCGAAATACTGCACCAGGTTGTAGGTGAAGGAGTCGTAGTTGTCGATCATCAGCAGCATGGTCGTCTCCTTCGCGCCTTCAGAAGCCTTCTTCCACCAGCTCGGCCGCGCGCAGCAGGGCCCGGGCCTTGGCCTCGGTCTCCTTCCATTCGAGCTCGGGCACCGAGTCGGCCACCACCCCGGCGGCGGCCTGCACATAGAGGGTGTGGTCCTTGACGATGCCGGTGCGGATCGCGATCGCCACGTCCATGTCGCCGGCGTAGCTGAGGTAGCCGCAGGCCCCGCCGTAGACGCCGCGCTTGACCGGCTCCAGCTCGTCGATGATCTCCATCGCGCGGATCTTCGGCGCGCCGGTCAAGGTACCGGCCGGGAAGGTGGCGCGCAGCACGTCGAGGTTGGTCATGCCGGGCTTGAGCAGCCCCTCCACGTGGCTGACGATGTGCATCACGTGCGAGTAGCGCTCGATGACGAAGGCCTCGGTGACCTGGACGCTGCCGGTCTGCGCGATGCGGCCGATGT
The DNA here is from genome assembly GCF_026013905.1 of Schlegelella aquatica. Lineage (NCBI taxonomy): Bacteria > Pseudomonadati > Pseudomonadota > Betaproteobacteria > Burkholderiales > Sphaerotilaceae > Caldimonas > Caldimonas aquatica. The sequence goes on from NZ_CP110257.1 coordinate 2,981,958, forward strand.
CGTTGCGAGCCAGGTCGATCAGCATCAGGTGCTCGGCGCGCTCCTTCGGATCGGCGAGCAGCTCCTGTTCCAGCGCCTTGTCCTGCTCCGGCGTCGCACCGCGCGGGCGGGTGCCGGCGATGGGGCGGATGATGACCTTCTCGCCCTCGGGCACGTGCTCGTGCCGCACCAGGATCTCCGGCGAGGCGCCCACGATCTGGAAGTCGCCCATGTCGTAGAAGTACATGTAGGGCGACGGGTTCAGCGAGCGCAGCGCCCGGTACAGCGACAGCGGCGAGCCGGTGTAGCGCTTCTTGAGGCGCTGGCCGATCTGCACCTGCATCATGTCGCCGGCCGCGATGTACTCCTTGGCTCGCTCGACGGCGCGCAGGTAGTCGTCCTTGGCGAACTCGCGTTCCACGGCATGCGAGACGCCGCGCTTGACCGCCGGGGCGGTGACGCTGTAGCGCAACTGGTCGGCCAGTTCGGCCAGCCGCCGCTTGGCGCGGAAGTACGCCTCCGGCTCGCGCGGGTCGGCATAGACGATCAGGTACAGCCGCCCCGAGAGGTTGTCGATGACGGCCAGTTCCTCGGTGTGCAGCAGCAGGATGTCCGGCGTGCCGATGCCGTCGGGCTTGACGGTCTGCGCGAGCTTGGGCTCGATGTAGCGCACGGTGTCGTAGCCGAAGTAGCCCGCCAGCCCGCCGCAAAAGCGCGGCAAGCCGGGACGCAGCGCGACCTTGAAGCGCGACTGGTACTCGGCCAGAAAGTCGAGGGGATTGCCCTCGTGCGTCTCGACGACCCGGTCGTCGGTGACCACCTCGGTCTTCCAGCCGGTGGTGCGCAAGAAGGTGCGCGCCGGCAGGCCGATGAAGGAATAGCGGCCGAAGCGCTCGCCGCCGACCACCGACTCCAGCAGGAAGCTGTAGCGGCTGCGGCCGGTGGCGTAGGCGAGTTTCAGGTACAGCGACAGCGGCGTCTCGAGGTCGGCGAACGCCTCGGAAATGAGGGGGATGCGGTTGTAGCCTTGTTGCGACAGGCTCTGGAATTCGAGTTCGGTGATCACGCGGGGGCCCTCCAAGCCCGGCGGCGGCGCGAACGGGGGTCGCGCACGGCGCACTGCGAGTCAAGCAAAGGGGAATCGGGAGGATTCCGGGCGAGCCGGCGAGGCACCGGGGGCACGCCGTGTCAAGACGGCAGGAGCCCGGGCAGGCGGCAAGTCAAACCAGGACGAGCGGGCGACGCCAGGGCCAGGCTCCCCGGTCGTGCGGACCTTTGGTTTGCTTGCGCGAGATGAACATGGAGGCCGAGTGTAGCAGCCGACCGGGCGTGCGCACCACCCCGCGCCGCCCCGGCGTGCGGCGGCGATGATTCCCTACCCGGCGCCGGGGTATGCACGCAACCGGCGCGTTCCGTGCAGAAACTTACGAACGGTCGTGCGTTTCCTGATAGACAAAGGCGGCGAGACGCCCCAGACTGGGCGCACACAATTTGTTACGTCACCTGCCTGGAGTCGCACATGAAACGTCGTCTACTCGCCGCTGGGCTGGCCGCTGCCTCGCTCGCCGTCTTCACCGGGCTCGCGCACTCGCAACCGGTGGATGTGGCGGGCGTGAAGTACGCACCGGAGGTCACCGTCGGGGGCGCCAAGCTTCAACTCAATGGCGCCGGGGTGCGCTACAAGGCGATCTTCAAGGTGTACGCGGCAGGGCTCTACCTCACCGCCAAGGCCAACACGCCCCAGGCCGCGCTGACGGCGCCGGGCCCCAAGCGGCTGCACATCGTGATGCTGCGCGACATCGACGGCAACGAGCTGGGCAAGCTCTTCACCCGCGGCATGGAGCAGAACGCCTCTCGCGAGGACTTCGCCAAGTCCATCCCCGGCACGATCAAGATGGGCGAGATCTTCGCCGCCAAGAAGATGCTCGCGCAGGGCGAGTCGTTCCAGGTCGATTGGCTGCCGGGCCAGGGCACGGTCATCTCGATCAACGGCAAGCAAGCGGCCGAGCCGATCAAGGAGCCGGAGTTCTACAGCTCGCTGATGAAGATCTGGCTGGGCAACAACCCCGCGGACGCGCAGCTCAAGGAGCTGCTGCTGGGCAAGGAGCCGAAGTCCGTGCGCAACGACGGGGCGTGAGGCGGCGTCGGGGCCCGCCCCGCTGTCGCGTCACGCGGCGGCGGGCAGCGTGAGGCCCCCGCCCGGACGCGCCGCCCCACGCGGACTGCGCCAGGCTACAGCGGCAGCGCGTCGAGCCGCTCGATGTATCCGTCGGCCCCCGCGGTGTGCACCGGCTGGCCGTGGTTGTACCCGTAGGTGACGAGCACGACGGGGCAGCCGGCCGCCCGTGCCGCCTGGGCATCGTTGTGCGAGTCGCCGATCATCAGCGTGTGGGCCGGGGCCATGCCCAGCGCCTCGCACGCTTTGAGCAGGGGCAAGGGGTCGGGCTTCTTGCGCTCGAACGCATCGCCGCCCCAGACCTGCTGGAAGTACCCCGCCAGCCCCTTGCGCTCGAGAAGTGGCCGTGCGAAGGCCGTCGGCTTGTTGGTCAGACACCCGAGCGGCCAGCCCCGCGAACGCAGCCGCTCCAGCCCTTCCACGACCCCGAGATAGACGGCGGCGTGTTCGCCGTTGATCGCCAGGTAGTGGCGCTGGTAGGCCTGCCAGGCAGCCTCGAACCACCGCTCGGGCGCTTGCGGGTCGCCGGTGACGTGCAGCAGGGTCTGCCGCAACAGATGCTCGGAGCCCTTGCCCACGGTGCGCTCGACGAAGGCGCGGTCGACCGCGGGCAGGCCGAGCTCCCGCAGCATGCGGCCGAGCGCGACGACGAAGTCGCCGAGCGTGTCGACCAGCGTGCCGTCCAGGTCGATCAGGGCAGCACGCACGTGTGCGAGCTTCATGCGGCGGCAAGACGCGCGCGCATCGCGTCGATCACGGCCTTGTAGTCGGGCTGCCCGAAGATCGCGCTGCCGGCCACGAACGTGTCGGCGCCGGCGTCGGCGACCTGGCGGATGTTGTCGACCTTGATGCCGCCGTCGACCTCGAGGCGGATGTCGCGGCCGCTCGCGTCGATGATCCGGCGCACCCGCTCGATCTTGCGCAGCGCGCTGGGAATGAAGCTTTGCCCGCCGAAGCCGGGATTGACGCTCATGATGAGCACCAGATCGACCTTGTCGATCACCCACTCGAGCACGTCCACCGGCGAGGCGGGGTTGAACACCAGGCCGGCCTGGCAGCCTTCGGCCTTGATGAGTTGCAGCGTGCGGTCCACGTGGGTGGACGCATCCGGATGGAAGCTGATGAGGTCCGCACCCGCGCGGGCGAACGCCTGCGCGAGGGCGTCGACGGGCTGCACCATCAGGTGCACGTCGATCGGTACGCGGTGGCCGTCGGCCGTCACCGCATGCTTGCGCAGGGCCTCGCACACCATGGGCCCGAACGTGAGGTTGGGCACGTAATGGTTGTCCATCACGTCGAAGTGGATCCAGTCGGCGCCGGCGGCGATGACGTGGCGCACCTCCTCGCCGAGGCGGGCGAAGTCGGCCGACAGGATGCTGGGGGCGATGCGGTAGCGGGACATGGGCTGGGGCCGGCGACGCCGGCAGGTGAACTGGCGAGCGCGCATTGTAGGAACTGGCCGCGGGCCGGGCCCGGCGGTGGTATTCCCGCTCGCATACCCCGCCCCCCGCCGGATCGGGCGTGCGGCGTTACCATCGCCCGCGATGAGCGCCCCGCCGGGCCGCGCGGAAGCGGCACGGCCTTCCTGCGAAGGTAGGTTGCGCAGCAAGCGAAGGGAAGTCGAATGACCGCGTACCAGTTCACCTGCACCGTCCATCCGCAGTACCTGCCGGAGCAATCCGACCCTGCACAAGGGATCTACGCGTTCGCCTACACGGTGACGATCCGCAACACCGGCCGGGTCGCGGCACAGCTGATCTCCCGCCACTGGGTGATCACGGACGCCACCGGGCGCGTGGAGGAGGTCAAGGGGCTGGGCGTGGTGGGCCACCAGCCCCTGCTCAAGCCCGGCGAGGGCTTCGAGTACACGAGTTGGACGCGCATTGCCACGCCGCACGGCACGATGAGCGGAAGCTACTTCTGCGTGGCCGAGGACGGCGAGCGCTTCGAGGCGCCGATCCCCGCCTTTGCGCTTTCTGCCGACCGCAGCGGGCTGCATTGAGGATGCGCACGCGATGAAGGGGAAGCTGCTGGCCTTGCTCAGGCAGTCGACCTGGGATCTGAACTCCTTGCTCGCCGCGCTGGAGCCCGGCGCGGCAGCGGCCGAGCGCAACCTGTGGTGGGTGCGGCTGGCCGAATGGCTGCGCCACGCCCCGGTCCACGCGGAGCCCGGCACGCGGGGGGACACGCCGCTGCCGGTGCTGCGGTTGCGGCTGCTACTCCAGCGCCTGGAACGAGAGCCGGACGCGCGATCGCGCGTGGCCCGGACGCTCGCGTCCACGCTGCGCGAGATGGACGCCACCTTGCTGCTGGCCGACTTCGGCTTCGCGCCCCGGATGGCCTTCTTCTCGGAGGTGGGCGAGCGCCTGCAACGCCGGCTGCTGCCCGGCACGCCCGAAACGCGGGACTTGTCCGAGCTGTTCCAGCTGGTGTTCTCGCACCCCGAAGATGCCGACTGGCTCGCGTCCATCGACGACGAGACGCTGGCTCGGGTGGGGGCCCTGGTGGCCGAGGCTTTGGCTCCCCCCGAGCAGGCCGAGGAGGCGCCGGCCGCCGGCCCGGGCGGCGCCGCCACACGCTGGCGTGGCGCGCTGCTCGACGCCCTGATGTTCTGCATCAGCCAGGTGGAGGCGACGGCGTTCTCGGCCGAGGTCCGCACCCGCATGTCGCCGCAGGCCCAGCCGCTCGTCCCGTTCCGGCAGCTCATGCGCAGCTTCGAGGCGCTGCGCGGTCTGATCGAGGACGAGGACGGCGGGGCCCTCGGCCTGCGCGACCCCGGCACGGAGGCGGGCCCCGCCGCGCAGGCCGCGCGCACCGCGGACCTCGAGCGCGCGATGAGCTACATGCGCGCCGTGCTCGACGCCTGCCGACGCGATGCGGCCACGGTGCGAGATCACCTGGAGGAGCACGGCATCTCGGTGGACATCGTGTTCGCCACGCAGCAGCTCCAGGCGCGGCTGGATCGGATCGAACGCCTGCTGGAGTGCCTGCTGAGCGCCCCCGGCACGCCGGGCGCGGCCTGCGGGCGGCAGACCGGCCCCAGCGAAGCGGCCCGCGCGGTGCAGCGGTTGTTCGTCGAATTCGCGCAGACGGCCCAACACCGACGCAGCGTGCGCGCCTTGCTGGCCCGCAACTACTCGCTGCTGGCGCGCAAGGTGGTGGAACGCAGCGCCGAGGCGGGCGAGCACTACATCACCCGCACTCGCAGCGAGTACCTGCAGATGGTGGGACGGGCCGCCGGTGGCGGTGCGATCACCGCGATCACGGTGTTCGTGAAGTTCCTGCTGACGGGCTGGGGGCTGTCGCCCTTCTTCGCGGGGCTGGCCGCGGGCCTCAACTACGCGGTGAGCTTCGTTGCGATCCAACTCGCGCACTTCACGCTGGCGACCAAGCAGCCGGCGATGACGGCTCCGGCGATGGCGGCCCGGCTGGCCGACGTCGGCACGGACGAGGCTGTCGAGCGGTTCGTCGACGAGCTGGCCCATCTGACGCGCACGCAGGTGGCCGGCATCCTGGGCAACGTGATGGTGGTGCTGCCCTGCGTGTGGGCGCTGCAGGGGCTCGCGCAGTGGGCACTGGGCGCGCCGTTGGTCGGCGAGGCCAAGGCGCGGTGGGCGGTGGAGTCGCTCAGCGTGCTGGGCTGGACCCCGGTTTTCGCCGCGGGCACGGGGGTGCTGCTCTTCGCCTCCAGCCTCGTCGCCGGATGGGCGGAAAACTGGTTCGTCTTGCATCGGCTGGGCAGCGCGTTGCGCTGGAACCCGCGCATCCTGTCGCGGCTGGGCGCGGCCCGCGCCCAGCGTTGGGCGGCTTTTCTCGAATCGAACATCTCGGGCTTCGCCGGCAACGTCTCGCTCGGACTGATGCTGGGCCTGGTGCCGGCGGTCGCGGTCTTCTTCGGTATCCATTTCGACGTGCGGCATGTCACGCTGGCCAGCGGACAACTCGGGGCAGCCCTGGGGGCGCTTGGTGGGCAACTCGTGTACGAGCCTGCCTTCTGGCTCGCGGTGGCGGGCATCGCCGTCACGGGCGCGCTCAACGTGACGGTGAGCTTCCTGCTGGCCTTCCGGCTGGCGCTGCGCTCGCGCAACCTGCGTCTGCGCGACCGCGCCCGCATCTACGCCGCCGTGCGCCGGCGGCTGGTGCAGCGGCCGGGGAGCTTCCTGTGGCCGCCGCGCGCGGCGAAAGCGCAGCCGGCGTGATGGCGCGCGACGAAGCCTCGCGCGAAGACCGCGAGGCCGCTGCACCGGGCCTCAGTGCGGACCGCGCTCGTCGTGCCCCGAGGGGTGCTCCTCGCCGGGGCCCGAGGGGTGCGGCTCGTCGCGGCGGCGACCGGAGAACATGGTCCACCACACGATGAACACAAGGATGAGCAGCGCCGCGAGCGCTTCCAACAGCAAGAGCCACATGGGATCGAACAGACAGACGAGGGCAAGCGCCGCCGCGCGCTGGGCGGTTGCGGCGATTCTAGGCACGCTGGCCGCGTGCGGCACGGTGCCGCCGGAAAGCCCCCCGCCCCCTGCGGCCGCCCCGCCTGCCGCCGCGGCCGCGCCAGGCGCCGTGATCGAGCAGCCGCGCTCGCGCTGGGTGCCCGTCGGCTGGGATGCGCTGCCCGGCTGGGGGGCCGACCAGCTCGTGATGGCCTGGCCGGCCCTGTTGCGCAGTTGCCAACGGCCGGGGCCCGCCTGGGTCGCGCTGTGCGCCGAGGCGCGGGGGCTGAAGGACCCGACCGAGACCGCGGTGCGCGCCTGGCTGCAACAGCGATTGCAGCCGTACCGCGTGGAGGCGAAGGACGCCCCGGCCGGCACCCCGGCGGACGTGGGCCTGGTCACCGGCTACTTCGAGCCGCTCGTGGAAGCGAGCCGGCTGCCGCGGGGCGCTTTCCGCGTGCCGCTGCACGCACCGCCGGCCGACCTGCAACAGCGGCGCCCCTACTGGACGCGCGCGCAGCTGGAAATGCTGCCCGCGGCCAAGGAAGCGCTCAAGGGTCGCGAGATCGCGTACGTGGCCGATCCGCTCGATGCCCTGCTGCTGCAGGTGCAGGGGTCGGGCCGACTGTGGGTGACCGAGCCGGACGGCTCGCGCCGGCTGGTGCGCGTGGCCTTCGCGGGCCACAACGACCATCCCTACCGCTCGGTGGGCCGCTGGCTGGTGGACCAGGGCGCCTTCACGCTCGATCAGGCCTCTTGGCCGGCCATCAAGGCGTGGGCGCGCGCCAACCCGCAGCGCGTACAGGAGATGCTGCACGCCAACCCGCGGGTCGTCTTCTTCCGCGAGGAGCCGCTTTCGGACCCGACGGTCGGGCCCGTGGGCGCCCAAGGGGTGGCGCTGACCCCGGGACGCTCGATCGCGGTGGACAAGGAGTCGGTGCCCTACGGCACGCCGGTGTGGATCGACACCACCGAGCCGCAGCCCTGGGGCAGCCCGCAGCCGCCGCGGCCGCTGCAGCGCCTGGTGCTGGCGCAGGACACCGGCGCCGCCATCGTCGGTGCCGTGCGCGCCGACTACTTCTGGGGCTGGGCCGAAGGGGCCGAGGACCGGGCTGGACGCATGAAGCAGCCGCTGCGCATGTGGGTGTTATGGCCGCGGCGCTGACCGCGACCCCCGCCGCCTCGCCGAGTACCGCCGCGAGGCCTTCCGCTAAGGCAGCGTCACGCGGATCTGCACGATACGGCGCCCCTCCCGGCTCGCCTCGCGGCTGGACCACACGCGCTGGTCGCGCTGCTGGGAGTGCTCGGCCGTGCTGGCCACGGTCACCCACTCACCGAGCGGCACCTGCAGCGTCGTCGAGGCGCTCGCGCCTTCGCGCAGCACGCCCTCGGCCGGGTTGCCCTGAGCTTGCAGGCGGCTCGACTGCGCACTGATCTCGACCGTCGCAGTGGACGAACCGGCCGTCCAGCGCGGCTGCACCACGATCCCGCGCCCGGCCTCGAGCCACAGCGTCGAGGGCAGCAGCGTGGCCCCCTCACGCTCATTCCACACCACCTGATACCACTGCAGGGCCTGGGTGTGCCCCAGGCGCACCGCCGCGCGGCCGCCGTTGAGCACCAGCACTTGTTGCACTCCGTCACCACGCCGGGTGGAGTCAACCTGCGCGTTGTGCACCGAAACGCCGCCCGAGACGTTGGAGGAACTGGGCCCGCTGGAGATGACCACGGCGCCGGAGGCGCCCTGGCGCCGCTGGGAACCTTCTTCCTCCTCGCCTTGTCGGACTTCGACGAGCAGGTTGCGCAGCGGCAAGCCGACGTGGGCAGCCGTTTGCGCAGTGGCGGGCAGCACCCCGCCGAGGGCCAGCGCGAACGGGAGCTGAAACAGGAGCCGAAGACCCGCGCGACGACCGACGGCGGCGCGGCGATACCCATAGATGACGGTGTGCATGAGCGTGACCTACCGATCCCCTGGCGCCATCTTGACACGCGCCGGCGCTCTCGCGTGCGCTGCATGTGCCGCATGGCTGCTGGCCGGCTGCGCCAGCGTGGATGAAGGGCCGCCGGGCCCGGCGCCGATGTTCTTTTACCCCGAGCGGGCGCAGACCCCGGCGCAGCAGGATCGCGACCGTTACGAGTGCTACCGATGGTCGTTGCGGCAAGCCGCCCAGGGCTCGGCCGCGCGCCCGCTGCCCGCCCAGCGTGTGCGCGATGCGATGGGCGCGTGCATGGCCGCTCGCGGTTACCGGGTGGGCTGAGACCAGGAGTTCCTTTCACATGCCCTCGAATCCGACCTCCGCCCCCGGGCGGGCGCACCGTGCCGGGCGCGTGCTCCAGCGCGCCGCAGTCGGCATGGCCTGCAGCCTGCTCGCCGTGGCGGCCGCCGCCCAGGCCCTCTCGCGCGACGACCTTCCGAACCGCGGTCGCGGCAGCCTCTCGGCCCCCTCGCGCCACCCGCAGGCGAATGACCCGCGGCAAGACCCTCGCGACGACGACGGCCCCCGGCGGGCGTCGCCGCCGGGGCCTCGTCCGATCGGGTCGGGCCCGAACGCGGACGTGCCGGACGTGCGCCGCCCGCCGACCGCCCCCCTGCGCCCCCCGGCGGCCGCACCGGCTCCCCCCGCCGGCCCCCCGGCCCGCCCCCGCCCCGGCGCCGGGCGGCTCGTGGCGGGAGCCCGGCGAAAGCCGCACCCCGCGCTGGGGGCAGCCGCGCTCGGAGCCCTGGCGCGGCGACCCGTGGTACCCGGACCGGTACGGGTCGCACCGCCGGCCCTACTACGGCCGGCCGGTGCCGGTGCTGCCGCCTCACAGCCACACCGTGGTGCACGCAGGCCGGACGTACTGGTATGCCGATGGTTACTGGTACGCGCCGGGCTGGGGCGGCTACGTGCTGGTGCAGCCGCCGCCGGGCCTGTACGTCTCGACGCTGATGGGGCCTTACACGGTGGTGCGGGTCGGCCCGCACGTGTACTACCAGGCTTATGGGGTCTATTACGTGCCGCTGGCGACCGGGGGCTACCAGGTCGTCGCGCCGCCGCAATCCGAGTCCCCTCTGCCGCCCTACGAGCCGCCGCTCGCCTACCCCAAGAGCGGCCAGAGCGCGCAGCAGCAGTCCGACGACGAGTACGAGTGCCACCGCTGGGCGGTGCAGGAGACCGACTACGACCCGACGCTGGCGGCGGTGGGGCAGGAGAACGAAGACACGGTGGCGGCCCGTGAGCGATACACGCGCGCGCTCACGGCCTGCCTCGAAGGCCGGGGCTACGCCGTGCGCTGATGACCGGCGGCGGGCGCACCGCCGGGGGCGCAGGCGATGCGGTCGCGCCCCGCCTGCTTGGCGGCATACAGCGCCCGATCGGCCCGTTCGATCGTGTGGTGGATGTCCTCGCCGGGCAGGTATTCCGCCACCCCCGCTGAGAAGCTGAACTTGAGGTGCGGATGCGCCTGCCACCGCGCATGGCGTGCGAGCGCGGCGCGCAGCCGCTCGAGCGCGCACCGCGCGTCTTCCGCCTTCACCGAAGGCAGGAGCACCAGGAACTCCTCGCCCCCCCAGCGGGCCACGACGTCGCTGTCGCGCAAGGTGCACCGCGCCTCCTGCGCGAACAGGCGCAGCGCCTCGTCGCCAGCGGCATGGCCGTACTCGTCGTTGAGCCGCTTGAAGTGGTCCAGATCCACCAGCCCCACGCTGAAGCCATGCGCCGTGCGCTGGCACCGGCGCCACTCGGCCTCCAGCATCACCTGCATCTGACGCCGGTTGTACAGGCCCGTCAGTTCGTCGTGCGTGGCCAGCTCCTGGATGCGTGCGAGCGCCTCGCTGAGCTCGGCCTTCTGGCTGCGCAGCCGGTCCCGCAAGTCGGTGAACTGCCCGCCGAGCACCGCGATGGTCGGAAGCATGGTGAGGGTGAAGAGGAAGTGGACGATCTCTTCCTTCGGCGAGAACACGTGCGGATGCAGCCGCGACATGGTGTACATCGCCGCGCCCAGGCAGACGAGGCCGAGCGAACTGACCAACGCGAACTGCCGGCGCGTGAGGTTGAAGGCGCCGAACATCAGGATCACCGCGACCAGCGTGAGCAAGGCCCCGCGGCCGGGCCCGCCGCTGGCATAAGTGAGCGCGGCCGCAGGCATGCCGAACAGCATCTGCGGCAAGGTGAGCGCCGGGTCGGCGAAGCGCTCGCTCCAGCCGGTGCGTGTGGCCAGGTAGAAGATGCTCGAGGCCGCGAGGACGACGCCGATCAGGATGCTGCCGAGCCACGGGTCGGCCAGCCCCCGGGAGATGCGGTACATCTGGATGACCGACAGCGCGGCGTAGATCGCGAAGGCGATGAGGGTGCGCTGCACCCGGATGCGGCGCTTGCGCTCGCGCCCGAGCAGCAGGTCGAGAAGGCGGGCCCGAAGGGGTGCGTGCGGCAGGCCCTGCTGCGGCGCGCTCACGCGGCGCCCGAGGCGGACCGACAGGACCGGACGAAGCGCGAGCGCCCCTCACCGCGGGCTGCTGCCTGTGTCATCTGTCGAGCGTACTGCTGTCTCACCCGCGCACCTCCTCGTCCTCGGTGCCGGTTGTACCGCAGGCCGGCGTGTCGCGGAAATAGTGGATTGCCGCGATCCGGCGTGCAGAAGTCACGTCAGCCACCGCGCCGCACGCGCTCGTGCAAGTGGCCGAGGGGCAGCGCGCCGCTCGCCTTGACCTCCCCGAGCGAGAAGCTGGTGTGCAAGTCTTTGACGTTGGGCAAACGAAAGAGCGTGTCCATCGCCCAGCGCGAGTACGCATCGAGGTCGGTCGCCATCACCTGGAGCTCGAAGGTGCCCGAGCCGGAGATGTAGTGGCACGAGATCACCTCCGGCAGCGCCCGCAGCGCGTCTTCCAGCTCGCGCGTGGCCACGGCGTTGTTGCGCTCGGCATCCACCCGCACGAAGGCGAGCACCCCCAGGCCGATCTTGTGACGGTCGATCTCGGCGCGATAGCCTTTGATGTAGCCCTGCTCCTCCAGCCGTTTGACGCGCCGCCAGCACGGGGTGGCCGACAGGCCGATGCGCGCGGCCAGCTCGGCGTTGGACAGGCGCGCATCCTGCTGCAACTCGTGCAGGATGGCGACGTCGTAGCGGTCCAGGACCCCGGGCTCGGCGCGGGGCTCCGGGGCCCCGGCAGAGCCTCGGGTTTTCCCTGATTCCGGCAACTTTGAGGTCATTCTTCTCTTCCAAGGAGCATCCGGAGAATCTTATTCCTCGGCGCGTGCAATTTCCGGCAAAGAAAGAAAAGATTTCTCAGCGGCGGCTTCCTACACTTTGACGATCCCCACATCCAGGTCGCCAGCCGGCCACAAGCCGGCGCGGCGGGCGCACGAGAAGGAGTACCGCGATGAACGCCCCCCTGCCCGAGTCGGTCCGCAAGGCGCTCGAGTCCGTCACCCTGGACGACAAGTACGCGCTGGAACACGGCCGCGCCTTCATGAGCGGCGTGCAGGCCCTGGTGCGCCTGCCGATGCTGCAACGCAAACGCGACGCGATGCACGGCCTGAACACGGCCGGCTTCATCAGCGGCTACCGCGGCTCGCCGCTGGGCGGCTATGACCAGGCGCTGTGGCAGGCCAAGAAGTACCTCGCGGCCAACCACATCGTCTTCCAGCCGGGCGTCAACGAGGAGCTGGGCGCCACCGCCGTGTGGGGCACGCAGCAGCTCGACCTGTACCCCGAGCACAAGAAGTTCGACGGCGTGTTCGGCATCTGGTACGGCAAGGGCCCGGGCGTGGACCGCTGCCTGGACGTGTTCAAGCATGCCAACATGGCCGGCACCGCGAAGCACGGCGGCGTCATCGCGATCGCCGGCGATGACCACGTGGCCAAGAGCTCGACGGCCGCGCACCAGAGCGACCACGTGTTCAAGGCCGTCGGCTTTCCCGTGTTCTTCCCGACCAACGTGCAGGAGATCCTGGACCTGGGCCTGCATGCGTTCGCGATGAGCCGTTTCGCGGGTGTGTGGACCGGCATGAAGACGATCCAGGAGATCGTCGAGTCCTCCTCCAGCGTGTGGGTGGACCCGGAGCGCGTGGACATCGTGCTGCCGACCGACTTCGAGATGCCGCCGGGCGGGCTGCACATCCGCTGGCCGGACCCGCCGCTCGAGCAGGAAGCGCGGCTGATGAACTACAAGTGGTACGCGGCGCTGGCCTATGTGCGCGCCAACCGCCTGAACCACACGGTGATCGATTCGCCGAACGCGCGCCTGGGCCTGATCGCCAGCGGCAAGGCCTACAACGACACGCGCCAGGCGCTGCACGACCTGGGACTGGACGACGAGACCTGCCGGCGCATCGGCATCCGCCTGCACAAAGTGACGGTCGTGTGGCCGCTCGAAGCGACCATCACGCGCGAGTTCGCCACCGGCTTGCAGGAGATCCTCGTCATCGAGGAGAAGCGCCAGATCATCGAGTACCAGCTCAAGGAAGAGCTCTACAACTGGCGCGAGGACGTGCGGCCCAACGTGCTGGGCAAGTTCAACGAGCCCGAGGGCGACTACTCGGGCGGCGAATGGTCGCGGCCCAACCCCGCCTCCAACTGGCTGCTGCGCGCGCAAGCGGACCTCAACCCGGCGCTGATCGCCAAGGCCATCGCGCAGCGGCTCGACAAGCTGGGCATGCTGCACCAGCTGGGCAGCGACCTGCGCGCCCGCATCGCCAGCCGCCTGGCCATCATCGAGGCCAAGGAGCGCAGCCAGCAGCCGCTCAATCTCGGCTCGGACCGCGTGCCCTGGTTCTGCAGCGGCTGCCCGCACAACACCTCCACGCGGGTGCCGGAGGGCTCCCGAGCCGTCGCAGGCATCGGCTGCCACTACATGGTGGTGTGGATGGACCGCCAGACCTCCACGTTCACCCAGATGGGCGGTGAAGGCGTGCCCTGGGTGGGCCAGGCGCCCTTCACGAAGGAAAAGCACATCTTCGCCAACCTGGGCGACGGCACCTACTACCACTCGGGGCTGCTCGCGATCCGCCAGAGCATCGCGGCCGGGGTCAACATCACCTACAAGATCCTCTACAACGGCGCGGTGGCGATGACGGGCGGCCAGCCGGTGGACGGCACGATGACGGTGCCGCAGATGACGCGCGAGCTCGAGGCCGAGGGCGTCAAGAAGATCGTCGTCGTCACCGACGAGCCCGAGAAGTACCACGCGCCGCTGAACCTGGCACCGGGCGTGACGGTGCACCACCGCGACGAGCTCGACCGCCTCCAGCGCGAAATGCGCGAGATCGAGGGCTGCACGGTCATCATCTACGACCAGACCTGCGCGACCGAGAAGCGCCGCCGCCGCAAGCGCGGCACGATGACCGAGCCGACCACGCGCGTGGTGATCAACGAGCTGGTGTGCGAGGGCTGCGGCGATTGCTCGGTGCAAAGCAACTGCCTGTCCGTCGAGCCGGTCGAGACCGAGTTCGGCCGCAAGCGCCGCATCAACCAGAGCACCTGCAACAAGGACTACTCCTGCCTGAAGGGCTTCTGCCCGAGCTTCGTGACCGTCGAGGGCGGGCAGCTCAAGACGGCGAAGAAGACGGGCGTGCGGCCCGACCCGTTCTCGCTGCCGCCGCTGCCGGAGCCGTCGCAGCCGGTGGCCGAGGAGGCGTACGGCATCGTCGTCGCGGGCGTGGGCGGCACCGGCGTCATCACCATCGGGCAATTGCTGGGCATGGCGGCCCACCTCGAAGGCAAAGGCGTCGTCACGCAGGACGCCGCGGGCCTGGCGCAAAAAGGCGGCAGCACCTGGAGCCACATCCAGATCGCCAACCGGCCCGAGGCCATCCACACGACCAAGGTCGGCACGGCCGAGGCCGACCTCGTGATCGGGTGCGACCCGATCGTCACCGCCAACGCGACCACCGTGGCCACGATGAGCGCGGGGCGCACGCGCGTGGCGCTCAACACGCACGGCACGCCGACCGCGGCCTTCGTCGGCAACCCGAACTGGGAGTTTCCGGCCGGGCAGTGCGAGTCGGTGCTGGCCCAGGCCGTCGGTGAAGGGCAGCTCGCCAAGTTCGATGCGGAGCTTCTGGCCACCCAGCTGCTGGGCGACTCGATCTACACCAACCCGCTGATGCTGGGCTACGCCTGGCAAAAGGGCTGGGTGCCGCTCGCGCACGCGTCGCTGATGCGCGCGATCGAGCTCAACGGGGTGCAGGTCGCCAACAACAAGGCCGCGTTCGAATGGGGACGCCGCGCGGCGCACGACCTCGCCTCGGTGATGCGGCTCGTGGAGCCCCAGGGTCAGGTCGTCCAGTTCGTGCGCAAGTCGGTCAACCTCGACGAGCTGATCGCCAAGCGCGAGGAGTTCCTCACCGGCTACCAGAACGCCGCGTACGCCCGCCAGTACCGCGCCTTCGTCGACCGCGTGCGTGCGGCCGAGGCGCCGCTCGGCTCCACCAAGCTGACCGAGGCCGTGGCCCGCTACCTCTTCAAGCTGATGGCCTACAAGGACGAATACGAGGTCGCGCGCCTGCACACCGACCCGCAATTCCTGAAGAGGATCGCCGAGCAGTTCGAAGGGGACTACAAGCTGGCCTACCACCTCGCGCCGCCGCTCACCGCCCGGCGCGACGAGCACGGGCACCTGGTCAAGCAGCGCTTCGGCCCGTGGATGCTCTCCGCCTTCCGCCTGCTGGCCAAGCTCAAGGGCCTGCGCGGCACGGCGCTGGACCCGTTCGGCCGCACCGAGGAGCGCCGCACCGAGCGCGCGCTGATCGGCGAGTACAAGGACTGCATCGAGGAGCTGCTGGCCGGCCTCACGCCCGAGCGCTTGCCGCTGGCGGTCGAGATCGCGCGCATCCCCGAGGACATCCGTGGCTATGGGCACGTGAAGGAGCGGCACCTCGCCAAGGCGCGCGAGAAGTGGGCGCAGCTGATGGCCCGCTGGCGCTCGGCCGAGGTGCAGGCACGCGCGGCCTGACGGCACCGGCCGCCAGCGATGGCAGCGGGGAGAAGCACGCGCGGCCTGCGCGTGCGGGCCACAATGTCCGCTCACGCAGGAGGATCCCGATGAGCCGGCCGCCCTTGTCCGTGCAGCCCCTGTCCCCTCGGGACGCCCGCAGGCGCCGCCTGGTGCTGGCCGCGCTCGGCCTCCCCGCGCTGGCGGGCCTCGCGGGCTGCGGGGGCGGTCACGACGACCGCCCCGCCGATCCCCTGCTGCGCTTCGTCAACGGCACGCGCGACGTCACGCTCGCGAGCTTCTACGTCGACGACCTCTTCGCCACGAGCCTCAACCTCGGCGGCATCGGCTCCATCTATGGCGAGCTCTCGCGCGCCACGCACACCGTGAGCGTGCGACAAGGCGGCAACGAGCTCGAACGGGTGCAGCTCGCCTTCTTCGGCGACAGCGCCACCACCATCCTGGCGTACGGCAGCACGGCCCCCGGCGGCGACGTGCGCTTTTGGGTCGTCGCAGAAGACAGTGCCCGGCCGGCGCCGGGCCAGGTGCGGCTGCGCGCGTTCCACGCCGCGGTGCACCGGCCGCAGCCGCTCGCCGTGCACGTCGGCGCGGCCGGCGCCCCGCTGGGCACGCCGACCTTCACCCTCGACGCCTACGAGACGCGCTCGGGCTTCGTCGAGGTGCCGGCCGGCACGTACCGGGTCCGCGTCACCCCCGCCGGCGCCCCGGACGACCTCCTCCTGGACTACCCGGCCGCGCTCCTGCCCGCCGACACCGTCTGGCACCTGGCGGTCGTGCCCCGCGCCGCGGGCAGCGACAGGGTGAACATCGCGGCCATCCGCGAGCGTGGCGACGGCCAGACCTGGACGGCCTGATCGCTCACCCCTTCCAAGGGGGGCGTCACCCCGCTCGTTGAACGAGGCGATCGTCGGCCTCGTGCCCGCCGGGAAAGCCCGGTGACCGTTACGAGCAGTTGCGCTTCTCCCCCTGGAGTCACATTCGTGGAGTGATCATTCACTTCCCGGCGAGACGCCGAATGCACAAGCGAGGAGGAGGACATGTCGAACCCGACACGAGGCGCACGCGCGCCCAGTACTTGCGCGCGGCCCCGGCATCGCGCAGCGCTCGCCTTGGCGGCCGCCGCGCTGGCGGGCGCTGCGCAGGCCACAGACTACCGCTGGACGGGCGGCGCGGGAAGCGGGGCGTCGTTCTGGGATCTGGCCGCCAACTGGACCCCGGGCCTGCCCGCGGGCCCGGAGGCGCGCGCCCTGCTGGGCGCCCACCACACCACCTTGCGCAGCGGGTCCTTCGACATCGCCAGCGTGCACGGCACCGGCCGCCTGAGCTTCACCGGCGGCACCTTGCGCCTGCACGGCGACGCATCGGCCCTGTGGGCGATGCACCTCGACGGCGGCACGCTGCAGGGCCGCATGAACCTGACGCATCTGCGCTGGGACCGCGGCAGCTTCGGCCCCCTCGATCCCCTGAGCGACCCCGCCTCGCACCTGGTCGTCAGCGGCAACACCACCATCGGGCCGGGGGGCGACAAGTACGTCGGCTATGGCGCCGCCGTCGAGTGGCGCGGCACCACGCGCTGGCTCGACGGCGACTCGTCGATGGCCTTCGACGGGCGCCTTGCGCTGGGCCCCGGCAGCCGCTTCGAGGACCACGTG
The DNA here is from genome assembly GCF_026013905.1 of Schlegelella aquatica. Taxonomy (NCBI): domain Bacteria; kingdom Pseudomonadati; phylum Pseudomonadota; class Betaproteobacteria; order Burkholderiales; family Sphaerotilaceae; genus Caldimonas; species Caldimonas aquatica. The sequence goes on from NZ_CP110257.1 coordinate 2,999,121, forward strand.
ACCGGTGGCTCGCACGAGCTGTCGGTGGCCGGGGGATTCGTCAACGCCGGGACTTACGTGAAGACGGGCTCGGGCACGTCCACCCTTTCGATGCCGTACGCGGGCCCGCTCGCCGAGAACCGCGGCACCCTCCGGGTGCTGGAGGGCCGCTACGAGGTTCGCGGGGCGCCGGCAGACGCGCGCTGGCACAACGGCGGGCGGCTGGAGGTGGCGCGAGGTGCCGCGTTCACGCTCGACATCTCCCGCGGCGGCTTCTCCCACACCGGCACCGCGCAGATCGACGGGCGGGCGGAGCTGCGCACGCCCGACTCAGGGTTCGAGAGCAGCGGTCAGTGGCTCGTCGGCTCCAGCGGCGTGCTGCGCATCGTCACGGGCGGCCCGTTGGATCCGGCCCGCGGCGCGCACTTCTCGGCCGGCACGCTGCGCAACGACGGCGTGCTGGCGTTCGAGGGCGGCGAGGCGCACTTCGCGCCGCAGGCGTCACTGACCGGTCGCGGCCGGGTCGAGGTCACCCGCGGCGCGGCGCTCGTGCACGCGAATGCCTTGTCCGTGGGGGCGCTGCGGCTCGACAGCGCGGTCGCCCCCGGCTGGCACGAACCGTACTGGGGGCGGGTGCAAGCGCCCTCGCTCACCGTCGGGCGGCTGGACTGGGGCGTGGGTGACCTGCGCGTGGCCGGGCCGATCCTGGTGACGGGCACGGCACGGCTGCATGGCGGCCCTCAATACTGGGTGAGCGACGGGGCGGGGCCGGACGTGCCGGGTTACCGCAAGCAGATCGACGGCCAGCTGGTGCTGGCAACAGCGTCGTGGACCGGCGAGACGGACATCGTGGGCAGCGGGCGCATCGTCGTCTCACGCGGCGGCGCCTTCCGCGACGAGGCGGCGGCCGACCTTGCGCCCCGCGAAGGCAGCGGGCGCCCGGTGGTGCTCGGCGTCGCCGCCTTCGAGAACCACGGCCTGCACCTCAAGACGGGCGCGGGGCGCACCGAGGTGAGTGCACGCTACTACAACACCGGCCGGGTGCTGACGCAAGGCGGTGGGGCCCTGATCTTCACCGGCCCGCTGAACACCCCCGGGACCTTGCACGCACGGGGGGCCCGCATCGACGTGCGAGGCGGGCTCGCGCAATGGAGCGCGGGCGAACGGCGGCTCACCGGCGGCACCTACATCGCCGAGCGGCAGACCCTCGGCCTCGACCTTCTGGGCACGGGAGGCATCGCGCGCAATTCGGCGCGGATCGAACTGCGTGGCAGCACCGCCCGGCTCGTCGACAACCACGGCGGTGTGGACCGCCCCGCCCTCGCCACCCTGGCGGTCAACGACGGGAGCCTGCGGCTGCTGGCCGGTGCCTCGATGGCCACGCAGTCCGCGCTGCGCAATGCCGGCGAGGTGGTCGTGGCCGCAGGCAGCAGCTTGGCCAGCACCGGGCGGTACACCCAATCGGGTCCATCGGCCCGCACGTGGATCGACGGGACGCTTCAGGCCGCCGGCCTCAGCTTCGAAGGCGGCGTGTGGGGCGCCGGGTCGGATGGCACCGTCGGGCGGGCGTCGCTCCTTGGCGGCGCCGTCACGCTGAGCGCGGGTCAGCTCGACGTCGATATCCTCGGCGGCTCGCTCTACGATGTGGTGTGGATTTCGGGCCGCGCTACCTTGGGCGGCTCGCTGCACGCGAGCTTCGGCGAAGCAGCGGGCGAAGGGACGTACCGGGTTCTCACGGCAGGCGGTGGGCTGACCGGCAGCTTCGCTGCGGTCCTGACCGACCTCGATCCCGCCGTGTACCGGCTCGAAGTGCGCTACGCCGCCCAGTCCCTGGACCTGGTCGTCAGCCGCTTGACCGCACTCGAACTCGAAGGACCCCAGGCGCTGCTGCCGGCTTCGCCCGTGCCCGAGCCCCAGACCTACGCGCTGATGCTCGCCGGATTGGGTGCTCTGGCCGCGCGGGTCCACCGGCGGCGCCGCTGAGCGCCCCAGCCCCCACGGGGGTCGCGGCCCGGCTTCGGGCGGCCGGGCGCCGGGCCTTAGGCCCGATGGTGGCGGTTGCGCCGCTTCTGCCACTCGAGCAGCTCGCCGACGATGCCGCGGCGGAAGGCCAGCACGCAGACGACGAAGGTCACGCCGATGATGACCGTGACCCAGGAGCCGACGCGGTCGGCCAGGAAGTTCTGCAAGCCCACGATGGTGAAGGCGCCGATCACGGGGCCTGCGAAGGTGCCCATGCCGCCCAGCAGCGTCATCAGCACCACCTCGCCCGACAGGCTCCAGTGCACGTCAGACAGCGTCGCGAATCCGAGCGCGAGCGTCTTGAGCGAGCCGGCCAGGCCCGCCAGCGTGGTCGACAGCACGAAGGCCAGCAGCTTGTAGCGGTCGACGTCGTAGCCCAACGACACCGCGCGCGGCTCGTTCTCGCGGATCGCCTTGAGCACCTGTCCGTAGGGCGAATGCACGATGCGCACGACGAACAGGAAGACCGCGACGAAGACGGCGAGCACGAAGAAGTACATCACCACGTCGTTGTGCAGCGGCAGCACGCCGAACAGCTTGCCCCGCGGCACGCCCTGCAGGCCGTCTTCCCCGCCGGTGAAGGGCGCCTGCAGGCAGATGAAGTAGACCATCTGCGCCATGGCGAGCGTGATCATCGCGAAGTAGATGCCCTGCCGGCGGATGGCCACCAGCCCCACCACCAGCCCCAGCAGCGCGGCGACCGACGTGCCGGCCAGGATGCCGAGCTCGGGCGACCACCCCGCGCTGCGCACGAGCCAGCCGGTGGCATAGGCGGCCGAGCCGAGGAAGGCCGCATGCCCGAACGACAGCAGCCCGGTGTAGCCGAGCAGCAGGTTGAAGGCACAGGCGAAGATCGCGAAGCACAGCGCTTTCATCATGAACACGGGGTAGATCCCCGCGAACGGCGCGACCACCAGCAGGGCCAGCACCACCAGCCAGGCGACGCGTTGGGAAGTCTGCGCGTTCAAGTCACTTCTCCTTGCCGAACAGGCCGGCCGGTCGCAGCATCAGCACGATGGCCATGATGACGAACACCACGATGTTGGAAGCCTCGGGGTAGAAGACCTTGGTCAGGCCCTCGATCAAGCCCAGCACGAGCCCGGTGAGGATGGAACCGAGGATCGAGCCCATGCCGCCGATCACGACGACCGCGAAGACGATGATGATGAGGTTCGAGCCCATCAACGGCGTGACCTGGATGACCGGTGCGGCGAGCACGCCCGCCACCGCCGCCAGACCGGCACCGCCCGCATAGGTGAGCGTGACCATCAACGGCACGTTGATGCCGAAGGCCTGCACCAGCTGCGGGTTCTCGGTGCCCGCGCGCAGGTAGGCCCCCAGGCGCGTCTTCTCGATCACGAACCACACCGTGAGGCAGATCGCGAGCGAGGCGAACACCACCCAGCCGCGGTAGTTGGGCAGGATCATGAAGCCCAGGTCGGTGGCCCCGGTGAGTTGCTCCGGCACCGGGTAGGACTGGCCCGAGACGCCGAACTGGTCGCGGAAGATGCCTTCCAGGATCAGCGCCAGACCGAAGGTGAGCAGCAGGCCGTAGAGCGGGTCCAGCCGGTACAGGTGCTTGAGCATCGTGCGCTCGATCACCACGCCCAGCGCCCCCACGACCACGGGCGCGAGCACCAGGGCCACCCAGTAGTTCAGGCCCCACTTCTCCAGCCCCAACCACGCGATGTAGGCGCCCACCATGTAGAGGGCGCCATGCGCGAAGTTGACGATGCCCAGCAGGCCGAAGATCACGGCCAGGCCCAGGCTCAGCATCGCATAGAACGACCCATTCACCAGCCCGAGCAGCAACTGCCCGAGCAGGGCCTGGACCGGTATGCCGAAGATCTCGCTCATGTGCTCTCCCGTCGCGCTCCCCCGGCGCGAGCCGGCGGGAGCTGGACCTCTAGCGGCAGTCGCGCGCGCTCACTTCCACAACGCGCACTTGGTTTCGGCCTTCGTCGTGAAGGCGTCCTCGCCCTTGATGACGGAGACGACGTTGTAGTAGTCCCAGGGCTCGACCGACTTGTCGGGCGACTTCACCTGCATCAGGTACATGTCGTGGACCATGCGGCCGTCGGCACGCACGTAGCCGCCCTTGGCGAAGATGTCGTTGATCTTGACCTTGCGGAACTGCTCCATCACCTTGTCCGCATCGTCGGTCTTGATCGTCTTGACGACGTTGAGGTACTGGAGCGTGGCCGAGTAGTCGGCCGCCTGCAGCGACGAGGGCATGCGCTTGATCTTCTCGAAGAACTTGCGGCTCCAGGCGCGCGTCTCGGGGTCGCGGTTCCAGTACCAGCTGTCGGTGAGGTACATGCCCTGCGTGGCCTTCAGACCCAGCGAGTGCACGTCGTTGATGAACATCAGCAGGCCGGCCAGCTTCATCGTCTTGGTGATGCCGAACTCGTTGGCCGCCTTGATGCTGTTGATCGTGTCGCCGCCCGCGTTGGCCAGGCCCAGGATCTGCGCCTTGCTGGCCTGCGCTTGCAGCAGGAAGGAGGAGAAGTCGCTCGCCGACAGCGGATGCTTGACCACGCCGACCACGTTGCCCCCCGCCGCCTTCACGACGTTGGCGGTGTCGTTGTAGAGCGCCTGACCGAACGCGTAGTCGGCCTGCAGGAAGTACCACGTCTTGCCGCCGGCCTTGACCACGGCGTTGCCGGTCCCCTTGGCCAGCGCCACGGTGTCGTAGGCGTAGTGGATGGTGTACGGGCTGCACTGCTCGTTGGTCAGCGCCGAGGTCGCCGCGCCGATGGCGATGAAGGGTTTCTTCTTCTCCTGCGCGACCTTGGCCATCGCCAGACTCGTGGCCGAGTTGGTGCCGCCGATCAGCACGTCCATGCCCTGCTGGTCGAACCACTCGCGGGCCTTGGCCGCGGCCACGTCGGCCTTGTTCTGGTGGTCGGCGACCAGCAACTCGATCTTCTTGCCCTCGATCTGCCCACCCGCGTCGGCGATCGCCATGCGGATGGCCTCGGCACCGGCGGGGCCGTCGATGTCGGCGTACAGGCCGGACATGTCGGTGATGAAGCCGATGCGGATGACATCGCCCGAGATCTGGGCCTGGGCGGGCGTTGCGACGGCCAGGGCGGCACAGGCCAGCGAGCAGGCGGCGGCGAGTTTCTTCGGTGTCATCGATGTCTCCTTCAGTGTGGTGGGACGGTGGGGATAGCCTCTGGTCAGACGCCGAGGTATTCGTGCAGATCGTGCATGCGCGCGGGCAGCTCGGCCTGCGAGAAGGACTGGATCACGCGGCCGTGCTCCATCACGAGGAAGCGATCGGCCAGCGGCGCGGCGAAGCGGAAGTTCTGCTCCACCATGACGATCGTGTAGCCCTGCTGGCGCAGCGTGCGCACCACTTCGGCGAGCTTTTGCACGATCACTGGCGCCAGGCCCTCGGAAATCTCGTCGAGCAGCAGCAGCCGCGCGCCGGTGCGCAGGATGCGGGCCACCGCGAGCATCTGCTGCTCGCCGCCCGACAGCCTCGTGCCCTGGCTCGCGGCACGCTCCTTCAGGTTGGGGAACATGGCGTAGATGGCCTCGAGCGCCAAGCCGCCTTGCGCCAGCACCGGCGGCAGCAGCAGGTTCTCCTCGGCCGACAGGCTCGAGAAGATGCCGCGCTCCTCCGGGCAGTAGCCGACGCCGAGCCGGGCGATCTGGTGCGGCGCCAGCGCAATCGACTCGCGGCCCATGATCTTCACCGACCCCTTGCGGCTGCCGATGAGACCCATGATGGCGCGCAGCGTGCTGGTGCGCCCCGCCCCGTTGCGGCCGAGCAGCGTCACCACCTCGCCCTCGTCCACATGGAAATTCACGCCGTGCAGCACGTGCGACTCGCCGTACCAGCCATGCAGGTCCTGCACCTCGAGCATGCGCTTGTTGTTCGACATCTCAGTGGCTTCCCTTCAGCTCGGCGTCCGCGCTGCCCATGTAGGCCTCGATCACCGCGGGGTTGCGCGAGACCTCGGCATACGGGCCTTCGGCCAGCGTCGCGCCGCGTTGCAGCACGGTGATGGTGTCGGCAATGCTGGAGACGACGCTCATGTTGTGCTCGACCATCAAGATGGTGCGATTGGCCGAGACCTTCTTGATGAGCCTTTGCACCCGCTCCACATCCTCCAGGCCCATGCCCTGGGTGGGTTCGTCCAGCAGCATCAGTTCGGGCTCCATCGCAAGCGTCGTCGCGATCTCGAGCGCGCGTTTGCGCCCGTAGCTGAGCTCGTGCGTCGGCAACTGCGCGTAGCGTTCCAGGTCCACCTCGCGCAGCAGCTCCATCGCGCGGTCGTTCAAGGTGTAGAGCGAGCGCTCGGGCTTCCAGAAGTGGAACGAGGTGCCCAGCTTGCGCTGCAATGCGACGCGCACGTTCTCCAGCACGGTGAGGTGCGGAAACACCGCCGAGATCTGGAACGAACGAATGATCCCGCGCCGCGCGATGTGCGCCGGCTTCTCGTGCGTGATGTCGTGTCCGTTGAACAGGATCTGCCCCGAAGTCGGGGCGATGAACTTGGTCAGCAGGTTGAAGCAGGTGGTCTTGCCGGCGCCGTTGGGCCCGATCAGCGCGTGGATGGTGCCTCGGCGCACCTTCAGATCCACCTTGTTGACCGCGACGAAGCCCTTGAACTCCTTCGTCAGCGCACGTGTCTCGAGGATGATGTCCATCGGGTTGCAGCCTCGTCAGCTCTTCGGACCGGAAATGGCGGCGGCAGCCACGCCCGGGCCGCCGATGCGTTCGGACAGGCGCGTGGCGACGTGGATCACCACACCGCGCAGGCGCTCGCCGCTGGAGGGCAGGAGCGGCTTGGGGATGCACACGCCCACACCGGCGACCGGTTGCCCGGCCGCATCGAGCACCGGTGCGCCGTAGCAGTAGATGCCTTCGCGCACGCCCTCGTCGTCGATGCTGTATCCGCGCCGACGCGTGTCGGCCATCTCGCTCAGGAACTCGTCGATCGGCACGGGACCGCGGCCCTGCACCATCGGCGCGAGCGAGGCCGGCAGGCGCGCGCGCACCTCGGCGGGGTCATGGAAGGCGAGCATGGCCTTGCCGGTGGCTGCCAGGTGCGCCGGCAGCCGCATGCCGACGTGGAAGGCGAGGCCGAGCGGATGGCTGCCCGGCCGAGCGCCGACATAGACGATGTCGGGACCGTCGAGGACCGAGAGGATGATCGTTTCTTCCGGCGGGTCGCCGCGCTCGGCCCAGATGCGCTGGAACTCGTCCACCACCTGCGTGCGCGAGGTGAAGGCGTGCGCGAGCTCGAGCACCCGGGCCCCGAGGAAGTAGCTGCCGTCGTCGAAGCGACGCAGGTAGCCAAGGTGCGCCAAGGTGCGGCACAGTGCATGCACGCTGCTCTTGGGCAGCGCCAGCGACGACGCGATGCGCGAGAGGCTCGCCGGCTCGCCCTCGGCCGCCAGCAGCTCCAGCACCGCGAAAGCGCGCGTGACCGCGGGCACGAGGGCCGAGGCCGAGCCGCCCCCGGCCTCGGTCGGGGTGAGCACGGTGCGCAGCGAAGGGGCTTCGTGGCCGGTGGCCACCGCGGGCGATGTCATGCGAGCCTCACGCCAGGCGTTCAAGATTTTGAACGCCCGTTCGGTGTTTGGAACGTGGGCCAGTCTAGGCAGGCCGCACGCGCCTTCCTACCGGGGCAAGGCTCGATTCACGGGTTACTCCTCACAGGGAAGACCCGAAAACTGCGCCCAAACTGAGAAGATGCTGAACATTTCGCGCGGGGGCAAGCAACGGGGCTTTCGATGCAGCGCCCGGCGGGCACCGCGGCCGGCAGGGCCAGGCCCGCTCTGGCCCGCCCCACCGCCCTCAGAACTCGAACAGAGTGAGACCGGCGCCGATGCTCGTCTGACGGCGGTTGTAGTCGATCAGCGTCTCGCCGTAGCCGTTGAAGAGTTGCACGTACCAGCGCAGCCCGTCGGGCTTGGCCTCGTCGACGGGGTAGGTCCAGTCCAGTTGCCAGGAGCCGCGCTTGAGGTCCTTGAAGTTCGTGCGCCAGCGCAGCGAGGCCGTCGCACGGCCCGGCACCCAGGCCAGCGCCACGTCCCCGCGCCCGAGGTGGGTGGTGAGGTCGGGGTTGTCGTCGTCGCCGTCGCGCAGCCGTTTGTGGATTCGCGCAAGCACCGTGAGCTCGCCACGCTCGAGCCCCGCAGCGAGGTACACGCGGTTCCAACTGCGCGACAGGGGCTCGGACTGCCCGTTGGACTGGTGCGCGACGCCGGCCTGGGCCATGCTCCAGCGCCATCCGCCCGGCAGGCGCGCCAGGCCCTCCGGCACGGGCACCACGTAGATCACCTCGGGCTCGTAGTCGGTGTTGCGAAACGGAGCCGACTCCGAGGGATTCCACACCTGCCACAGCGACTGCTGCGTATAGCCGAACCACAGGTCGGCGTGCGGCAGCAGCACGCTTTGCGCGATCTTCGTGCGCAGGGACAACTGCAGCTTCGCCTCGAGCGGCTTGTAGCGCAGCCGCTCGGTGGGAGCGGGCCGCGTCGGGCTGGTGGGCGCGCGATTGATGCTGCTCGTGTAGTGCACGGGCAGCAGGAAGTTGGGACGGTAGGTGCGGAAGTTGAACGTGCCTCGCTTGTCCTGGGGGTCCAGCTCCCAGAAGCGCGACCACAGGCTCGTGCCTGCCGGCGGACGCAGCCCCTCGCCCGCCGGGCTTGCCGCAGGCGATACGGCCGTGGAGGCGGGCTGCGGCAGCGGCGCCGGCCGGGACACGGTGTCGGGCTGCGGCTGGGCCGCGGCAGGTGCCGGCGGCTGGCGCCCGGCCAAGCGGTCGTAGCAGGCCAAACGGTCGGCATCGTTCTCGATCGCGGCGCACGCCGGCAACCCGATGGGCTGCGCCGGCGTGTCGGCCCACGCGTTCATGTTCATCGCGGCCACCAGCGCGCCCACGGCCAGCGTGCCGCGCCTGCCCCGAGCGGCGGCCCGGGGGCCGCGGTGGGTCACTTCGCAGTGCAACATGGGCCGGCAGTGTGCCGCAGATGCCGGCCCGCCCCGCGAGCCCGGCGTTTCAAATCCTTCGAACATTTCCGTGAAGCCGCGTGAACTCGCATCGCGCGGCCAACTCCTATTCTTCGCCGGATGCCTGCCGGCCCGGCCGGCCGCTCAGATTCAATCCGTTTCAACAATGCCCGCTGCCCCGACCCCACGCTACTCGGCCCTCGCCATCGTCTTGCACTGGCTCCTGGCCGTGGCCGTCATCGGCGCCTTCGGCGTGGGCCTGTACATGACCGGGCTGCCCATATCGCCTGCCCGGCTCAAGCTGTACAACTGGCACAAGTGGGCGGGGGTGACGATCCTGGCTTTGTCGGCGCTGCGCCTGCTGTGGCGCCTGTGGCGGCGCCCCCCGCCGCTGCCCGAGGCCGTCTTGCGCACCATGCCGCCCTGGCAGCGCGCCGCCCACCACGCCACGCACGCCGGCATGTACCTGCTGTTCTTCGCGGTGCCGCTCGTCGGCTGGGCCTACAGCTCCGCCGCCGGCTTTCCGGTGGTGTGGTTCGGCGTCGTGCCGCTGCCCGACTTCGTCTCGCCCGACAAGGCTCTGGCCGAAGCGATCAAGCCCTGGCACGGCCGCCTCGCTTGGTTGCTCGCGCTGCTCGTGGTCGTCCACGTGGCCGCGGTGGTCAAGCACCAATGGGTCGATCGCGACGGCCTGCTCTGGCGCATGCTGCCGGGTCGGGGCTGAGCCGCCATGCCGGCTGCCCTGCCACCCGTTGCGCGAGCCTCTTCGAAAGTTGGAGATCCGATGAAATCCTGGTTCCTTGCCTGTTGCGCCTCGCTCACCCTCGCCGCCCCGGCGTGGGCGCAGCAGAAGCTGCTGCCGGCGCAAAGCGAGATCGTGTTCGTCAGCCGGCAGATGGGTGTGCCGGTGGAGGGCCGCTTCAAGAAGTTCGACGCCCAGGTGCAGTTCGATCCGAAGAAGCCCGAGACCTCCAAGGTCGCCTTCACCGTGGACCTCGGCAGCGCCGCCCTCGGTGTGCCCGAGACTGAGGCCGAACTCGCCAAGCCCGAGTGGTTCGACACCCGCAAGTTCCCGCAGGCGCAGTTCCAGTCGACTGCGATCAAGGGACTGGGCGGCGGCCGCTACGAAGTGGCCGGCAAGCTCACGATCAAGGGCCAGGCGCGCGACCTCGTGGTGCCGGTGGCGGTGGCGCAGAACGCCGGCACCACCACCGCCACCGGCGCCTTCACCCTCAAGCGGCTCGACTTCAAGATCGGCGAAGGCGACTGGGCCGACACCTCGATGGTCGCCAACGACGTGCAGGTCAAGTTCAAGCTCGCCTTGACGGGCGTGCCGCCGCTGTGATCGGCCTCACGCCCTCGCCTTTGCCGGCGCTGCCAGAGCGTATGCGCGGGGGGTGCCAGCCCCCTGCAGTTCGTGTCTCCCACACCAAGGACGGAGTACTGAAGATGAAAAAGACCCTGATCGCCGCGTCTGTCGTGGTCACTGCCTTCGCCGCACAGGCCGAGCCCGCGCGCTACGCGCTCGACCCCAACCACACGTTCGCGACGTTCGAGATCCAGCACCTCGGGATGTCGACCATCCGAGGCCGCTTCGACAAGAAAGAGGGTTTCGTCGAGATCGACCGCGCCGCCAAGACCGGACGCGCCGAGGTCACGTTCGACACCACTTCCATCAGCACGGGCGTGCCCCGCTTCGACAACCACCTCAAGGGCGACGACTTCTTCAAGACCGACATGTACCCCAACGCCAAGTTCGTCGGTGACAAGTTCGTCTTCGACGGCGACCGCGTGACGGAAGTGAGCGGCACCCTCACCATGCTGGGCAAGACCAACCCGGTCACCCTCAAGGCCACGCGCTTCAACTGCATCCAGCACCCCATGCTCAGGCGCGAAGCGTGCGGCGGCGACTTCGAAACCACCCTCCAGCGCAGCCAGTGGGGCCTGACCTACGGCCTGCCCGCGGTGGCGCCGGACAACGTGCGGCTGCTGATCCAGGTGGAAGGCATCAAGCAGTAAATCGCCCCGGCGACACGTCTTGCAAAGCCCCCGCGCGCGCAAGCTCGCGGGGGTTTTTCTTTGCCCCTGACAACCTTTGCAGGTCGGAGCGTCACCTTGCCGCGGACAGTTGCCTTACAGTGAAGTAACAAACAGAAACGGTTCCGCGGGCATCCAGAAATCCGGTGGATCGAGGGTGATCGCGCCATGCCGTACCTGGAGCTTAGGGAATCTGAAGGGATATGGACGAGATTGCGCCATCCGATCTCAAGACCATCCTCCACTCCAAGCGGGCCAACATCTACTACTTGGAGCACTGCCGCGTTCTCGTCAACGGGGGACGGGTCGAGTACGTGACGGACCACGGGAAACGGCAGCTCTACTGGAACATCCCTATCGCCAACACGACGACGCTATTGCTCGGCACCGGCACGTCCGTCACCCAAGCGGCGATGCGAGAACTAGCGAAGGCAGGCGTGCTGGTCGGCTTCTGCGGAGGTGGTGGAACGCCGCTCTTCTCAGCTAACGAGTTCGACGTGGAAGTCGTCTGGTTCTCTCCACAAAGTGAGTACCGCCCCACCGAGTACCTGCAGGCCTGGGTGCGCTTCTGGTTTCAGGACGATGCACGTCTGCGGGCCGCAAAGGCGTTCCAGAAGGCTCGACTGGCATGGATCGAGCACCAGTGGTTCGCTCACGGTGCTTTCCGGGAGTGCGGCTTCGTGCCAGATGCCCACAAGCTGCGCACGCTGCTGACCGCTTCGGCTTCCATGGTTGTGACCGCATCCGACGCTACGGGTCTCCTCACCGAGGAGGCGCGCTTGACCAAGGAGTTGTTCAAGCTGGCCGCTCGCACGCTGCAGTACGGAGATTTTGTTCGCGCCAAGCGCGGAACGGGAACCGATCCCGCCAACCGGTTCCTCGATCACGGCAACTACCTCGCATACGGGCTGGGCGCAACGGCCGCATGGGTGCTCGGCCTTCCTCATGGTCTGGCCGTACTGCACGGCAAGACCCGCCGTGGCGGCCTGGTGTTCGACATTGCCGATCTCGTCAAGGATGCTCTCGTTCTGCCTCAGGCATTCATTTCGGCTGTTCGAGGTGATGACGAACAGGAGTTCCGTCGCGCCTGCATCGAGAACCTCACGCGCGCCGAGGCGCTCGACCACATGATCGACACCGTCAAACACGTGGCGATCGAGACGGCAAAGTCAGCCGCATGAACGTACTACTGGTATCCGAGTGCACCAAGAACGCGCTCAAGGAGACTCGGCGGATCCTCGATCAATTTGCCGAGCGTCGCGGCGAGCGCACCTGGCAAACGGCCATCACCCAGGATGGACTGGACACATTGCGTCGGCTGCTTCGCAAGACCGCGCGCAAGAACACGGCGGTGGCATGTCATTGGATACGTGGGCGCGATCACAGCGAGCTGCTGTGGATTGTGGGAGATGCTTCTCGTTTCAACGCGCAGGGTGCGGTACCGACAAACACGACCAGCATCGACCGGCTGCGGCGCGAAGACGAGAACGACTGGCACACCGGCCAGGACATCCGCCTGCTCGCCCAGTTGGCCGCGTTGCTGCACGACCTGGGCAAGGCCGTCATCGCTTTCCAGGAGCGCCTGCGTGGACGACGGACGGAGCGGAACCTGTATCGGCATGAGTGGGTATCGCTTCGATTGTTCCAGGCGTTTGTCGGGGATGATGACGATGAAGGATGGTTGCTGCGGCTGGCCGCTGCCGACGGCTATGGCGAGGAAGACTGGCTCGCGCCGGGGCGTTATCAGCGCGATGGCATCGATGCCCGAGAGGAGTACCCCTTCAGGAGCTTGCCTCCTTTGGCTGCGGCAGTGGGTTGGCTGGTGGTGACCCACCACAGACTACCGGTTGCACCGTGCGAGAAGGACGACGGAACCCAAGCGGCATGGGGTCGAAGAGTGCGGAACTTCAATCCCACTTGGCTGACGGAGCCCTTGGCGTTGGTCGCGCATGACTGGAACGAGATCCGGCAGATCGCGGATCCGCGGCAGATCGAGCCTTACTGGATGCCGGCCGCCCCCCTCCCGGTGCTTGAACCGAAGTGGCGCGCCCAGGCAGCCCGGCTGGCGAAACACTTGATCGAACTGCGCACGCGTCGCAGCACCGCTTGGCTGGACAATCCCTACGTGATGCATCTGGCCCGCCTCACCCTGATGCTGGCGGACCATCATTACTCCAGCCTGCCGCTGGACTCGTCCGAACGGGTGGAAGGAGACGGTCGCACTGCGTTGTATGCGAACACCGACCGGGACGGTCGCCTCAAGCAGCCGCTCGACGAGCACCTGTTGGGCGTGGCGCGCGATGCCGGTCTGATCGCCCATGCGTTACCCGGCTTCGAGCGCCATCTTCCCCATTTGGCTCGACACCGCGGCCTTCGCAGGCGGAGTACTGACCTCCGGTTCGCCTGGCAGGACAGGGCCGCGGACGCGGCCTCGGCACTGCGCGAAAGCGCCCGCGATCACGGTGCCTTCATCGTCAACATGGCGTCCACCGGTTGCGGCAAGACGCTGGCCAATGCCCGCCTCCTGTACGCCCTTGCGGACCCCCAACGAGGAATGCGCTTCACCTATGCGCTCGGCCTGCGCACGTTGACCCTGCAGACCGGGCGCAGCTACCGCACGGATCTCAACCTTGACGACAACGACCTTGCGATCCGTGTGGGCGGATCAGCCAGTCGAGCGTTGTTCGAGTACTACGAGCGGCAGGCCGAGGCCCAGGGCTCGGCCTCGTCGCAACGTCTCATCGAAGAAGACGCTCATGTTCGCTACGAAGGCCCCGTTGCCGAGCATCCCCTGTTGTCGCGAGCGCTGCGCGACGCCGATATTCGAAGCCTGCTGTCCGCGCCTGTGCTGGTCTGTACTGTGGACCATATGACGCCGGCCACAGAAGCCCTGCGCGCCGGGCGTCAGATCGCGCCCATGCTGCGCCTGATGAGCGCCGACTTGGTGCTGGACGAGCTGGACGACTACGATCTGGACGACATGCCGGCCCTCGTCCGGCTGGTGTATTGGGCTGGGATGCTGGGGACGAGAATCGTCCTTTCGTCTGCGACGCTTCCGCCGGCGTTGGTTCAGGGCATGTTCCTGGCCTATCGCGCGGGCCGGCTCCAATACCGGCGCAATCGCGGCAATGAGGGCGGGCGGTCGGACGACTCACTCGAGGTTCCGTGCCTGTGGGTCGATGAGTTCGGTGTCCAGAGCAGCCGCTGCCGCGATGCGGACGGTTTTGCTCGGGACCACGCGGTGTTCGTCAGCAAGCGCGCTTCACAACTGGACAAAGCCCCACCGGTGCGGCGCGGTGAAATCTTGCCCATCGAACTGAGCAAGGGCCAACCGACGCAGCGCCTGCGTGCCGAGTTCGCCGAACACGTGCGCCAGGCGTGCCTGCGGTTGCACGATGATCACGCCGAAACCGACCCGGCGACAGGCAAGCGGGTGAGCTTCGGCCTCGTTCGTATGGCCAACATCGATCCGCTGTTCGATGTGGCGCGGACATTGTTCGCGCTGGGCGCACCGGAGGGCTACCGCATCCATTTGTGCGTCTATCACGCCCGGTTTCCCGCCTTGCAGCGTTCGGCCATCGAGCGTCAACTCGATGCCGCATTCGATCGACGCGGCGACGGGCAAGGCCCTTATCGTCTGCCGTTCGTTCGCGCCCAGCTCGATGCCCATCCGGAAGGGAACCATCTGTTCGTGGTTCTCGCATCGCCTGTCTGCGAAGTCGGCCGGGACTGGGATGCCGATTGGGCCGTAGCCGAACCATCGTCGATGCGCTCGCTGATCCAGCTGGCTGGACGTGTCCAACGCCATCGCGGCCGGCTGGGCGATAAGCCAAACATCCTGCTGCTGGATCGCAACATCAAGGCGCTTGAGAGAAAGCCAGCGGTGCCTGGCGAAGATCCGGCTCCTGTTTTCATCCGCCCCGGGTTCGAGCGGGATGGATCGTCCGGCTCCCGGCGCTTCCGGTTGCGCTATCACCGCTTGAGCCGCCTACTGTCGCCGGAGGAGTACCGCACGATCTCGGCGTTGCCACGCATCCGCGCTCGACCCGACGCCGAGTGGGCCTGCGGTGAACGGTTGGTCGATCTGGAGCATGCCCGTGTGGCGGCCAGCCTGCTTCCGCGCGATCGCCTGCCCGCATCGCTCGCCTGCCCAGAAAGCGGGCGTGTCGAGCGGGATGAGGCCGCCTGGTCTTGGCTGCATCCGCAGGTCACCTTGATCGGGGTCCTGCAGCAACAGCAGGCGTTTCGGGACGACCCACACCCCAAAGTCTCGCTGGTCTTTCTTCCCGATGATGAGGAGCAGCGGCTCATCCTGCATCGGATCGATGGCGGCAGCATGTCTGCTGAGAAGCTCTATGTGCGAGTCGATGCGAGCATGCGGCATGACGTTGCGCTGGCGTTGGGCCAAGGCATCGGCACGTGGGGAGATTTTCAGTTGATGGAGCTGCTTGCTGAGCGGGCCGAGGCAGAGGACACGACGTTGTGGGAGGTCGCCAGAAAGTTTGCGAGTGTCGAAGTGCCGCAGAGTACCCAAGGGTGGCGATGGCACCCTTGGTTAGGTTTTGCTCCGGCCTAGATGAGGTCGATCGGGTGGCGACTTCTTTCGGAGCAACTCGCGCAGTCACGTCTCGTGTGCTGAGACGGAGCCGTGGCTGGCGATGTCCCGCGGATTGTTGAACGGGTGAGCTAAGGTGGCGGCTCCTTTGACCCGCATGTGACCATGCGGGTTGCCTAGCAAGCAACCAAAGGAGCCACCGACATGAAGTCTCGCACGAAGCCCGCGCTGCGGGTTGTTCCGGCTGCGCAGGTGCAGCTGACGTTGCCGATCCAGGGCGTGCTGCAGGACGTGAAGCACGCGTTCTATGGGCTGTGCATCAACGCCGGCAAGCAGGTGCTGGCAGCCATGATGGAGGCCGACAGGATCGCACTGTGCGGCCCCAAGGGCGTGCCCGATGCCGATCGCCGCGCGGTACGTGGCGGCAGCACGCGCAGCGCCGTTGTTCTCGGCGGGCAGCGCATCGGCATCAAGCGGCCACGTGCACGCGGCGTCGATGCGGGCGAGCTGGAGCTGCCCAGCTTCGCCTGGGCCGCCGGCACCGACCCGCTGGACACCGCGACGATGGCCGCCATTGCTGCGGGCGTGTCCATGCGCCGCTACGCCAGCACGCTGGAGGAATTGCCGCCGCCCGAGCAAGCGCTGTCGGTGTCCAAGAGCGCGACCTCGCGGCGCTTCGTGGCGCTGAGCGAAGAGCAACTGCTGCAGTGGCTGTCGCGCTCGCTGGGCAAGCTGGACCTGCCGGTCGTGATGGTCGACGGCATCCACTTCCGAGACCGCGTCATCCTGCTGGCGCTGGGCATTGATGCCCAGGGGAACAAGCACGTGCTGGGGCTGCGCGAAGGCTCCACCGAGAGCACGCGGGTCGTGCGCTCGCTGCTGAGCGATCTGATCGAGCGCGGTCTCGATGCCGACCGCGCACGGCTGTGGGTGATCGATGGTGGCAAGGCGCTGCGCAAGGCGATCGTCGAGACCTTCGGGGCCACGGCGCTGATCCAGCGCTGCCAGGAGCACAAGCGGCGCAACGTCATCGAGCACCTGCCCGAAGAGCTGCACGCCAGCGTGGGCCGCGCGATGCGCGACGCCTGGGACAGCGCCAACGCCGAGCTGGCCAAGAAGCAGCTGCAGCGCCTGGCTACGTCGCTGCAGTCCAAGCATCCCGGCGCTGCGGCCAGTCTGCGCGAGGGACTCGAGGAGACGCTCACCGTGCAGGCTCTGGGCATCACGGGCGCGCTGTACCGCACGCTGCGCACCACCAACCCGATCGAGAACCTCAACGGCTCGATCGCGCACTACACGCGCAACGTCAAGCGATGGCGGGACGGACAGATGACGTTGCGCTGGGTCGCCAGCGCACTCAGCGACGCCAAGGATCGCTTCCGCAAGCTGCGCGGGCACCGCGACATGAAGCACTTGATTGCCGCGTTGGACAAGCGCATCGCCGCCACGCAGCCCGCCGAACTCAAAGCCGCGTAGCATCACGAATGAGGAGCCGTCACACGGTCTCGTTCAACAGCGAACGGGACATCGCCGCCGTGGCTTATTCAAGACGGTTGGGTCAGGAGAGACAAGGAATGCGACAAGATCAAGCCAGTTCAAGCAGAACAGAGGCGTTCCGCGCTGCTATCGCCACCTTCATCGAGGAGCAGCAGGAGGCTAAGCTGAAGGGCAAGGGCATGGACGCCGGGACAGCGCCAAGGTACGACTACGCGACGTGGCTAGCTAATTCCGCAGCTCGAGCCGCTTCCGTTCAATTCGCCACGCATCCGCTCAAAGCCACATTCCCCGATGCGAAGATTCGGGCGACGACAAGTCCCTTCATTCAAGGACGCAACCTTCCGCAGCATTGGGAAGTAGGGAGCCACCTCATCCTGCATGACGTCCTCGACGGGACAGGTGATGCTGCATGGCTCGTCATCATTAGGTTTCTTGGCCGAGTAATGGTTGAGGGCCGGCCTCTGCTTCATTGGTTGCTGGAAAACGACGAGGATTTGTTGCAGGCACTTGATCCCGACAGGAATCGTGCATCTCAACTGGCAGACTCCTTCAAGCAGGTCATTAGAACCGGCCAGGCTTCCAGCTCTCATAGCCGGGCAAAACAAGTCTACTGGCTGGTTGGCGAAAGTCCTGCCGAAGACGGTGACTACCATCTGTTGCAGCCGCTCTTCTCCAGCAGCTTGGCGCATGTGATCCACCTGGAGATCCAGGATGCCCGCTTTGGTGAAGCGAACAAGCTCGCCCGGCAAGCCTTTTTTCAGAAGAAGCCGCATGAGGCCCCCTATCGCGACTATCGCAATCTGGTCGCCCGCAAGTTGGGAGGCACGAAGCCGCAGAACATCAGCCAGCTCAATAGCGAACGCGGCGGGATCAACTACCTGCTGGCTTCCCTGCCGCCCAAGTGGGACATGCAGCGCCCCCGTGCGCTCCTGTACATCGAGTCGGCAATGGAGCGGTTGACCTACTTCAAAGGCTTGCGTCAGCAGGTCGCGGCGCTCGCCGACTTCCTCCGGGCCGATCCGCCGCCCAATGAGGATACCCGCCGCAAGCGTCGCCAGCTCGAGCAGGAGCTGGGCCAGCAGTTGGCCCTGTTCGCCGCCGAAATCCATGCGCGTCTGGAGCCAGGCTGGACCCGGGACCCGGCGTGCGAACTGCCGCTGTGCGAACAACTGTGGCTCGACCCGGAGCGGGTGGGCCTGCCTGCGCGAGCGGGGCACGAGCAGGAGGACAAGGGCTTCAAGGCGGCCTATCACGCAGGCAACTGGCCGGACGAGGTCGCCGGACGCTTTGCCAACTGGGTGAACGAGCAGTTGCGCCGTGCCGGGCTGCTCGGGCTGGGTGATGCCGAGTACAGGCATTGGGCCCGGCAGGCGGTCATCGATGCGGCCTGGCCAGTGCCCGTCCAGCGGCGCGCACCAACCGGAGGTCGTGCATGAGCGCCTTGCCGCAGTTCGATCACTTGCTCGTGCTGCCTCGAATGCGCGTGCAGAACGCCAACGCCGTGTCCAGCCCCCTTACCCACGGCTTTCCGTCGATGACGGCGTTCCTGGGTCTGATGTGGGCGCTGGAGCGGAGAACGCGCGCCACCGGGCTTGATCTCGCGTTCAAAGCGGTAGGGGTCGTGTGCCACGACCATCAGGAACAGGTCAGCGACGGCGGTTTCATCAAATCCTTGCGCTTGACCCGCAATCCGGTCGAGAAGGACGGCAGTACGGCCGCCATCGTCGAAGAGGGGCGTATCCACCTGGAACTGAGCCTTGTGTTCGCGGTGCGCAGCGAGCACTGGATGCGTGACCCTGCCATCCGAGACCGTGACGTGGCCCGTGTGGCCGAGCTGCTGGGCGGGATGCGCATCGCGGGAGGCGCTGTGCTGCCCGATGTCGACCAGCGGCGGCTTCGTCATCGTCCTTGGGTGCTCGATCTCACGGGCAGCGAGACCGACCAGCGTCTGGAGTTCCGCAAGGCGAAGATGCGTCTGCTTCCCGGCTTTGCGCTGGTATCGCGAGATGAACTGCTCGACCGGCGTCTCGCAGCACTCAGGGCCGAGAACCCCACGGTAACGCGGCTCGATGCCTGGCTATCGCTATCGCGTGTCAACTGGACCTACCGCCCCAGCGGGAAAGGCGATGACCAAGGCGAATGGGTCCACGACCGCGATGGCTGGATCGTCCCCATTCCGGTCGGATATGGCGCTCTGGGCGGCATCCAGACCCCGGGCACCGTTTCCAACGCGCGGGATACCCACACCCCGTTTCATTTCGTCGAGAGCCTGTACTCGATCGGCGAATGGATAAGCCCTCATCGGCTGCATTCGCCGCGGCAGATGCTCTGGTACGCGGATAGCCAACCGGGCCAGGGCCGCTACCGCTGCCGGAACGACTACGCCGTCCCGTCCGACGATTACTACGAACTCGACTGACCGCCCTACTACAAGGAGTCCATCGTGTCCAAGAATAATCTCGAAACTGCTTCCGTTCTCGCGTTCGAGCGCAAGCTCGACCCGTCCGATGCCCTGTTCTTCTGTGGCACATGGGAACAGCGCGAAGACTCGACGAACTGGACGCCGGTGAGGGTCCGCGAGAAGTCGGTCCGTGGCACCATCTCGAATCGGCTGAAGGCAAAGGATCAGGATCCAGCCAAGCTCGATGCCGCCATCGAGAATCCCAATCTGCAAACGGTGGATGTTGCGACGTTGCCGTTGGATGCGGACACCCTGAAGGTTCAGTTCACCCTGCGGGTGCTCGGTGGAACGGGGCAGCCCTCGGCATGCAACGACGCGGACTATCGCAGGAAGCTGATCGACACCATCGATGCGTACGTCCGCCAGCATGGCTTTGGCGAGCTGGCACGGCGATATGCTGCCAACCTCGCTAACGGGCGTTTTCTCTGGCGCAACCGTATCGGCGCTGAGCAAGTCGAAGTGCGCGTCGCGCACTTGAAGGACGGTCGGCCTCTGGCTCAGTGGACTTTCCAGGCCCTTGAGCACTCGCTACGGGAGCTGTCGGCGCCGGTCGGTGAGCAGGCCGACGTGGCCAGGCTTGCGACTCTTATCGAATCGGGGTTGGCGGGCACGTCGCACGTCCTGCTTCAAGTAACCGCCTTCGCACGCGTAGGCGCAGGTCAGGAGGCTTTCCCCTCGCAGGAGCTCATTCTGGATCGCGCCAACAGCAAGAAGAGCAAGACGCTTTACGCGGTGGGGAGCGGAAACGACGCGGTGGCCGCCATCCATTCGCAGAAGATCGGCAATGCGTTGCGGACGATCGACACCTGGTACCCCGGAGCCGACGAGAACGGGCCGATCGCGATTGAGCCGTACGGCTCTGTGACCACGCAGGGGCGCGCCTACCGTCAACCCAAGGACAAGGTGGACTTCTACAACCTGCTCGACGGCTGGGTTCTCAGGGACAAGGTGCCACCGGTAGAGCAGCAGCACTTCGTCGTCGCCACTCTCATTCGCGGCGGCGTGTTCGGCGAGGCGGCTTGATGCCATGACGACGCACTACATCGACCTGTCTCTGGCGCCAGATCCAGAAGTGAGCCTGCCCCAATTGCTCGGCGCCTTGTATGACCGGCTGCATCTCGCATTGGTGCACCATCGAACCGAGAGTGTAGGCGTGAGCTTCCCCCGCTACAGCCTGGACCCAAGAAGCCTCGGGCCACTGCTGCGCCTGCATGGCCAACCTCTCGTCCTTGAGAAGCTGATGTCGGGTGACTGGCTCAAGGGAACACGGGACTATGTCCGTGTCAGCGATGTCGCGCCGGCGCCAGCGGACGCTCTGCACAGAACTGTTCAACGACGTCAGTTCAAGACCAGTGCGGAGCGGCTGCGCCGGCGGCGGATGCGGCGCAAGGGCGAGTCCGCTGAACAAGCCGCGAAGGCCATCCCGATCTCGGTGGAGCGCCGTCCCGACCTTCCGTACGTATGGCTTCGAAGCCGCAGCACCGGACAGCCTTACTGCCTATTCATCGCGCTCGGGCCACTTCGTCCTGATCCTGTACCCGGAGCCTTTAACAGCTACGGCCTCAGCAGCAGCTCCACCATCCCGTGGTTTTGACCCTTTTTTGCCGGCTGCCGGCCGAGCGTTGAGAAATCAAGGGCTTGCGTCGGGCTTGTAGGAAAGGGTCCAAGAGCGCCAAGTCGCCGCAAGCCCAATGGCAGCGGCGACTTGGCAAACCGCTGTCCTAGTTCGCTGCCGCGTAGGCAGCTCAGAAAATAACGAAGTCGTAGCCGCAAGGCCATATCCAGTTCGCTGCCGCGTAGGCAGCTCAGAAAACGATGACGCCGTATCGACCCGCGGCGAAATGGTTCGCTGCCGCGTAGGCAGCTCAGAAAAGACGCGGGCTTTGGGATCTATGACGGTGTGCGTTCGCTGCCGCGTAGGCAGCTCAGAAATAACAAAATTGCCCTCGTCCCAGTCAGTCGGTGTTCGCTGCCGCGTAGGCAGCTCAGAAATGAATGGACATCGTGTCCAGCAGCCCGGCCCAGTTCGCTGCCGCGTAGGCAGCTCAGAAAAGTACAGCTCGCCCTTCACGCCTTCGATCAGCATGTTCGCTGCCGCGTAGGCAGCTCAGAAAATATGCTCGTGCACCTTGCGCCCGCAGTGCAAGTTCGCTGCCGCGTAGGCAGCTCAGAAATGCATCGCGTTGATGTAGAGGCCGACGATCGGGTTCGCTGCCGCGTAGGCAGCTCAGAAATCAAGCCCGTGCGACTTCGTGTTGTAGACCGTGTTCGCTGCCGCGTAGGCAGCTCAGAAAAGTAGTGCGCTGGATCGGCGAGCGCATCAACGGTTCGCTGCCGCGTAGGCAGCTCAGAAAAAGGCCAAGCACGATGACGACACGCACCATGAGTTCGCTGCCGCGTAGGCAGCTCAGAAATTTCGGTGGCGAGCGCCATCAGGTCCGCGAGCGTTCGCTGCCGCGTAGGCAGCTCAGAAATGACGGTGCATACCGGGTCACACAGAGTGAAGGTTCGCTGCCGCGTAGGCAGCTCAGAAACGCTTGCGGTGAAGTCGTAGCGCACCTTCACAGTTCGCTGCCGCGTAGGCAGCTCAGAAAAACAGGCGATTCGTCTCAAGCCCTTGCTGAAAGTTCGCTGCCGCGTAGGCAGCTCAGAAACACAGCCGCCTGTTCTGCGCATCGGAGCGGCGGTTCGCTGCCGCGTAGGCAGCTCAGAAATGTGCCGACGCCTGAGCGGCGACGGCGGTAACGTTCGCTGCCGCGTAGGCAGCTCAGAAAAGCGAGTGCAGCCGCGCGGCTGGTCATGGTGGGTTCGCTGCCGCGTAGGCAGCTCAGAAAAGCTCCATGTCCAGGAGTCCGCGTCAATCGTGGTTCGCTGCCGCGTAGGCAGCTCAGA
The DNA here is from genome assembly GCF_026013905.1 of Schlegelella aquatica. Lineage (NCBI taxonomy): Bacteria > Pseudomonadati > Pseudomonadota > Betaproteobacteria > Burkholderiales > Sphaerotilaceae > Caldimonas > Caldimonas aquatica. The sequence continues at coordinate 3,021,537 of NZ_CP110257.1, forward strand.
AATTTGCCATGCCGCAGTTGATCGCAGGCGCGATGTTCGCTGCCGCGTAGGCAGCTCAGAAAGCCGGCTGGTCGGGCAGCACCGTGCTGTCCATGTTCGCTGCCGCGTAGGCAGCTCAGAAACAGCAGCCCCATCCACTCCACCGGCGCGTCGAGTTCGCTGCCGCGTAGGCAGCTCAGAAACCGAGCCAATCGCCCAGGGGCTCGGTGATGACGTTCGCTGCCGCGTAGGCAGCTCAGAAAAAGCCCATCTCTCCCGGTGCCAGCCAGTGGTCGTTCGCTGCCGCGTAGGCAGCTCAGAAAGCACCGAAGCGGTGAAGCCGGTTGCGGTCAGGGTTCGCTGCCGCGTAGGCAGCTCAGAAAACGGAATGGGTGGCAGGTCGGCTTTTGTCGGAGGTTCGCTGCCGCAGAGTTCGCTGCCGCGTAGGCAGCTCAGAAAACAGGGCGACACACTCGGCCTCTTCTTGTGCTGTTCGCTGCCGCGTAGGCAGCTCAGAAAATGCCGCCGGAAATCGTGATCGCCATGCTGGAGTTCGCTGCCGCGTAGGCAGCTCAGAAATCAACCGTCGATTGCCGCCGCATCATGCGGCCGTTCGCTGCCGCGTAGGCAGCTCAGAAATTTCTGCCCGGCATGAATGTGGGCGCGGTCGCGTTCGCTGCCGCGTAGGCAGCTCAGAAAATCACGAAGTTTTCGCCGAGCCCGATGTGAAAGTTCGCTGCCGCGTAGGCAGCTCAGAAAACGTCCCATCCTCATTGACGCCCACCATATTCGTTCGCTGCCGCGTAGGCAGCTCAGAAAGGTAGGCGTGAGCGACGGGATCAACGCAAACAGTTCGCTGCCGCGTAGGCAGCTCAGAAACGTGGGGCAACGTGGCCAAGGGCATCCAGATCGTTCGCTGCCGCGTAGGCAGCTCAGAAAAGCGCGATGCAGCCGCGACCTGAATCCCCTGCGTTCGCTGCCGCGTAGGCAGCTCAGAAACATTGGCAGCGGTCGGGGTGGAACCGTCAGGAGTTCGCTGCCGCGTAGGCAGCTCAGAAACTTGGCGGCGTCACTGGCTGCGGACCAGGCGGCGTTCGCTGCCGCGTAGGCAGCTCAGAAATGCGGATTGGCCTTGGGAGCCCGACGCGCTGCTGTTCGCTGCCGCGTAGGCAGCTCAGAAAACGGCCGCACGTCGGCCGGCTGCCCCCGGTCGTGTTCGCTGCCGCGTAGGCAGCTCAGAAACAATGGGGCTAGTGGTCAATACCGTTCGTCGGGTTCGCTGCCGCGTGGGCAGCTCAGAAATTCACAGGAAGTCGATTCGGCACCGCACTCGAGTTCGCTGCCGCGTAGGCAGCTCAGAAACGGTGCGGGCTCGAAGATGTCCGCCGCCTTACGTTCGCTGCCGCGTAGGCAGCTCAGAAAATCCTGTCGTCGGTGAACCGGTTGCAACTCTGGTTCGCTGCCGCGTAGGCAGCTCAGAAATTCGCGATCGATGGCGTGGAGCCCCTGGCGCTGTTCGCTGCCGCGTAGGCAGCTCAGAAAGGTGGCGGCAAGAGCTACGAGGCGAACGTCTAGTTCGCTGCCGCGTAGGCAGCTCAGAAAATTGAGGCTCCTGCCCCTCGAAGCCGATCTTCGTTCGCTGCCGCGTAGGCAGCTCAGAAATTTTCGCGGTTCTAACCGCTGCCGACGTATTCGTTCGCTGCCGCGTAGGCAGCTCAGAAACTCAGTGAAGTCGTCCCCGCCGTAACGAGTCGGTTCGCTGCCGCGCAGGCAGCTCAGAAATGAGCTTGTCCGGTCATCTCCCCGAGTTCTTTGTTCGCTGCCGCGTAGGCAGCTCAGAAAATCTGCAGGCGCAAGGCGCGCACCAGCTCGCAGTTCGCTGCCGCGTAGGCAGCTCAGAAATCGAGCTCGCGTTTGCGGACTACAGCCTGAACGTTCGCTGCCGCGTAGGCAGCTCAGGAATGCGTGGTTCCAACGACCCAGATTCTTCTCGGCGTTCGCTGCCACGAAGGCAGCTCAGAAAATTGAGCAGAGCGGCCTATGGCCACAACGCGCACGCCACACACAGCGTTCGCTGCCGCATCGCCCATAACCCTGTCTGCATTGGCCTGGCATCATTCCTCAACCGCACCCCTCGGGAGTGGTCATGCCTTGGAGATGCCTCCCCTTACTGGCCTTGGGGCACTTCTCGAAACCTCCCTCCCCCTTGCAGCCCGTGAGCCGGCATGATGTCGCCCATGATCACCCCGCGCATCAAGCCCTCGTCTTTGTGGCGTCACCAGCCTGGCGCTGACCTGTTCGTGCAGGACCAGCGCCAAGCCAAGCTCGGCGGCTTCATCGCCAACCTGGCAGCAATGGACGAACTGATCGACTTCGCGGCCATTGCCGCCCGGGTCGACACCGCCTGCCCTCGCGCTGACCGTAGCAAAGGCGGGCGCCCGCCGTACCCCACCGAGGTGATGGTGCGGCTGCTGTTCATCCAGTCGCTGTACAACCTCAGCGACGAGGACTGCGAGTACCAGGTGCTGGACCGCATGAGCTTCCAGCACTTCTGCCGCCTGGACGGAGCACTGCACATCCCCGATGCGCGCACGCTGTGGAGTTTCAAGCAGCGCTTGGCCCAAGGCGGTCTGGGCGGCCGCGCTATCTTCGAGGCGGTGAGCCTGCAGTTGCAGCAGCACGGCTACATCCCGCGCGGCGGGCAGATCGTGGATGCCAGCATCGTGCAGGCACCGCTCACCCAGGCGAACAAGGACGAGCGCGAAGCGCTCAACGAAGGCCGCAGGCCCGAGGGCTGGAATGCCAAGCGGCTGCAGCACACCGACCGCGACGCGCGCTGGACCAAGAAGCACGGCAAGAGCTTCTACGGCTACAAGGTGCACGCCAACGCGGACGCGCGCTACAAGCTGATCCGCCGGGCGAAGGTCACGCCGGCCAACGCCGACGACGGCCAGACGCTCAAGGAGGTGCTGGACCGCGCCAACACCGGCGCGCGGCTGCTGGCCGACCGAGGCTACGACGCGCAGACCAACCGCCAGTTGCTGCAGGCCCACGGGCTGCGCGACGGCATCGCGCGGCGTGCCAAGCCCGGGCAGGAGCGGCGCGTGCGACTGGACGCGCGCAACAAGGCGATCAACCGCGTCCGCGCCAGAGGCGAACATGTGTTCGCCGGCCTCGAGCAGTTGGGCGGCAAGTGCGTGCGGGCGATGACGCTGGCGAGAAACGAACTGGCGATCCTGCTGAAGTGCGCGGCGTACAACGCCAAGCGGCTGGTCTGGCTGGTGCGCCATGACCCGTGCGGGTGTGCGCGATGAAGGGAGAGGTGCGCCCGCAGAGCCTGCAAACGCAGTTTTGCAGGGCCTCGGGCGCCCGCCAAGGCTGCGATGACGGGGCCTGAGCGGCACCGAGAACCCCGAACTGAACGACGCGAGCGCCCTCATGCCGGTTCAGCCTTCGGAAATGGGGTTATGCGAAGTGCCCCTTGGGGTTCTCTTTGCTCGGGACCGCTCGCGCGGAGCCGGTGCGCTATCGGCTCGATCCGACCCACACGAGTGTGACGTGGGAGGTGCTGCACTTCGGCACCTCGACGCTGCGCGGTCGGTTTGCGTCCCTCGGCGGAGACGTGGAGATCGACCGGGCTGCGCGGCGCGGGCGGGTGGCCGTGGAGATCGATGTGCGAACGTTGCACACGGGTGTGCCGGTTTTCGACGCTCGCTTGCGCGAACGCGATCTGTTTGCGACGGCCGATCACCCCGCCGCGTGGTTCGTTGCGGAGCGGCTGGAGTTCGATGCCGCAGGCCAGCTGCAGACGGTGACGGGCGAACTCACCCTCAAGGGCCGCTCCATCGGGCTCACGCTCCGGGCCGTGCGCTTCGGGTGCTACACCAACCCTTTGTGGCGCAAAGAGGTGTGCGGCGGCGACTTCGAGGGGCGCATGCGGCGCAGCGATGTGGGCATGGACGTGGCCCTGCCTTTCGTGGCCGACGAAGTGGTCTTGCGCGTGCAGGCCGAAGGGGTGCGGCAATAGGGCCTCAGGGCTGCCGCATCGAGTGCCGCAGGGCCGACTTGGCGATGCACCACTGCGCCGCCCAGTACGTGCCCAACACCCACACGTCGCGCCACGGCAGCGGGTGGGTGAAGCGGTCGATGGCCAGCAGGCTGTCGGAGGCCACGAAGAGCGCCCCGCCCACAGCGGCCCAGGCTGCCGGGCGCAGCGCCGGGGTGGGGCGCGCCACCCAGGCCCATACGGCGGCTTGAGCGGCCATCGCCACCAGGCACATCACATAGGCCATCACTGCCACGCGCAAGGGGCCGGGCACGCCGGCCCACAGATGGGTGAGGACGCCGGCCGCCACGAGGCCGTAGAAGACGAACGGCTCCCACCGCGCCAGCAGCCGCACGTGGCGGGTGAAGGCGACGATGTAGGCCAGATGCGCCACGAGAAAGCACACCAGCCCGACGGTGAACCCTTCGCGCCACAGGAGCGCGGTGTCTCCGGCCAGCGAGAAGACGAGCCCCGTCAACACCCATCGGCGCAACGCGCGGTCGGGGCCTTCGTGGCGCGCGAGGTGCGCGATGAGCAGCGCCGTCGTGAGCGGCTTGAGCACCCAGAACCATGCACCGGGAAGCCAATCACTGGCCGCAGCGATGGCTGCCAAGGCACTGAGGGCGTACAGCGCGCCCAGCCAGCGAAGCGGCCGTGGCGCCGACGTGAGGGAAGCGGACGTGTCCATGCCGGCGGAGTCTGCCGTCCGGGGTACGCGCCGTCACCTGGGGTTTCTCTCGGCGTGCGGGGCTCACCCCTCGGCCGGCGCCTTGGCCGCCGCGCGTGCGGCAAGTTCGGCGCGCAGCGCTTTGAGCTTTTCGCGCGGGTCCTCCTTGCCGGAGGCCTCGTGCAAGCGCATCTCGGCGATGAAGCGGCTGGGCAGGCCCTGCACGAACTCGCGGCCCTTCTTGCGGCGGCGCAAGGTGCTCACCGCCAGCGTGCGCCGCGCGCGGGTGATGCCCACGTACATGAGGCGCCGCTCCTCCTCCAGGCGCTGCGGCGTCATCTCCTCGTCCTCGCCCTTGAAAGGCAGCAGCCCCTCGTTGACGCCCACGAGGATCACGTGCGGCCACTCCAGCCCCTTGGAGGCGTGCAAGGTGGACAGCGTCACCACGTTGGTGTCGCCGCCGCGCTCGGCCAGGCTCAGGATGACGGAGATGGTCTGCGCGACTTCGAGGATGGTCTTCTTCTCGGTCTCGGTGGTGAGCCCGCCTTCGTTGTCGATCTCGCCGCCGCAACGTCGCGCCACCCAGTCGATGAAGTCGAGCACGTTCTGCCAGCGGCTGGCCGCGAGCTTCTCGTTGTCCTCGCCGTCGTACAGATGCTGCTCGTAGCCGATCTCCTTGAGCCACTCGAGCAGTGCGGGCTTGGCATCTTCGGCCCCCGCGGTGTGGCGAAAGCGGTACTCGAGATCGTTCACATAGCGGCCGAACTCATGCAGCGAGCCGATCGCTCTGGCGCTCACCGCACTGGCCAGCGAATCGGCGAACAGCGCCTCGAAGAGGCTCACCTTCCACTTCGACGCGAACTCGCCGAGCTGCGCGAGCGTCTGGTGGCCGATGCCCCGCTTGGGCGTCGTCACCGCGCGCAGGAAGGCCGGGTCGTCGTCGTTGTTCACCAACAGGCGCAGCCAGGCGCACAGGTCCTTGATCTCGGCGCGGTCGAAGAAGCTCTGCCCACCCGACACCTTGTACGGGATGTTGGCCTTGCGCAGGGCCTGCTCGAACACGCGCGCCTGGTGGTTGGCGCGGTACAGGATGGCGAAGTCGCTCCACTCCACCTGGCCGCCATACATGCCGGCGTTGCCGCGGATCGCCTGGATGCGCGCCACCGCCCGCTCGGCTTCGTGTTCCTCGTTGTCGCACTCCAGCACCCGCACCGGCTCGCCGTCGCCGAACTCGCTCCACAGCTTCTTTTGAAACAGCTTGGGGTTGGCCGCGATGACGTTGTTGGCCGCGCGCAGGATGTGGCCGGTGGAGCGGTAGTTCTGCTCCAGCGCAATGACCTTGAGCTGCGGAAAGTCCTGCGGCAAGCGCTTGAGGTTCTCGATGGTCGCCCCCCGCCAGCCGTAGATGGACTGGTCGTCGTCGCCCACCGCGGTGAACATCGCGCGCTCGCCCACCAGCGCCTTGAGCAGTTCGTACTGCACGGCGTTGGTGTCCTGGTATTCGTCGACCAGCACATAGCGCAGCGTGCCCTGCCACTTGGTGCGGGCCTCGGGGTCGCGTTCGAGCATCTTGAGCGGCAGGCCGATCAGGTCGTCGAAGTCCACCGCCTGGTAGGCCGCGAGCCGCTCCTGGTAGAGCCTCATCACGCGTGCGGCGATGCGCCGCTCGTCGTCCTCGGCCTGGGCCTCGGCCTGGTCCGCGTCGAGGCCCTGGTTCTTCCACAGGCTGATCGCCCATTGCCAGCGCCTGGCCTGCGCCGCGTCGGTCGTGCCGCCTGCATCACGCAGGATGGAGAGCACGTCGTCGCTGTCGAGGATGGAGAACTGCGATTTGAGCCCCACGCGCTCGCCGTCCTCGCGCAGCATGCGCACCCCCAGCGAGTGGAAGGTGCTGATCGCCAGGGGCTTGGCCGCGCGGGGGCCGACGAGGTCGCGGGCGCGCTCGCGCATTTCCTCGGCGGCCTTGTTCGTGAAGGTGATGGCCGCGATGTGCTGGGGCTCGTAGCCGGCCTGCAACAGCCGCGCGATCTTGTGCGTGATGACTCGCGTCTTGCCCGAGCCGGCGCCGGCCAGCACGAGGCAAGGCCCTTGCAGGTAGTGAACGGCTTCGAGCTGAGCGGGGTTGAGGGTGGCAGGAGTGGACACGTGGGCAGCCAGACGGGACGACAAAGACCGTCGGGCCAGCCGACGGTCGTGCGAGAGACGGTCGGCCACGCCCGAAAGCCCGGGCGGCCGGCGAGCGCGCCATGATAGCCAACCGCTCGGGGGCCCCGGCGTGCAGAGTCGGCGAAGGGTCCCTCCGGCGTGCCTGCCGGGCGCCCGTCGGATGCTTTCAGCGCCCGTTCAGCCGGATGCGCGCAGCGGCTTGCGATACTCCCGCGCGCATGCAAGCGATTTTCCAGGTCACCTTGCCCTTCTTCGCGCTGGTGCTGTGCGGCTACCTCGCCGCCCAGCGCCGGGTGCTGCCCGAGGCCGCCATCCCCGGCCTGAACGCCTACGTGCTCTTCTTCGCGCTGCCGTGCATGCTGTTTCGCTTCGGCGCGAGCACCCCGATCGGGCAGCTCTTCAATCCCGTGTGGCTCGCGTTGTGGATCGGCGCGGCGCTGTTGGTCGTGTTCGTCACCACCACCCACAGCCTGGCCTCGGGCCTGGGGCTCAAGGATTCGGCCTTCGGTGCGCTGATCGCGGCCTTCCCGAACACCGGCTTCATGGGCGTGCCCCTGCTGGTGGCGCTGGCGGGCGACCGCGCCGCGGGGCCCGTGATCATGACGGTGCTGGCCGACCTCTTCTTCACCAGTTCGCTGTGCCTGGCGCTGGCACAAAGCGAGGGCGCCGGCCACTGGCGCGAGGGCCTCGACAAGGCGCTGCGCGGGGCGCTCAGCAACCCACTGCCCTGGTCCATCGCCCTGGGCGCGCTGGTGTCCGTCACGCAGTGGACGCTGCCGCAGCCCGTGATGCAGATCGTCAAGTTGCTGGGCGACTCGGCCACGCCGGTGGCACTCTTCACCATCGGGGCCGTGCTCTGGCGCTCCAACCAGGCGGCGCACACCCGCACCCCGGCGCGCGACATCGTGCCGGTGGTGTTGGTCAAGTTGCTCGTCCACCCGGCCCTGGTCCTCGCACTGGGGCTGATGTTCGTGCAGGCGGGCCTGCCGTTGGAGAGCTTCGCGCTGGGCATCCTGGTGCTGGCCGCGGCGCTGCCCTCGGCGAGCAACGTCTCGCTGCTGGCCGAACGCTACGGCGCCGACAACGGGCGCATCGCGCGCATCATCCTGTGGACGACCGCCCTGGCGTTCCTCAGCTTCTCGTTCGCGGTGCGGCTGTTCGGCGTCGAGCGGGGGTGAACCCCCGCCCCTCCCCGGCGAGCAGGGGAGCCTCTGTGCAGGCGAGCCCTCAGATCGCCAGGGGGTCCACGTCCACGGCCCAGCGCAGCACCCCTTTGTGTTCGGCGCGCAAGGCATGCAGGCCGGGCACCCACTGTGCGAGAAAGCGCTGCAGCGCCGGACGCGACTCGCACTCCACCAGCATCTGCGCACGCTCGACGTCCGCCACCCGCGCGATCGCGCTCGGCACCGGCGGGTAGAGCGTGACCCCGCCCTTCTCGGGCAGCCGCTCGGCCTGCTCGCTTGCGGCCAGCAACCAGGCTTGCGCGGCCTCCTGCGTACGGGCTTCGGCGCGCACCAGCGCCAGGTGTGCGTAGGGCGGCAGACCGGCCATCTCCCGCTCCTCCAGCGTACGAGCGGCAAACGCGGCGTAGTCGTGCGCGCGCAGAGCCTGGTAGAGCGGGTGCGCCGGATGCCAGGTCTGCACGAGCATCTCGCTGCCGGCGCTGTGGGCCGCCTCGCGCCCGGCCCGGCCCGCCGCCTGCATCAGCAAGGCAAACAGGCGTTCGCCCGCCCGAAAGTCGCTGCTGAAGAGCGCCGCATCAGGGTTGAGGGCCGCCACGAGCGTCACGCGCCGGAAATCATGGCCCTTGGCGAGCATCTGCGTGCCCACCAGCACGTCCACCTCGCCGGCATGCACGCTGCTGAGCTGGGCTTCCAGCGAGCCCTTGTGCCGGGTGGTGTCGGCATCGATGCGCGCGATGCGCGCGCCGGGCAAGGCGGCAGCCAGTTGCTCCTCCAGCCGCTCGGTGCCGCGGCCCAGCGGCTGGATGTCGAGGTTGCCGCAGTCGGGGCACGCGCGCGGCACGCGCTCGCACGCGCCGCAATGGTGGCAGCGCAGGGTGCGGTCGATGCGGTGGAACACCCGCCACGCGCTGCAGTGCGCGCACCCGCTTTTCCAGCCGCAGTCGGGGCAGTGCAGCACCGGCGCGTAGCCGCGGCGGTTGAGCAGCACGAGGGCTTGCTCGCCGCGCTCGAGCCGCGACCCGAGAGCCGCGAGCAGCGCGGGTGAGAGCGCCGAGGTGCGCGCCACCTCCCGCGGGACGTGGTTCATGTCGATCAACCGCACCGTCGGCAGCGCGGCACCGCCGATGCGCGTGGGCATCGCCAGGCGCCGGTAGCGGCCCCGCTGCGCGTGGTACCAGGACTCCAGCGACGGGGTGGCCGATCCGAGCACCACGGCCGCCTGCTCCAGCTTGCCGCGGTAGACCGCCAGGTCGCGTGCCGAGTAGCGCGCGCCTTCCTGGCTCTTGTACGAGGGGTCGTGCTCCTCGTCGACCACGACCAGCCCCAGCCGGGGCAGCGGCGTCAAGACGGCCATGCGCGTGCCGAGCACGATGTCCGCCCATCCCAGGTGGGCCGCGAGCCAGTGCTTGAGCCGCTGCGCCGGGGTGAGGCCGCTGTGGAGCGAGACGATGCGCCGGCCCGGAAAGCGCGCCGAGAACCGCTCCTCCAGCTGAGGTGTGAGGTTGATCTCCGGCACCAGCACCAGCGCCTGACGGCCGGCCGCGAGCGTGCGCGCCACGAGGCGCAGGTACACCTCGGTCTTGCCGCTGCCCGTGCTGCCGTGCAGGAGGCTCACCCCGCCATGGTCCACCCCGTCCAGCGCCGCCTGCTGCTCGGGCGTCAGGGGCGGCAACTCGGGCTCACCGCCCTGCGGGACAAGGCTCATCGACTGCGCCCGCCTGAGCCGCAGGGCGAGCTGCTTGTCGTCGAGCTTGCGCAGCTCAGGCGGGAGGGCCGCCAGCGCCACCTCGCCGAGCCCGCGCTGGTAGTACCCGGCGGCGAACTGCACGAGCGCGCGCCAGGCGTCGCTCAGGGGCGGCAGCCCGGCCAGGCCGCTGTGCACGTCGCGCAAGGCGAGGCCGGCGCCTTCCTCGGCCGCCGCCTCGGGCGCCGCGCCCCAGACGATGCCGCAGACCACGCGGCGGCCGAGCGGCACCTGCACCACGCTGCCCGCGGGCCACGGGTGCGTGGCGCGGTAGGTGAGCGGGCCGGACAGCGCGCTGTGTTGCGGCGCCTCCACAGCCACATGCACCAGGTACGACTCGCTCATTTAGCCCCGTGACTTCTGCCGCCGTCTGAACTTCCAGGCGTAAGCAGTTGATTCTCTTGCGCTTTTCCAGCTATCCACCAAACCTGTGGAAAACTTTGTGGGCAAGCTGCGCAAACGAGCCCTAAATCCTTGTGCTGCCTGCCCGGCCGTTGGATTGCCCACCTACGAAGCAACGAGGCAAACCTAGTAAAATCAACGACTTAGCGGTACTTTCGTGCCGGCTCATGTTACAGCGCAACAATTGCGGTGCAGCAGAGCTGGATCACCCCAATTGGGGATAAGTCAAGCCCCGTTCGTCGGCTTCACGGGTTTGCACCAGTAGGCACACGGTCTTTCATCCCCTCTCGCGCCGCAGGGTGCGCGAGTGCCGGTGCACCGTTTCCACCAGCGCCTGGACGTGCTCGGGCGGCGTGAACTGGCTGATGCCGTGCCCCAGGTTGAACACGTGCCCCCCCCAGCGCCCGTCCGGGCGCTCGGGCGGGCCGAAGCTGTCGAGCACCGCCTCGGCCTCGGTCTGGATCTGCTGCGGCTCGGCGAACAGCACGGCGGGATCGAGGTTGCCCTGCAATGCCACCCGGTCGTCCACCCGCTGGCGTGCGCGCCCGAGGTGGACGGTCCAGTCCACGCCGACCGCATCGGCCTCGAGGGCCGCGATCTCCTCCAGCCACTGGCCGCCCCCCTTGGTGAACACGATGCGCGGCACGACCTGGCCGTCCTGGTCGCGCTTGAGCTGCTGCAGGACGCGCCGCGTGTACGCCAGGCTGAAACGCTGGAACGCCCCGTCGGCGAGTACCCCGCCCCACGAGTCGAAGATCATCACCGCCTGCGCGCCCGCTTCGATCTGCGCATTCAGATAGGCGGCCACCGCGTCGGCGTTGACTTGCAGGATGCGGTGCATCAAGTCCGGCCGGCGATACATCAGCGTCTTCACCAGCCGGTAGTCGTCCGAGCCGCGGCCTTCCACCATGTAGCACGCCAGGGTCCACGGGCTGCCGGAAAAGCCGATCAACGGCACTCGCCCCTGCAACGCGCGCCGAATGCTCGTGACGGCGTCGAACACATAGCGCAGACGCTCGAGGTCGGGCACGGCCAGGCGCGCCACATCGGCCTCGTCACGCACCGGACGCTCGAAACGCGGGCCCTCGCCCGCCTCGAAGCGCAGACCCAGCCCCATCGCATCGGGCACGGTCAGGATGTCGCTGAAGAGGATCGCCGCATCGAGCGCGTAGCGCTCCAGCGGTTGCAGGGTCACCTCGGTGGCGTAGCCCGGATCGGTGGCGAGCCCCATGAAGCTGCCCGCTCGCGCGCGGGTGGCGTTGTACTCGGGCAGGTAGCGCCCCGCCTGGCGCATCAGCCAGACAGGCGTGTACTCGGTGGGCTGGCGCAACAGCGCGCGCAGCAGACAGTCGTTCTGCAGGGGGGCAAACATCTTTGCATTGTAGAGAGACGCCCACCCCGCCCTCGGCCTGAAGCCCGCGCGCTCCGGCGCGCCGCCCGACACAACCCGTCATTGCGCGGCGGTTGAATTCGGGCATGATGCACGCATCTGGATGTCGGTGTTCGGGAGCGACGTGCCGCACGTGGCGCCCGCCGTCCAGGTTTCCGTGCTCAAGGAGTCCTCGATGAAACGCAACTGGTGGTCCTGGTTCGTCGCGCTCGCCGCGGTCTTCGCGCTCAGCGGCTGTGGCTACAACGAGTTCCAGCGGCTCGACGAGCAGACGCAAGCCGCCTGGTCCGAAGTGCTCAACCAGTACCAGCGGCGGGCCGACCTCATTCCCAACATCGTCAGCACCGTCAAGGGCGAAGCCAACTTCGAGCAGGAGACGCTCACCCGCGTCATCGAGGCCCGCGCGAAGGCCACCTCCATCCAGGTCTCGCCCGAGACGCTCAACGACCCGGAGGCCTTCAATCGCTTCCAGCAGGCGCAGGGCGAGCTGTCCAGCGCGCTGTCGCGGCTCATCGCGGTGAGCGAGAACTACCCCAACCTCAAGGCCAACCAGGGGTTCCAGGACTTGCGCATCCAGCTCGAAGGCACCGAGAACCGCATCGCGGTCGCGCGCAACCGCTACATCAAGGCGGTGCAGGAGTACAACGTGCTGGCGCGCAGCTTCCCCACCAACCTCACGGCGATGGTGTTCGGCTACAAGCCCAAGCCCAACTTCAACGTCGCCAACGAGGCGGCCATCTCCGCCCCGCCGAAGGTCGACTTCGGCGCCTCGCGCTGAAGTCTCGTCCTCGGGATCGCGGGCATGTGCGGCGCCTGGGTCGCTCAGGTCATCGGGCACGCGATGCGCCGCCGCGGGCCCGTCCACGGCCTCGACTTCGCACGGGCGCTCCTCGGCGCGCTCTTCGCCACGCTGATAGCGGCCTTCGCGCCGCCCGGCTTCGCGCAGGACGTGCTCGCCGTGCCGCCCCTGTCCGCCCGTGTGATCGACCAGACCGCCACGCTGACGCCCGGGCAGCGCGCCGCGCTGGAGGCCAAACTGCAGGCCCTGGAGACCGAGCTCGGCAGCCAGATCGTCGTGCTGATCGTACCGAGCACCGCGCCCGAGGACATCGCCTCCTACGCCCACCGCGTGGCCGACACCTGGAAGATCGGCCGGCGCGAGGTCGGCGACGGCTTGCTGATCGTCGTCGCCAAGGACGACCGGCGCGTGCGCATCGAGGTCGCCAAGGCCCTCGAAGGCGCCATTCCCGACCTCATGGCCCGCCGCGTCATCGATCAGGCCATCGTGCCGGCCTTCCGCGCCGGCGACTACCACCGCGGGCTCGACCAGGCCATCGACCGGATCGCCGGGCTCCTCCGCGGGGAGGGCTTGCCCGCGCCCTCCGGCAGCCCCGCTGGGGCCGACGAAGGCACGCAGTGGTCGGACCTCCTCATCTTCCTGCTCGTCGGTGCTCCCGTCATCAGCGCGGTCCTCACCGGGCTGCTCGGGCGCAAGCTCGGCTCGGTGGCGACCGGCGGGGCCGTCGGCGTGCTCGGGTGGTGGTTCACCGCGAGCCTGGCGATCGCCCTCGGTGTCGCGCTGTTCGCCTGGCTGTTCACGCTGGTGCTCGGCACCGGCGCCGCGGCCGGCAGCCGCATGCGGCGAGGGCACCACGGCGGCCCGCCCATCATCTGGGGCGGCGGGGGCGGCTGGGGGGGCGGTGGCGGTGGCGGCGGCTTCTCCTCCGGCGGCGGCGGCGACTTCGGGGGCGGTGGCGCCTCCGGCGACTGGTGAGACGCACGATGAACCGGCTCTGGCGCATCCTCAAACACCGCTGGCTCGACGACCGCGACGCGCTGCGCGCGCTGGGAGCCGACGCCCTCGAGCGGCTGGCCCGCCGGGTCGAAGCCAGCGAACGCCGGCACACCGGGGAGATCCGCGTGTGCGTCGAAGCGGGCCTGCCCTTCAGCTACCTGTGGCGCGGCGCGACCGCCCGCGAGCGCGCCGTGCAGATGTTCGGCAAGCTGCGCGTGTGGGACACGGAGCACAACAACGGCGTGCTGATCTACCTGCTGCTGGCCGAGCACCGGATCGAGATCATCGCCGACCGCGGTCTGGCGCGCCGCGTGCCTCAGAGCACCTGGGACGACATCGTGCAGGGCATGTCGGGGGCGTTTCGCGCAGGGCGCTTCGAGGAAGGGCTGAACGCGGCCGTGGACGCCGTGACGGCCCTGCTGGTGCAGCACTTCCCCGCGGCCGCGGGAGCGGAGAACCCGAACGAACTGCCCGACGTGCCTCACCTGCAATGAACTGCGATGGGGCCGCCCATGGGGCTGCGCAGCCCCGCCCCGCCCGCTGCGGGCACGCACGCTGTCGCATGAGCCGCCCAGAAAGCACCACGCGGAGTTGCATCTGATCCATGGCTGCCCCCATGACGCACGCGTCGCGTGAGCCGCCCAGAAAGCACCACGCCCGCCAGAGGCGGGCGTGTTCGGGTGGCCGCCCCGAGGTGGCCCCAGGGCGGCGTGCCGGATCGGCCGGCTTACTTGCGGCGCAGCCGACGCAGCGCCGCGAGCTGAGCGGCCATGACCGCGAACTCGCTCTGCGCGCGGGCGAAGTCGATGTCGCTCTTGGCGTTCTTCATCGCCTCTTCCGCCAGACGCTTGGCCTCGGCCGCCTTGGCCTCATCCAGGTCCTTGCCGCGGATCGCGGTGTCGGCGAGCACCGTCACCGCGTTCGGCTGCACCTCCAGGATGCCACCGGCGACGAAGACGAACTCCTCCTCGCCGGTGTCGGCCCGCTCGATGCGCACCGCTCCCGGCTTGATGCGGGTGATGAGCGGCGTGTGCTGCGGCAGGATGCCCAGCTCGCCCGCCTCGCCCGGCAGCGCGACGAACTTCGCCTCGCCCGAGAAGATGGACTCTTCGGCGGAGACGACGTCGACATGAATCGTGGCCATGCTGATTGATCCTTAGCGTGTGAGAAGGTGCAGAAAGCAAGCAGACGGGTGCCAGGCTGGGCGTCAACCGGAAGCGGGCTTCCTGCCCGCTGAGGATGGGCACCGACGCATGGCGCCCGTGTGCGCCGCTTACTGCAGCTTCTTGGCTTTTTCGAAGGCTTCGTCGATGGTGCCCACCATGTAGAAGGCCTGCTCCGGCAGGTGGTCGCACTCGCCGCCCACGATCATCTTGAAGCCGCGGATGGTCTCCTTCAGCGGGACGTACTTGCCCGGCTGGCCGGTGAACACCTCGGCGACGTGGAACGGCTGCGACAGGAAGCGCTGGATCTTGCGGGCGCGGGCCACCGCCAGCTTGTCTTCCGGCGACAGTTCGTCCATGCCCAGGATCGCGATGATGTCGCGCAGTTCCTTGTAGCGCTGCAGCACCGCCTGCACGGCGCGGGTGGTGTTGTAGTGCTCTTCGCCCACGACGTTCGGGTCGACCTGACGGCTGGTGGAGTCCAGCGGGTCCACGGCGGGGTAGATACCCAGCGCGGCGATGTCACGCGACAACACGACGGTCGCATCCAGGTGCGCGAACGTGGTGGCCGGCGACGGATCGGTCAGGTCGTCCGCCGGCACGTACACGGCCTGGATCGAGGTGATCGAGCCGACCTTGGTGGAGGTGATGCGCTCCTGGAGCTTGCCCATCTCCTCGGCCAGCGTCGGCTGGTAGCCCACCGCCGAGGGCATGCGGCCCAGCAGCGCGGACACCTCGGTACCGGCCAGCGTGTAGCGGTAGATGTTGTCCACGAAGAACAGCACGTCGCGGCCCTCGTCGCGGAACGATTCGGCGATCGTCAGGCCCGTGAGCGCCACGCGCAGGCGGTTGCCCGGCGGCTCGTTCATCTGGCCGTACACCATCGCCACCTTGGACTCGCCCAGGTTGTCCGGCACCACGACCTTGGACTCGATCATCTCGTGGTAGAAGTCGTTGCCCTCACGGGTACGCTCGCCCACACCCGCGAACACCGACAGACCCGAGTGGGCCTTGGCGATGTTGTTGATGAGCTCCATCATGTTGACGGTCTTGCCGACGCCGGCGCCGCCGAACAGACCCACCTTGCCGCCCTTGGCGAACGGGCAGATCAGGTCGATCACCTTGATGCCCGTCTCGAGCAGCTCGGTCGATGGAGACAGCTCGTCGTAGGCCGGGGCCTTGCGGTGGATCGAGCTGGCCAGCGACTGGTCGATCGGGCCGCGCTCGTCGATGGGGTTACCCAGCACGTCCATGATGCGGCCGAGCGTGGCCTTGCCCACCGGGACCGTGATCGGCGCGCCGGTGTTGGTGACCATCATGCCGCGACGCAGGCCGTCGGAGGAGCCCAGCGCGATCGTGCGCACCACGCCGTCGCCCAGCTGCTGCTGGACCTCGAGCGTGAGGTCGGTGCCTTCCATCTTCAGGGCGTCGTACACCTTGGGCATCTGGTCGCGCGGGAACTCCACGTCCACCACGGCGCCGATGCACTGAACGATCTTGCCTTGAGCCATTTTTCGTTCCTTCAATCAGTATTCGTTATGCCTTCGGTTCCGGCGCCGCGTCAGACCGCGGCCGCGCCGCCCACGATCTCGGCCAGTTCCTTGGTGATCGCCGCCTGACGCGTCTTGTTGTATTCGAGCTTGAGCTCGTTGATCAGGTTGCCGGCGTTGTCGGTCGCGGCCTTCATCGCCACCATGCGGGCAGACTGCTCCGAAGCCATGTTCTCGGCCACCGCCTGGTACACCAGCGCCTCGATGTAGCGGGTGAGCAGTTCGTCGATGACGGTCGGGGCATCAGGCTCGTAGATGTAGTCCCACGAGTGGCTGCCCTGGTCGGCCTGCAGCCGGTCGGCGGCCAGCGGCAGCAACTGCTCGACCACCGGCTCCTGCTTCATCGTGTTGATGAAGCGCGTGTAGCACAGGTAGACGGCATCCAGCTTGCCCTCGGCGTACTGGTCCAGCAGCGCCTTGACCGGCCCGATGAGGCGGTCGAGGTGGGGCTTGTCGCCCAGCTGGGTGACCTGCGCGACGACCTTGGCGCCGACGCGGTTGAGGAACCCCAACCCCTTGCTGCCGATGGCGACCGTCTGCGACTTCAGGCCCTGGGACTCCAGTTCCTTCAGCTTGGCCGTCGTGGCGCGCAGGATGTTGGTGTTCAGGCCGCCGCACAGGCCCTTGTCGGTGGTCACGACGATCATGCCCACCTGACCGGTGCCCTCGTTCTTGCGCAGGAACGCCGGCTTATACTCCGGGTTGGCCTGCGCCAGGTTGGCCGCGATGTTGCGCACCTTGTCGGCATAAGGCCGGGCCGCGCGCATGCGGTCCTGCGCCTTGCGCATCTTCGACGCGGCGACCATTTCCATGGCCTTGGTGATCTTCTTGGTGCTTTCGACCGATTTGATCTTGCCGCGTATTTCCTTGCCTGCCGCCATGACGGAACTCCTTCAGTTTCAGGCGAAGGTCTTCTTGAAGGCCACGATGGCAGCCTGCAGTTCGGCCTCGGCGTCCTTGTCCATCGCCTTGTCGCGCTCGAGCTTGTCGAGCAGCTGGGCGTGGCTGGTCTTCAGGTACTGGTGCAGCCCGTGCTCGAACGCCAGGACCTTCTTGACGTCGACGTCGTCGAGGTAGCCCTTGTTGGCGGCGTACAGCGAGGCGGCCATCAGGCTGATGGGCAGCGGCTGGTACTGAGGCTGCTTGAGCAGTTCGGTCACACGGGCACCGCGGTCCAGCTGCTTGCGGGTGGCTTCGTCGAGGTCGGAGGCGAACTGCGCGAAGGCCGCGAGCTCACGGTACTGCGCGAGGTCGGTACGGATACCGCCCGACAGGCTCTTGATGAGCTTGGTCTGCGCGGCACCGCCCACGCGCGACACCGAGATACCCGCATTGATCGCGGGACGGATGCCGGCGTTGAAGAGGTTGGTCTCCAGGAAGATCTGGCCGTCGGTGATCGAGATCACGTTGGTCGGCACGAACGCGGAGACGTCACCGGCCTGGGTCTCGATGATCGGCAGCGCGGTCAGCGAGCCGGTCTTGCCCTTGACGGCGCCGTTGGTGAACTTCTCGACGTAGTCGGCGTTCACGCGGGCGGCGCGCTCGAGCAGGCGCGAGTGCAGGTAGAAGATGTCGCCGGGGAAGGCTTCGCGGCCCGGCGGGCGGCGCAGCAGCAGCGAGACCTGGCGGTACGCGACGGCCTGCTTGGACAGGTCGTCATAGATGATCAGCGCGTCCTGGCCGCGGTCGCGGAAGTACTCGCCCATCGTGCAGCCGGAGTAGGCCGAGATGTACTGCATGGCGGCCGACTCGGAGGCCGAGGCGGCGACGACGATGGTGTAGTCCATCGCGCCGTGCTGTTCGAGGGCACGCACGACGTTCTTGATCGACGACGCCTTCTGGCCGATGGCGACGTAGATACAGATCATGTTCTGGCCCTTCTGGGCGATGATCGTGTCCAGCGCCACGGCGGTCTTGCCGGTCTGGCGGTCGCCGATGATCAGCTCGCGCTGGCCGCGGCCGATCGGCACCATCGCGTCGATGGCCTTGATACCGGTCTGCACCGGCTGGTCGACCGACTTGCGCGCGATCACGCCGGGGGCGACCTTCTCGATCACGTCCGTCAGCTTGGCGTTGATCGGGCCCTTGCCGTCGATCGGGCGGCCCAGCGCGTCGACGACGCGGCCGATGAGTTCGGGGCCGACCGGCACTTCCAGGATGCGGCCGGTGCACTTGACCGTGTCGCCTTCGGAGATGTGCTCGTAGTCGCCCAAGATCACCGCGCCGACGGAGTCGCGCTCGAGGTTGAGCGCCAGGCCGAAGGTGGGCTGGCCGTCCTTGCCCGCCGGGAACTCGAGCATCTCACCCGCCATCACGTCCGACAGGCCGTGGATGCGGCAGATACCGTCCGTCACCGACACCACGGTGCCTTGATTGCGGATGTCCGCCGCCGCACCGAGACCCTCGATGCGGCTCTTGATCAGTTCAGAAATTTCTGCGGGATTCAGTTGCATTGCTTGCTCCCAGTCTCGTCCTCGGCCACCTGGCCGCAACGGCTGTCCGGAACCCGGGGGCTCCGAAAGACCCGGCGCCCACACGGCTCCGGGGCTCACCCATACCTCGGGTCGCGACGCCCGATCGCCTTCAGGCGGTCAGCGCGACCTTCATGCGTTCCAAGCGGGCCTTGACCGAGGTGTCGAGCACCTCGTCGCCGACCACCACGCGCACGCCGCCGATCAGCTCGGGATCGACCTCGACCTTGGCCTGCAGCTTGCGACCGAAGCGCTTCTCCAGCGTGGCCACCAGATCGGCCAGCTGGGCCGGCTCGATCGGGAAGGCGCTGACGATCGTGGCGTCGGAGACACCGGACGCCTCGTTCTTCAGCACGTGGAACTGCTCCGCGATCGCCGGCAAGGCCGCCAGACGGTCGTTCTCGATGACGGTGCGAAGGAAGTTCTTCACGCCGTCGGCCAGCGGCACCTTGACCACCGACACGATCAGGTCGAAGACCTGCGAGGCGGTGACCTTGGGATGGTCGGCGAACTGACGCAGCTGCGGGTTGGCCGCGACGGCCGCCAGTTCGTCGACCTGGGCCGCCCACTGGTTCAGGTCCTGCGTGCGAGCCACCTCGTAGAGGGCCTCGGCATACGGACGCGCGATGGTTGCGAGCTCAGCCATGATCACAGCTCGGTTTTCAAACGGTTCAACAGATCGGCGTGGACGCCGGCGTTGACTTCGCGCTTGAGGATCTGCTCGGCGCCCTTGACGGCCAGCACGGCCACCTGCTCGCGCAGGGCCTCGCGGGCCTGGACCATCTGCTGCTCGGCCTCGGCCTTGGCTTGCGCGACGATCTTGGCACCTTCGTCTTCGGCCCGCTTCTTGGCTTCCTCGATGATGGCCTGCGCACGCTTTTCGGCGTCGGCCAGCACCTTGGCGGCTTCGTCACGGGTCTGGGCGAGCTGTTCCTCGACGCGCTTGTTGGCGGCAGACAGCTCCAGCTTGGCCTTGTCGGCCGCGGCCAGGCCGTCGGCGATCTTCTTGGCACGCTCGTCGAGCGCCTTCGTGATCGGCGGCCACACGAATTTCATCGTGAACCACCAGAGGATCGCGAAGACGACGATCTGCGCCAACAAAGTAGCGTTCAGATTCACGGCTTCGACCTCTCTCGGTTAGAACTTTGCTTGGGAAAGTACGTTCGAGAAACGTCGAATCAGGCGGCGACGAACGGGTTGGCGAAGGCGAACAGCATCGCGATACCGACACCGATCAGGAACGCGGCGTCGATCAGACCGGCCAGCAGGAACATCTTGGTCTGCAGTTCGTTCATCAGCTCGGGTTGACGGGCCGACGCTTCCAGGTACTTGCCACCCATCAGCGCGATACCGATACAGGCACCGATGGCACCCAGGCCGATGATCAGACCGCAAGCCAGAGCGACAAGACCCAACACGTTTTCCATGATTGCTCCTATGAGAGAGTAGTTGACGGACGGAAAGAAAAAGCGGAACTCGTTGACTTCAGGCGATCAGTGCTTGTCGTGCGCCTGGCCGACATAGACCAGGGTCAGCATCATGAAGATGAAGGCCTGCAGCGTGATGATCAGGATGTGGAAGATGGCCCAGGCGGCACCGGCGATGACCTGGCCGATCCACAGGAAGACGCCGCCCAGCGAGGCGAAGCCCACCGCACCCATCAGGGCGATCAGCATGAACACCAGCTCGCCCGCGAACATGTTGCCGAACAGTCGCATGCCGTGCGAGATGGTCTTGGCGAGGAACTCGATGATCTGCAGCAGGAAGTTCACCGGCGCGAGCAGCACGGCGGCGATGCCGTGCGCGTGGAACGGCGCGGAGAAGAGCTCCTTCACCCAGCCGCCCAGGCCCTTGATCTTGATGTTGTAGTACAGGCACGCCAGCAGCACCGTGATCGACAGGCCCAGCGTGATGGACAGATCGGCGGTCGGCACGACGCGCATGTAGGCGTGGTGCGGGTCGCCGCCGGCCGAGGCGTAGATCCACTCCCAGATGCGCGGGATGAGGTCCAGCGGCAGCAGGTCCATCGCGTTCATCAGGAAGATCCAGACGAACGCGGTGAGCGCCAGGGGCGCGACGGCCTTGCGGGAGGCTTCGTTGTGGATGATCGACTTGGCTTGGGTGTCGACCATCTCGACCAGGAACTCGACGGCGGCCTGCATGCGGCCGGGCACGCCGGAGGTGACGCTCTTGGCCACCCGCCACAGCAGGAAGCAGCCGAGCACGCCCAGCAGAATGGACCAGAACAGCGAGTCGAGCTTGAAGACCGGCTCGCTCAGCGAGAAATTGGCGATGCCCTCCTGCGCCCGGTTCTGCAGGTGCTGCAGGTGATGCTGGATGTATTCGCTCGGGGTCGGTCCTTGTCCTTCGGCAGCCATCGTGTGTCTCGAACGCTCGCTATGACGTCTGTTTCACGCGACCCCGCCACAGCAGGGCCAACCAACTCACTTTCATGCACACGACCATCGAGACCAGCAGAGCCGGCCAACTGAGGTCGGGCACGATCTTGACGGCCGCCACCAGCATGGCGACGGCCAGGGCAATCTTCACGGCCTCCCAGAACAAGAAGCCCAGCACGAGTGCGCCGGGCGCTGCCCCAGAAAGCCTCCTGGTGATGCCGCGCGCCATCAGCGCCGCTGGCAGCACCACGGCCGCCGCCCCGTAGAGGGCCGACCAGGCCGCCCCACCTCGGCCAGTCGCCGCGAGCCACAAGGCCGCGACCACCGCGCCCGCCGCGGCCTGCACCGCGACGACCCGCCACGGTGAGACCGGCGGGTGCTTTGCCATCAGAGCCTGCGCTTCCTCACGCGACAGGGTCTTGAACTCCGGGTCTGCGCCCGCATCTGCACCCGTATCGGGAGCGCCATCGTCGGTTCTTCCCTTCGCGGGATCGGCGGTCATGGCGTTCGGTTCCGGTCGGGTTACGGCAAATCCTTTGGATTATACGTGGTAACCCGCACGGTCCCGCTACCCCCTCGTGCGTCCGCCTGCGCGTGACGCCCGGGTGCGCCGCGCGGCAACGCATTGCCCTGATGCGAAACCTCGTGACACCATAGGTGCCATGGCATCGATGAAGGACTTGCTGGCAAGGCGGCTGCGCGAGCAACTGCCCACGCGACACGAGCTGGCCCGGTCGAAGTGGCTCAAGCCCGTGGCCGCGCAACTCACGGCGCCCGAGCTGTGGCGCATGAAATCGGAGTCGGTGGCCCGGGGTGTGGCCGTGGGCCTGTTCTGGGCGTTCCTGGTGCCCGTGGCGCAGATCTTGTTCGCCACGCTGCACTGCGTCTGGTGGCGGGGCAACATCCCGATTGCCGCCGCGATCACTTTCGTGACCAACCCGCTGACGGTGGGCGGCTGGCTCTGGCTGGCCTATCAGGTGGGCAGCGTCTTCGTCGGCGGTGCCGCGACGGCGGTACCGCCCGAAGAAGGCGCGGGGCTCTTGATGTGGCTCCAGACGGTGGGGCTGCCCGCGCTCGTGGGCATGGCGATCTTTGGCGTGGTGGGCGCGGTGCTCGGCTATGCGGGCGTGAAGCTGTTCTGGCGGCTGCGGCTGTGGCGGCGCCTGCGTGCGCGGGAGCTGCGCCGCGCGCGCTGACGCCCGCCCGCCTCTGGCGCTTCGGTTTCAATCTCCCGCCGGCGGCACCAGCACGCCGCGGAAGGCGTTCGTCGGCAAACCCGGCACCTCGACTTGCACCTGCAACACGCAGCCGGCCCAGGGTTGCCGCGCGAGTTCGTCGGCGGGACGCTTTTCGCGTGCGGTGGTGATGTAGAGCGTGCGCAGGTCCGCACCGCCGAAGCAGGGCATCGTCGGGCAACGCACGGGCAGCAGGATCTCCTGCACGACGCGGCCCTCGGGCGACAGGCGCAGCACGCGCGAGCCCTCGAACATCGCCACCCAGTAGTGGCCCTCGGCGTCCACCGCGGCGCCGTCGGGCCGGCCCAGGTAGTCGTCGAGCGGCTGCCCTTGCGCACGGGCCGGGAACTGCGCGAAGACCCGACGCTCGCCGATGTGTCCGGTGTCGGGATCTGCATCGAATGCGTAGACGGTGTGGGCGCGCGTGTCCGCCCAGTACAGGGTGCGCGCGTCGGGGCTCCACGCGAGCCCGTTGGAGGTGGTGCAGCCCTCGGCGCGCGCGGTGAGGCGGCCATCGAGGTCGAGGCAGTACAAGGCCCCCAGGGGTTGCCGGGTCTCGTCGAGCGTGCCGCACCACAGGCGCCCGGCCGGGTCGCACTTGCCGTCGTTGAAGCGTTGGTGCGTGGGGTCGTAGGGCGCGGGCACGCACAGCCTCGCCGTGCCGGTGGCCGGGTCGAACTGCCACACGCCATCGCGCAGTGCCAGCACCAGAGCGCCCGCCGCGTACGGGACGGCGCATGCCACGTCGGTGTCGAACGCCCAACCGTCCAGATGGCCGCTCGCGGGGTCGAAGCGGTGGAGTCTTCGGCCCGGGATGTCGCAGTAGTACAGGACCTGTTCCTGCGGGTGCCAGAAGGGTGATTCGCCGAGCAGTGCGGCGTGTTCGACGGCGACGCTGACGGCCTCCGGTGGGGCGGCTTCGGGCGCGGCGCGGCGCAAGGAGGCGGTGGAGCCGGAAGCGGGGACGTTCATGGGGTGGGATCGGTGGAATGCGAAGCCGGGGGCTGTCGGGACACAGGCGACATGCGAGGGGCATGCCGGCTGCAGCAGCTTTCGATCCTACGCCGGTACTTCGACGTAACTGCGGCCGTCGGGTGCGTTCGGGGGCGTCGGCCCGCCTCGGCTCACTCGAGCTCGGCCTTGAGGTAATGCGCCCCGGGCAGGGGGTTGTAGTAGTAAGGCGGCACTTCCTGGAAGCCGAGGCTGGCGTAGAGGCTGCGTGCGGCCTCCATCTCGTCGAGTGTGTCGAGCAGCATCACGGAGTAGCCGCAGCGCCGCGCCTCATCGAGCAGGGCCTGTGCGAGGGCTCGCCCCAGACCGAAGCGACGGAACGGCTTGCGCACGTAGAGCCGCTTCATCTCGCAGGCATTGGCGTAGTCCACGTCGGCGATGGGACGGAAGCCGCCGCAGCCGGCCGGCTCGCCGTCGAGCAGGGCCAGCAGCAGGTGCCCGGCCGGCGGGGCGTACTCGCCGGGCAAGGAGGCCAGTTCGGCCTCGAATTGCTGGAAGCTCAGGTCGATGCCCAGCGAATCGGCGTACTCGACGAAGAGCGCGCGGGTGGTGTGCAGCAGCTCCGGCGTGTCGGGCACGACGAGCCGTATCTCAGGGGACTCCATCCATCCAGGGCGCGGGGGCGCGCGATGTTCACCTCGCGAAGTCTAGCGTGCGCTGCGCGCCATGCCAGCCAGCCGTGCGGGCCGCACGGCCGGTCCCGGGGCCGCTCAAATCTCTGCCCCCGGGGCTTGCGCCCCACCCCCCGCGGGGGTCACGGCCCGGCTTCGGGCGGCCGGGCGCCGGGCCTATCCGTTTGCCCCCGGGGCTTGCGCCCCACCCCCCGCGGGGGTCACGGCCCGGCTTCGGGCGGCCGGGCGCCGGGCCTATCCGTTTGCCCCCGGGGCTTGCGCCCCACCCCCCGCGGGGGTCACGGCCCGGCTTCGGGCGGCCGGGCGCCGGGCCTTAGGGAAGGTCTGAACAACCCGCTCTGCCGCCCGGATTGCGGCATCGTGGCGCCGGCCTGGCGTCGCTTTCGAGCCGGATTTCGCCCGTGCAGGGCGGTTTTTGGCGGGTTTCCCCGCCTTACGGACGCACTGCTCCCGTCGTCGGCAACAAACGCCGGCGCGCCATCCACAGGTTCGACAGCGCGAACAGCGTCAGCACCTGCGCCGCGTTCTTCGCCAGGCCGCGGTAGCGCACCTTCGTGTAGCCGAACTGCCGCTTGATCACCCGGAACGGGTGCTCCACCTTCGCCCGCAGACTGGCCTTGTAGCGCTCCCACCGCTCGGCGTAGCGCCGCTCGCGCTCGTTCTTCATCGCACGCAGCTTCGACGGCTTCTCCGCGATCAGGAATCCGGCGTCCACGTCCTGCAGCTCCTCGCGCTTCTCGGCACCCGTGTAGCCGCTGTCGCCGCACACCGTGTCTTCCCGGCCGTGCAGCAGCTTGTACACCTGCGTCACGTCGGCCACGTTCGCCGCCGTGCATTCCACGTGGTGCACCAGACCGGACGCGTCATCCACGCCGATGTGCGCCTTCATCCCGAAGAACCACTGGTTGCCCTTCTTGGTCTGGTGCATCGCCGGATCGCGCTCGCCCGCCTTGTTCTTGGTCGAGCTCGGCGCACTGATGATCGTGGCATCCACGATCGTGCCACTGCGCAGGCTCAGGCCCTTGCGCTGAAGATGGGCGTTGACCTGCTCGAAGAGCTTCTCGGCCAGCCCGTGCGTCTCCAACAGCCGGCGGAAGTTGAGGATCGTCGTCTCGTCCGGGATGTCGGCAAGCCCGCCCAACTGCGCGAAGCGGCGCATCACCGGCGTGTCGTACAAGGCTT
This sequence comes from Schlegelella aquatica, assembly GCF_026013905.1. Classification (NCBI taxonomy): domain Bacteria; kingdom Pseudomonadati; phylum Pseudomonadota; class Betaproteobacteria; order Burkholderiales; family Sphaerotilaceae; genus Caldimonas; species Caldimonas aquatica. Next base: position 3,046,552 of record NZ_CP110257.1, read on the forward strand.
CTTCCATCGCCGGGTCGCTGAGCGCATACCACTGCTGCAGGAAGTGGATGCGCAGCATCGTCGCCAACGGATAGGGCTGGCGACCGGGACGGCCCATCTTCGGGTAGTGCGGCTCGATCAGACCCAGCAGCGCCTGCCACGGCACCACCTGCTCCATCTCCGCCAAAAACACCTCGCGCCGCGTGCGCTTGCGGCTCCCCAGACCCTCGGCATCACCGAACGACAGCTGCATCGCACTCACCCCGATCACGGTGAGGCATTGTCGCGCAATCGGGCGGAGTTGTTCAGACCTTCCTTAGAGCTGCACCGTGCCGTCGATGCAGGTGCGGCAGTGGCCGCCCACCCAGACTGCGTCGTCCGCGGCGTCGATGTGGACACGGCCGGCGCGCCCGAGCCGCGTGCCCTGGGCGGCGACATAGCGGCGCGGTGCGAGGCCTGCGGCGACGAGCCACTGTGCAACGCTGGCGTTGAGGCTGCCGGTGACGGGGTCTTCGGCGATGCCGTCGGGGGCGGCGAATGCGCGGACCTCGAATTGGACCTCGCGCCCTTCCGGGTGGGGGCCGACCACGCCGACGAAGCCGATGCGGGCGAGCGCGCAGAGGTCCGGTTCGATCGCGAGCACCTCCTCGGCGCTGCCGAGCAGCAGCGTGAACCACTGGGGGCCGTTGTCGAGCAGCCGCGCGGCGCGCACTTGCTCGCGCCGCAGACCGAGCGCCTCGACGAGGGCGGACAGCACCGAGGGCGCAAGTTCCTGCGCCGACATGGGCGGCGCAGCAAAGGCCCAGCGCCCGCCGTCTTGGCGCAGCGTCACGAGCCCGACACCGCATTGCTGCACCACCCGGCCGGCGGTGCGCGGTCGCCCGCCCGCCTCCAGCCAGGCATGGCACGAGCCGAGCGTCGGGTGCCCGGCGAAAGGCAGTTCGCTGCCCGGGGTGAAGATGCGCACGCGGTAGTCGGCCTGAGGGTCGGTGGGGCGCAGCAGGAAGGTCGTCTCCGACAGGTTCGTCCAGCGCGCGAAGTCCTGCATCTGCGCATCCGTCCAGTCGTCGGCCCCGAGCACGACGGCCAGCGGGTTGCCCTTCAGGGCGTGCTGGGTGAAGACGTCGACTTGCTTGAATCGGTAGGGCATGGCCTTCCCTTGTGACTTTCCTTGTGACTGGCCCGTTGAAGCGCCCGAGGCGCGGCAGGCGGCGGACCGATTCGCCGCCCGAAGATGGCCACCCCGACCACGAGCAGCAGGCCGCGGGCGTGGTCGCCGGAGCGCGCGCGTGCGATGAGGCCGGTCACAGCCGCAGCATCCAGACGGCGGTGGCGACGAGGATCGCCGCCATCGTCCGGTTGAACCACAGCAGCCGCTGCCCCTCGGCCAGCCAACGACGCAACAACGAGCCCACCATCGCGTAGGTGAAGTTGCTCGAGAAGGCGTACACCGCCATGACGGCGATCACGATCACCAGCCGTTCGCCGGGGTTGGGGGCGGGCTGGCCCGCCTGGGTCGTCACCCATCCGCCGGTGAGGGCCAGCGCGAGCATCCAGGCCTTGATGTTGACGAACTGCAGTGCCACGCCTTGCCAGAATCCGACGTTCAACCGGGCGTCGTCGGCCTGCGCCAGACGGCGCGTTCCCGCGAGCCGCCACGCCAGCCACAGCATGTAGCTCACCCCCGCGATCTGCACGGCCCCGCGCAGCGCGGGCACCGCCATCACGATGGCGCCGAGGCCCAACCCGCACACGAGCATCAGCAGCGTCCAACCGGTGGGCACGGCCAGGCAAAAGCGCAGAGCCCGCCTCAGCCCGCCGTTGGCGGCCAAGGCGGTCGAGAGGGTGGTGTTGGGGCCGGGCGTGAAGCTCATGGCCGTGGCCAACACCAGCAAAGCGAAGAATTCCTGCGGGGTCATGGGCGGCAGTCTATGCCGAAGGCACGTGCCGCACCGAGATGGGGCGCCGGTCCAGCCGGTGGATGCGCCTCGAGCACTGCACTCCCAGCGCGCACCGGTTCCGGCCGGGACTTGGGGCGGGCGACTGGAGCAGCTCCCCGCGGCCGCGCCTTGCCGCCGTGACATTTTTCGGGTTGGGCCCGGGTTCGCAGCCCCTCGCAGGGCTGTCAGCTGGACAGTCAGCTTGCGTCAAGTAAAGTGACGTTTACACACAATTCGCCGCGCTTGGTTGCGCATGCTGTGGCGATGACGGGCGGGGGCGACCGGCTCCGGCCCGAGGAGGGGCGCCCGAAGCCCCCATGCTGCTGATGGACGAGACGACCATTCCTTTCGGCGAACCCGAGCTGATGCGGGCCAGCGCGTTCCGGCGCTACCTGCAGGAGCTCGCCTGCTCGCCGGCAGGCGACCCGGCCCGCTCCCGATGGACGTCGCTCAGCCCCTCGCTGATGGCCGACCTGCAGCGATTCGAGCACCGCGGCGAGGGCGCGGACGTGCTGGAGGTGTTGGCGGCTTGCCTGCGCCACGCGCAACGGGTCGTGGTTCACTGCGAGGCGGGTGGCTACGTCCTACCGATCACCCTGTTTCCGCGCGAGCGGCTGTTCCACTGCCCCGCCGACCCGGGCACCTACCTGCTGCAGCGCCTGGCCCTCCTGCGGGTGCTGCGTCTGGAGCCGGCCGTCCTGCGTCCGCCCGGCGACCGGGAGGAGGCCCTGGTCGGCCATTCTTCCCAGTACCATCCGCTCGACCCGTTGCTGTGGGTGCTGGCGCTGCACGGCGCGCGCTCCGAGCTGCTCCCCGAGATCGCCGAGCCGGCCCTGTACCGGACGGCGCCGGGCCTGGACCTGCGGACGATGCCGATGAGCCCCGCCCACCGGCAGGCGATCCGGCACATGCGGGGGCAGCCGGTCAGCGTGCGGGACCTGGCCGACATGCTGAGCGGCACGCGCGAGGAGGCGAGCCGCCTGCTCAACGCGCTGTACTTGCAGTCCGGCCTCATCGTCAGCCGCTCGCTGCCCTCGTCCGCCGGCTCCTGGTTCGCCACGCTGCGCCGGCGTTGAGCGCGCCGAGCGGCTGACCGCCTGCGCGGCTCACCGCGACCCGAGCGCCTCCCAGCGTTCGAGCGCGGCCATCAGCTCCTCCTCGATCTGCTGGTAGCGGGCCTGGAGCTGGGCGACGCGCTGCGGCTCCTTGCGGTAGATCTCGGTGCCCGCCAGCGTCTCGCCGATCTGCTTTTGCTCCGCCTCCAGCGCCTCGATGCGCGCGGGCAGCTCGTCGAGCTCGCGCTGCTCCTTGTATGAGAGCTTGCGCGCCGCCGGGCGCGGCGCGACCGCCGGCGGGGGCGGCGGCGCGGGCGCGGGTGCCGCAGCGCGCGGGCGCAGTGCGCGGCTGCGCTCGCTTTGGGCGCGCCAGTCCTCGTAGCCGCCCTCGTACTCGCGCCAGCGCCCGGGCGACTCGTCGCCCTCCCAGGCGATCGTGCTGGTGACGACGTTGTCGAGGAAGCGGCGGTCGTGGCTCACGAGGAACACCGTGCCCTCGTAGTCCTGCAGCAAGTCCTCCAGAAGTTCCAACGTGTCGATGTCGAGGTCGTTGGTGGGCTCGTCGAGCACCAGCACGTTGGCCGGCCGCGCGAAGAGCCGGGCCAGCAGCAGGCGGTTGCGCTCGCCGCCCGACAGCGTCTTGACCGGGGAATGGGCGCGCTCGGGGGCGAAGAGAAAGTCGCCGAGGTAGCTCATCACGTGCTTGCGGGCACTGCCGATCTCGATCCATTCGCTGCCGGGGCTGATGGTGTCGGCCAACGTCGCCTCCAGGTCCAACGCCTCTCGCATCTGGTCGAAGTAGGCCACCTGCAGGTTGGTGCCCCGCCGCACCGTGCCGGCATCGGGCGGGATCTCGCCGAGGATGAGCTTGAGCAGCGTGGTCTTGCCCGCGCCGTTGGGGCCGATCAGGCCGACCTTGTCCCCGCGCAGGAAGATCGCCGAAAAATCGCGGACCACCGGCTGGCCGTCGTAGGACTTGCTCACGTGCTCGAGCTCGGCCACGAGCTTGCCGGAGGCAGCGCCCGCGTCGATGTCCAGCCGCACGCGGCCGATGGCCTCGCGACGCTCGGCCCGGCGCTCGCGCAGCCGCTCCAGGCGTTTGATGCGGCTCACGCTGCGCGTGCGGCGCGCCTCCACCCCCTTGCGGATCCACACTTCCTCCTGCGCGAGCAGCTTGTCGGCCTTGGCCTGCTGGACGGCCTCCTCGGCGAGCTGTCGCTCCTTCAGTTGCTGGTACGCGCTGAAGTTGCCGGGGTAGCTGCGCAACACGCCGCGGTCGAGCTCGACGATGCGGGTGGCGACGGCATCGAGGAACGCGCGGTCGTGGGTGATGAGCACCACTGCGCCGGGGAACTCGCCGAGCAGCGACTCGAGCCAGCCGATCGAGTCCAGGTCGAGGTGGTTGGTGGGCTCGTCCAGGAGCAGCACGTCGGGCTGCGCGACGAGCGCGCGCGCCAACGCCACGCGCTTGCGCAGGCCGCCGGAGAGTTGCGCGAGCGGGCGGTCCCGCTCGAGCCGCAGGCGGTGGAGCGTCTCGTCCACGCGCTGCTCCCACGTCCAGCCGCCCAGGGCCTCGATGCGCGACTGCAAGGCGTCCAGGTCGTCGCCGGGCCGATGCGCCTCGAAGCGCTCGCGCAAGGCGCGCACCTCCGCCAAGCCCTCGCTGACCGCATCGAACACCGTGGCCTGGGCCTCGAACTGCGGCTCCTGCGGCACGTAGGCCAAGCGCAGGCCCTGTTGCAGTTGCAGCGCGCCGTCATCGGGCCGCTCCAGCCCCGCCAGGATCTTGAGCAGCGACGACTTGCCGGTGCCGTTGCGGCCGATCAGGCCGACGCGCTCGCCGGCCTCCAGCGAGAACGATGCGCCGTCGAGCAACGGCACATGCCCGTACGCGAGATGCGCCTGAGCGAGGGTGAGCAGGGCCATGGGGCTGCGGCGATGAGATCAGGAGGAACCGAGCATTATCGAGCGGACGCCACGCGCCTGCTCGGTGCTCCGGGCATGAAAAAACCGCCGCCCGGTACGGTCCCGGGCGGCGGGTGCTCAGGCCATGGGCGGCGGCATCACCGGCGGTTCGCGCACCGGCACCGGCGCTTCCGGCGGCGGCGGGTCCTGCACCTCGGGCGGCGAGGGATCGGGGCCCGTGGGCGGAATCTCCGTCGGCGGCGGAGGCGGGCTCGGCACGGTGGGCGGAGCCGGGGGATCGGTATGGGCCGACACCCCCGCCCCTGCCCATTGCGGGATGGGGCAGGCCCTGGCGTGAGACAGCCACATGTTGCGGCTCTCCGAAAAGCCGTCAGCGGTCACGCGCACGCGGCGGGGTGTCGGGCTTCAGCGCGTCGTCGATGTTCTCCTTCGCGTCGCCGTAGTCGGCACGCATGTCACCGGCGTGCTTCTGCGCGCGGCCGCGCCATTCCAGGCTCTCGTCGTCGGTCACCTTGCCGGTCACCTCCTTGGCTTTGCCTTTGGCCTGTTCCATGCGACCTTTGATCTGATCTCGGTTCATGGCGAGTCCTTTCTGCAAAGTGGGGACATGTGCCGGGCAAGAGATCTCTTGCTCGACGTGATCCATGGTGCCTTGCAGAAGGACTGCGGGCTGTCGGCCGGGGGCGCCCTGCCGTGTAGGACGGACGACCACAGCCCCCTCTGGCAGGGCCTCGGCTCAGGCCAGCGCGTCGTCGAGCACCTCCACCCAGTGCCGCACGGGCACTTCGGTGCCCGATTGCAGATGCTGGATGCAGCCGATGTTGGCCGACACGATCGCGTGGGGGTTGCGGGGCAGCAGTTGCGAGAGCTTGCGGTCGCGCAAGGGGTAGGCCAGCTCCGGTTGCAACACCGAGTAGGTGCCGGCCGAGCCGCAGCACAGATGCGCTTCGCCGGTCGCCAACTCCACCTCGAAGCCGAGCTCGCGCAGAGGGCCCTCCACCCCGCCACGCAGCTTCTGCCCATGCTGCAAGGTGCAAGGCGGGTGGTAGGCCAGCCGCATCGCAGGCTTGGCCCTCAGCCGGGGCTTGAGCCGCGGCACGAGGTCGGGCAGCAGTTCCGACAGGTCGCGCGTGAGGTCGCTGATGCGCTGCGCCTTCTCGGCGTACTGCGGGTCGTGGCGCAGCGCATGGCCGTATTCCTTGACCGTGACGCCGCAGCCGGAGGCGTTCATCACGATCGCCTCGACCTCGCCGCGCATCACCGCCGGCCACCAGGCGTCGATGTTGCGCCGCATGTCGGCCAGGCCGCCTTCGTGGTCGTTCAGGTGCGTGCGGATCGCGCCGCAGCAGCCGGCCCCATCGGCCACCAGCGTCTGGATGCCGGCCGCGTCGAGCACGCGGGCGGTGGCGCTGTTGATGTTGGGCATCATCGCCGGCTGCACGCAGCCGGTGAGCATCAGCACCTTGCGCGGGTGCTGGCGCTGCGGCCACTGGTGAGCCCGCGGCGAGCGGTCCTTGGGCGGCACCTTGTTCTTGAGCGCCGCAGGCAACAGGGGCCGCACCATTTGCCCCAGCTTCATCGCCGGCGCGAACAGCGGCGAGGTGAGGCCTTCCTTCAGCGCGGTGCGCAACCAGCGCTCGCCCAGCGGCCGCTCGACGCGCGCCTCCACCACCTTGCGGCCGATGTCCACCAGATGCCCGTACTGCACGCCCGAGGGGCAGGTCGTCTCGCAGTTGCGGCAGGTCAAGCAGCGGTCCAGGTGCAGCTGCGTGCTGCGTGTGACCGGCTGGCCCTCGAGCACCTGCTTCATCAGGTAGATGCGCCCGCGCGGCCCGTCGAGCTCGTCGCCGAGCAACTGATAGGTGGGGCAGGTGGCCGTGCAAAAACCGCAGTGCACGCACTTGCGCAGGATGGCCTCGGCCTCCTGTCCCTCGGGGGTGTCCTTGAATTCGGGGGCGAGATGGGTCTGCATGCGGATGAAGGCTCACCAGCCAGGGTACAGGCGGCCGGGGTTGAAGAGGCCGTGCGGGTCGAACGCGCGTTTGAGCTCGCGGTGGATGCGCTCGAGCGGCGGGGCCAGCGGGGTGAACACCTGCGCGCCGGCCTTGTCCTCGTCGCGCGCAAGGAAGAGCGTCGCGTGGCCGCCCACGGCACGTGCGGCTTCGCGCATCCGCGAGGCCGGGGCACTGGTGCACCACCACCGCTGCGCCCCGCCCCATTCGATCAACTGCTCGCCCGAGAGTTGCAGCGGCGGCGCCACCGACGGCACGGACAGCCGCCACAGGCAGGCGCCCGCCTGCACCGCCGCGCGGGCCTTGGCGAAGAACTCGTCGCGCTGGTCGCGCAAGCCCTCCCAGAACGGCTGCGCCAGCTCCTCGGGCAGGCGCTCTGCGCCCAGGCTGCGCGCGGCCGCCTCCACCGCCGCGGCCGCACCGCGCAGCCGCACGACGAGGGTACCGTCCCACCACGCGCTCGCGTTGAGGGGCAACGGCTGGCCGCCCCACTCGTTGAGACGTCGCAAGGCGGTGGCCTCGTCGAGATCGAAACGCAGCGTGGCGGTGGCCGGTGCCACGGGCAACACCTTGAGCGAGACTTCGAGGATGACGCCCAGCGTGCCCATCGAGCCGGCCAAGAGGCGCGAGACGTCGTAGCCGGCCACGTTCTTCATCACCTGGCCGCCGAAGCTCAGCACCTCGGCGCGGCCATTGAGCAGCGTCGCGCCGAGCACGTAGTCGCGCACCGCGCCCGCGGCCGCTCGCGCAGGGCCCGAAAGGCCGGCCGCGACCATGCCGCCCACGGTGCCGCCCGTTGCGAAGCGCGGCGGCTCGAACGGCAGGCACTGCCCCTTCTCGGCCAAGGCGGCCTCCAGCTCGGCCAGCGGCGTGCCGGCCCGGGCCGTCACGACGAGCTCGCTCGGCTCGTAGCTGGAGATGCCCGAAAGCGGTCGCACGTCCAGCGGCTCGCCGCGCGCCGGCCCTCCGTAGAAGCGCTTGGTGCAGCCGCCCCGGATGTCCAGCGGCGTGCCGGTGGCCGCCGCCGCGCGGACCTGCTCGGTCAGCCGCGCGAGAGCGGGATCGCTCGAGGTGTCGATGCTCATGAGATCAGGATCGAGGTGTCGGGGCCCAGGGGCCGGACGATGCGCAACGGGACGAGGGAGCGAGACGGAGGGCCATCAGAACCTCGGGATGTCGGGAAAGGGCAGCAGCCCCTTGCGCACGTGCATCTTCCCGTACTCGGCGCAGCGGTGGAGCGTGGGCACCACCTTGCCGGGATTGAGCAGTTCGCGCGGATCGAAGGCGCGCTTGATGCCGCGCATCTGCTCCAGCTCCTCGGGCGAGAACTGCACGCACATCGAGCTGAGCTTCTCCACTCCCACGCCGTGCTCGCCCGTGATGGTGCCGCCCAGCGCCACGCTGGTCTCGAGGATGTCGGCCCCGAAGAGCTCGCAACGGTGCAGTTGATCCGGGTCGTTGGCGTCGAACAGGATCAAGGGGTGCAAGTTGCCGTCGCCCGCGTGGAAGACGTTCGCGCAGCGCAGGCCGTACTTCTTTTCCATCTCGGCGATGGCGATCAGGATGTCGGCCAGCTTCTTGCGCGGGATGGTCGAGTCCATGCACATGTAGTCGGGGCTGATGCGGCCGCTGGCGGGAAAGGCGTTCTTGCGGCCGCTCCAGAACTTCAGCCGCTGCGCCTCGTCGCGGCTGACCTCGACGCGCGTGGCCCCCGAGCCGACCAGCACGTCGACCATGCGGCCGATCTCCTCTTGCACCTCCTCGGGCGTGCCATCGCTCTCGCACAACAGGATGGCTTCGGCGTTCAGGTCGTAGCCCGCGTGCACGAAGTCCTCGACCGCAGCGATCATGGGCTTGTCCATCATCTCCAGCCCCGCCGGGATGATGCCGGCGGCGATCACGTGGGCCACCGCGTCGCCTGCCTTGCGGATGTCGTCGAAGCTGGCCATGATGCAGCGTGCCACCTGCGGCTTGGGCACGAGCTTGACGGTGACTTCGGTCACCACGCCCAGCATGCCCTCGCTGCCGATGAACAGCGCCAGCAGGTCCAGCCCCGGCGCATCGAGGGCCTCGCTGCCCAGTTCCATCGGTTCGCCGTCGACGGTGTAGCCGCGCACCCGCAGCACGTTGTGCACGGTCAGGCCGTACTTCAGACAGTGCACGCCGCCCGAGTTCTCGGCCACGTTGCCGCCGATGGTGCAGGCGATCTGGCTGCTCGGGTCGGGGGCGTAGTAGAGGCCGTACGGCTCGGCGGCCTCGCTGATGGCGAGATTGCGCACGCCGCTTTGCACCACCGCCGTGCGGGAGACCGGGTCGACCTGGAGGATGCGGTTGAACTTGGCCAGCGAGAGCGTGACGCCCAGGCGGTGCGGCAAGGCCCCGCCCGACAGCCCCGTGCCCGCGCCGCGCGCGACGACCGGCACGCCCAGCCGGTGGCAGGTGCGCAAGACGGCCGCCACCTGGGCGTCGTCTTCCGGCAGCGCCACGACGAGGGGTTGCTCCCGGTACGCGGTCAGGCCGTCGCACTCGTAGGGCACCGTGTCCTCGCGGCGCCACAGCAGGGCGTGACCCGGCAGCACCTTCGACAGGGCCTCGACCACCTCGGCCTGGCGGGCCGCGCGGTCGATAGCCTCGCCGGGGCCGGTGCCCAGGACGTCGGGGCGCAGGGGGGCGTTCATCGTGGGTCTCCTCGTTCGGCCGAGAGCCGCCGCGGGCTGCGAACCGGGCGGCAGCCCCTCGTCAGCGACGGATTACGGCGGCTCACTGTAACCCGCGCGGGCTGAGATGCAACTGAAGACGCGCCGAGCGAGCCGTCGCGACGGCTTTGCACCGCAAGCAAAGATGAAGGAGCGCGTCGGCTCGGAGGCCGCCGCCCCGCTCAGCGCGGCGGCGGCTCGCCGAGAAGCGGCGCCGGCCGCTCCCGCGGGGGCGCGACGGGCGGCGGCACGCCGGGGGGCTCCCAGGGCCGCGGGCCGATCACCGAGGGCGGGAGCTGGGGCCGGTGCCACCCGGGCACCACGAGCACCGGTGGGGTGAGGACCTCCTCGCGCGCACGGGCCGCGCGCTCGCGCTCTGCTTGCAACTCCACCAACGCCCGCTCACGGCGCAGGCGTTCCAGCTCCAGGTCCCGCTGCAGCCGCTCGCGGTGTTCGATCGAGCGCTGGATGCGCTCGTTCACCTCGGCCGCCTCGCGCGAGGCGGCCTCCCGCTTCGCGGCCGCCTCCGCAGCCCGGGCAGGGTCCTCGGGCTCGAAGTCCCAGCGCCGCTCCGGCGCCCCGCCGCCCGGCACGGGCCGGTCGGTCAGCACCACACGCCCGTCGGGCAGGCGCTGCTGGTACACCTTCGTCAGTGCGCGGCCGGTGACGGGCACGACCGGCTCGGCCGCGCTCCCCCCGGCCGCCGCCAGCAAAGCCACCGCCCATCCGCAGGCTCGAAAGGTCAAGCACCAGTCCATCGCCCCTATTGGACCGCAGCTCCCCAGCCCGGTTCCACCCGGTACTTCCCGCTTGGCTTACAGTCACGCACTTCTTTTCGAAGGATGTCCGTGTCTGCCTCCCCCCACCCCGCCCTGCGCGCCTGGACGGCCCCGGCGCTGGCCCTGGCCCTCGTGGTGGCGGCCTTGGGACTGTGGGCGGCGCTCCCGCTGGACGTGCTCGCGCAACTCCTGGCCGAAACCGGGCCCGTCGAGCGGGGCACGGCGTGGTTGTATTTCATCACCGCCGCCATGTGGGGCGTGCTCGCCTGGCGCTCGCCGGCCGGCGCACGTGGCACCGTCTTCGCCATCGCCCTGGTGCTGGCCGCGTTCGGCGCCCGCGAGCTGGACCTGCACAAAGCCTGGACCGGAGTCAGCGTGCTCAAGGTCAGCTTCTACTTCGGCCCGGCCGCCTGGGAGCACAAGGCCCTGGCGCTGGCAGTCCTGGGGCCGGTGGGGCTGACGACGCTCTACTTGGTACGGCGGCATGCGGCGGCCGTCGCAGCCGGCATCGGCCGAGGCCGGCCGGTGGCCGTCACGGTGCTGGTCTTCGTGCTGTCGATCGTGGTCTCCAAGCTGGTCGACCGGTCCGAGAACGTCCTCCTGGAGGACTTCGGCATTGCCTTTCCGCTGTGGCTGAGCGTGCTGCGGTCGGCCGTGGAGGAAATGCTCGAGCTGGGTCTGGCCATCCTGCCGTGGATCGGCTGGTGGCAATGGAAGGGCGAGCACGAGGCCTCTGGCGGCCGCTGAGGACCCCGCGTCAGGCCGTAGGCGCCGTGAAGACCGTCAGCACCCCGGTGTAGCCGTAGACGTGGCGGTGCGCAATCTCGCCGCCGGCGAAGAACCCGACGAGCGGCACGTCGCCCAGCGCGTGCCGCACCAGCTGGAGTTCCGCATGCGGGGCGCCGAAGTGCGCGCCGCCCCGGCCTGCGCACGAAACGTACACCGCACCCCGGATGATCCTTCCCCCGCCGCCCACCTCGGTCGGCAGCGTCCCCGTCCCGGCAGACGCAGCGGGCGGAGCGTTCCACAGTTCCTGCGGTTCGAGCGCCTCGCGGATCTCGGCGCAGAGGCGCACCAGGTCGCGCCGGGCGGCCTGCGGGTCGCGGCGGCAGAAGGTCAGCGAGGTGCCGACGACCGGCTCGTCGGCCACCGCGATGCCGCCGCCGCGCGGATCGATGCCGATGAGATGGCGCACGCGGGTGTCCTCGCCGAGCGCCCGCCCACTCGCCTGCGGTGGCCGCCCGCCCAGGCGGGGCCGCGGCCCGGCGCGGGCGCCGCCCCGCCCAGAAGACGCCGTCGCGGGGGCACTGAGCGCCGCCAGCGTGTGCTGCACGCGAGGCAGGGCGTCGCGCGGCTCGGTGGCGTCCACGCCCAGGTCGGTCAGCAGGCAGTCGAGGGCCGGGCGATCGTCGAGACGCACGACCAGCTGGCCTTGCGCCTCGGTCACCGTGCGCGTCGGTCCGAGCGGGTCGCAGCCTTGCGTCACGCGCGAGACGATCTCTACACTGTCCGCAAAGGCGACTCCGGACAGCCCGCCCTCCCACACGCCGTCGGCGACGTGACAAACGCGGGTGCGCGCGGCGGCGAGCCCCCCGAAGACATAGCCCGCGTCCGTCCTCGCGGCGAGTTCTTGCACCAGGTCTTCCAGGTCCGGGGCGCGAGGATCGGCGTGCACCTGCGCGGCATGCCAGCGCGGACGCGGCGGCAACGGGGCCACCCCCGAAAAGAGCCGGAAGGACCTCGCCGGCAGGTCGGAGAGCAGCACGGCGACGGCCGGCTCGTCGAAATACTCCACCCCGCTGCCCATGACGCCGACCCCCACCGCCCCCACCCAATGCGTGCCCGGGAAACGGCGATTCAGCTCGGCCAGCATCGCTTCGGCGTGAGGCGCGAGGTGATCGGTGAAGTAGATCCAACCCAATGTCGGCCGCACCACGTACCCCTCGCTGCCGAGGCGGCCTTCGACCGGCGCGAGCGCGAGCCCGAGCGCCATGCGCCAGTCGGGGTGTGTCGCGTGGCCCTGCAGAAAGAGCGATGCAGGCACCGAAGTCCCCTTCAGCGCGCGCCGGGCGGACGCTTCGTTGCCGCGCGGCGCGGCCGGGAGGGGCTGCGCGACCCGCCGTCGCCCGCCGCCCCGGCTTCGGGCGAACCTCCGCCCGTGCCGGACGCCGCAGGCGTGGCGGCCGACGCGCCTACTTCCTTCAAGGCGTTGCCGGCGAGCTGGGCGAACTGCTGCGTGAGCGCCCCCCACCACTGGATCGGATCGACGAGCGGCAGGGCGCCAACAGGGGCCGCGCTCCCCGCCGAGGCCTCTGCGGCGGGAGGCTGCGCCGCAGAGGCCGGGGCGGCGGCAGCCGCAGGCGCCGCCCCGGCGGCCTGGGGCGGCGCCGGACGGGCCAAGAGCGCGTCCTTCATGGATTCCAGCGGCACATTCATCGTCTGCAGGGCGGCCAGCGTCATGCGCTGCACCTCCATCGCCTGCACGGTGGCCGCGACCATCTTGGCGTTCTGCTCCAGCCAGAACTGCACCGCCCTCAGATCGGCGATGCGCTTGTCCAGCTCCTGCGGGTCCAGGGTCGGTGCGATCCACTGCGCGAAGGGCAGCGCGGCCGATCCCGCCTGGGCGCCGAGCTGGCGCAGAAAGTCGAATCCGGGCATCTGGCTGCCCGGTCCACTTGCATCGTTCATCCCCGTGCCTCCTCGTAAGCGGGCAAGAGCGTTCTGGCGCGCGGGGCACGGCCGCCGCCGGCCTCTCGTCAGGCGGCGCAGCGCGCGACCCGGGCGGGCGCCAGGCGGCCCGTCCCGTCCCCATTCTGCGCGCACTCGCCACGCTTGACCACGCGTGACGAAAAGAAAAACGGCCCCGCAGGGCCGTTTCGCCGATCGGTGCGAATCGATCAGAAGTTGTGCCGCACGCCCACGGCGAAGGAGCTGAAGTTTTGCCCGTTGCCGATCGACAGGTTGCCTTGCAGGCGGGCGGGCGCGTAAGCCGCATTGTTTTCGTTGTTGATGCGGGTATAGAACGCGTACAGCTTGGTGCGCTTGCTCAGGTTGTAGTTGTAGCCGAGCGTGAACTGCTTGGCACCCGAGTCGTCGAGGTCGCCCACGTCACCGGCCAGGCCGAAGTTCAGGTGGAACTCGGAGGCGCCCATGGTGTACATGCCGGCCAGACGGAAGTTGTTGCGCTTGTCGCCGTCGAAGTCGTCGCGCTCGTAGTAACCGCCGAACGTGAAGGCGCCCATTTCGTACAGGGCACGGATCACGAAGAGCTTGTCCTCACCAAACTTCACGTAGCCGCCTCCCAGGTGCAGAGGGCCTGCTTGGTAGTTGGCCGCGATTTCCCACGCGTTGTCGCCGCCGGTGGTGGTTTCCTTCAGGCTGTACTGCAGTTCAGCCGTCAGGCCGCCGAGGCTGGGCGTCGTGTAGGAGATCTTGTTGGTGTCGCGCATGACATAGGCGTACAGCGCATCCGACGACGTGCCCGTGTCATGGTTGTGCATGCTGATGTAGTCGGCGGTCGCGAAGTAGGTGCCGCTCGGGGTGTTGCCCAGACGCAGACGCCCAAAGCCGCCTTCCAGACCGACCCAGCTCTCGCGACCCCACATGGCGCCTTGGTTCGTGCCGGTGTCGGCGTTGAAGCCGTGCTCCAGCATGAACAGCGCTTTCAGGCCACCGCCCAGGTCTTCCGTGCCACGAAAGCCGATACGGGAGGAGTTGTCGACCATGCCCGTCAGCGACTCGCCGCCGGCCTTCTGGCGCTCGACGGAGACGTTCAAACGACCGTAGATGGTCACGTTGCTTTGGGCGAACGCGGGAGCCGCGTATGCAGCGGCCAGGGCGGCCACGAGAGCGATTCGTTTCATGATTTTTCCTTTGCTAGCGTTTCAGGGGCGAACGGCAGTGAAACCTCTCTCGCGCCGCGCGCCTTGCGATCACTTTCCCGGTGTCCGGCACCCTTCGCAGGGAAGTTGTGCGGAGTACGAACAGCCGGAAAGTGTCACGATTGTGAATTCGCGATCTTCGTTGTGGCGTACTCGTCACCCAAAAAGAGGGCGCGGGCTAGAGAAACTGACGCCTGGACGCAACACTTGGCGTGGGGACGTCGGCGGGATGGCGGTTTTGAACGACCGTTCATCGGTGACGTGCCGCCCTCGGACGGCCGCGCAATCGTGGGTGGAGCGTTCAGGCCAGGGTGACCGTGGCAGCGCCGAACAACGGAGCGCCTTCCGGGGCCTTGGCCTCGACTCGGACGTGGTCGCCGCGCTGGAGCCAGGGCGTGCGCGGCTCCCCCTGGTCCGCCTTTTCGGCCTCGCGCCTGTCGTGCAGGCTCGCGTAGCCCAGGGAGCCGTCGGTGGGGGTCAGCACCGGCCCGGCCACCAGGGTGCCGGCGTGCACTTGGCGGTGCCGCGCGAGCTCGCGCAGCCAGACGCCGGCGCAAGCCCGCGTGTCGCGCCCCGCATCGGCGAGCCCGAACTTGCGCCCGTTGACCTGGACCTGCACCTGGGCCTGCAGCCGGCCTGCGGCCCAGCCGGTCCCGGCTTCGTCCGGGGTGCACAGGACCGGCGCGAAGCTGGTCGTCCAGGGGCGCCGCATCGCGTCCCGGTCCACCACGGCCAGCTCGCATGCCAGCCCGAGGAGCCGCACGCCTTCGAGCCCCGTCTCTGCGGAGGCTCCAGCGGCGATGTCTGCGGTCACGACGACCAGCCGGGCGCCGAAGTCCGCCCCGTCGAATCCGTGCGGGACGGCAGCCTCGTCCGCCACCCCCAGCAGGCCGTCCGGTGCGCGCTCGTGCAGGCGCAGGCCCTTGCCCTCCTGGTCGGCCGCCACGTAGCGGCTCGCCCGGGGTAGCGGTGCCATGGCCAGCGCCGGGTCGAACGGGAAGGCATGGCGGGCCCGCCCCTGGTTGAGCTGATCGTAAAGATCTTGCAGCTGCGGCGACAGGAAGTTCCAGTCGTCGAGAACCTGTTGCAGGCGTGTGGCGATGCCGGTCGCATAATGGGCCATGCTCAGATCTCTGGAGACGACCACGAGATGACCGTCGCGCGAACCGTCCTGATAGGTGGCGAGCTTCATGGCGGCGGATTGTAGAGAGCGCCTCCCGCATGGGCCCGGGGGCTCGGGACAGGCAAGACGGCGGGCGCTGCTCGCGGCGATGGCCGCCAGCCTGTGCCCTGCCGTGCGGGCCCAAGCCCAGCCGGCCTCCGCAGCCCCCCCGACCGGCGTGCCGCCGCTGTATGCCGTGCGCCTGCCCGGGGGCTTTCGATGGAGCTATCGCCTGACGCGCGGCAGCCTTGCCGTGACCGGCAGCTTGCGCTTTGCGCCGCAGGCCGACCGTTATGAGCTGGTGCTGCAGGGCGAGGCGCCCGTCTTCGGCACCATCATCACCCAACGCAGCATGGGCGTGCTGGGGCCCCAGGGCTTGGTGCCGGCCAGCTTCTCGGACCGGCGGTGGCGTCGGCAAGAACAAGTGGCCCGGTTCGACCGCGCGAGCGGCTGGGTCACGTTTTCGTCCTCGCCCGAGCGGGTCCGCTGGGTGGCCGGCATGCAGGACCGTCTGAGCTGGCTCGTGCAACTGGCCGGCATCGCGCACGCCGATGGCGAACGCGTCGCCGCCGGCCGCACGGTGGCCCTGCGCGTGGTGGGAGCCCGCGGCGACTCGGGGGTCTGGACCTTCCGCTCGGACGGCCTTCGGCCGGTGGAGGTGGATGCGGGCCCGGTGCGTGCCGTCAAGCTGGTGCGGCTGGCCCGTGAGCCGCAGGACAGCTCGGTCGAGGTGTGGCTCGATCCCGCCCGCCGGCACCTGCCGGTGTACGCGCGCTGGGCCGACGGACACGACGAGCCGGTCGAGCTCTCGCTGCGTCGCGCGGGGTGAGCCGTCAGGCTTGAAACTTGCCGCACGGTCCTCACCTGGGAACTGTGCCCGGACCCCGGCACCTGCCGCGGCCCCCGGGGGCAAGGAGTACGGTCCATGGAAATGCTTTACAACTCCGACAACTACGCGGTGGTGGAATTCCGCGTGCCGGCGAGCGAGGACGAAAACCCGGCCCTGGTGCGTGGCGGCTACGAAATCGTGGACAAGTTCAATCGCAAAGAGATCTACCTCGAAGGCGCCCTGGCCGAGAGTTTCAAGCAGGGCGTGGAAGCGCTGATCGAGCAGTCCCCGACGGTGGAAGACATCGACGAGTACATCGAGCGCTTCTCCTCTTTGATGCAGCAACCCGTCGTGCTGCACTGAGTGCTGGGCTGCGCGCACGCTCCTGCCGGGCGGCGCGCGGCCTGGCCCCCACGGCGCGTCGCGCCGTTTCCCTGGCGGTCTAAGGGACTTCTCCCCCGCCTCCCCCACCCCTTCTGTCACAGTGTGGCCGCGCCCCGTGGCCACCGGGTGCTTCCCTAGACCGGCGGCCTGCGCTATCGTGGCCCGTGCCGGCATCAGGGTCGGCGCTCATTCAGACACAAGGAGGCACGCATGGTCAAACGTCATGCCGAGCCCCGCGTGGTGCTGTCTCCGGGCCTGGCCGACTCGCCGGTGCTGGACCGGATGTGCTCGCACTTCGTGCTCACGCTCACGTTGCGCCATGCCGGACGCTTCAACGTGCGGCGCGACTGGAGCAGCCTGCTTTCGCTGGTGGGCCGCCACCTCGCCTGGCCCCAGCCGGCGCTTGCCCGGCTGCGCCAGTTCCTCGCGCGGCGCTGCGTCGGCAACGAGCACTGGAAGGGCCATGAAGCGCTGTCCGACGCCGCTTTCGTGGAGCGGCACGGCGTCTGGCGCGGCCCCTACGAGGAAGGCACGCTCTTCTTCTATCTGGACGAATACATCAAGGACGCCCCGAAGGAGTTCCTGTCGGTGCTCACGGCCACCTGCGAGTGGCTGGACGGCAACCTCAAGAAGGAATCCACCCTGGTGCAGAAAAACATCGACGCGCTGGCGGGGCTGCTGCAGCTCAACGCCGCGGAGCGCGCGCTGCTGCTGTACGGCACGCTGGCGCGCTACCAGCGCGAACTGCGCGGGCTGCTGGTCGAGTTCAAGGTGGCCAACGCGCAGGAGGCCTACGCGGTGCTGGCCGACGTGGCTGGCGTGGACGAACGCGAGGTCGCCGAGGCCTTGCGGGCGGGCTCCCGTCTCGAGCGCATCGGCATGGTGGAGAACCTCATCTCCGAGCACAACATCACCGACCTGGCCGACTTGATGAAGGTCTCGGACCAGTTGCCCCCGGTGCTGATGCGCGAGTACCGCGACCGCAACGAGCTGATGGCGGTGTTCACGCGGCCCGCCGCGCGCACTGAGCTGACGCTGGCGGACTTCGCCTACGTGGCCGAGGACACCGAGGTGCTGGTGGCGCTGCTGCGCAATGCGGTGGCGCGGCACGAGCCGGGCGTCAACGTGCTGCTCTACGGGCCGCCGGGCACCGGCAAGACGGAGCTCGCCAAGGTCGTCGCTCAGGCCGCCGGGCTGGAGCTCTATGAGGTCGAGTACGCCGACCGGGACGGCAACTCGCTCTCCGGGCGCGACCGCTACCGCTCCTTGCAGATCAGCCACGTGTTCCTCAAGGGCAGCCCCAATGTCGCGCTGCTGTTCGACGAGGTGGAGGATGTGTTCCCGCCGCTCAGCACCGACACCGCGCAACTGATGGCGCGGCTGGACGTCGGCGACGGCGGGCCGTCGGGCTCGGTGAGCGGCAAGGCGTGGGTCAACCAGATCCTGGAGAGCAACCCCGTACCGGTGATCTGGATCACCAACCGCATCGAGCAGATCGACCCGGCCTTCCGACGCCGCTTCCAGTACCACCTGGAACTCAAGTCGCCGCCGCCCGGAGCGCGCGAGGCCATGATCGCGAAAGTGCTGGCCGAGGTCCCGGTGTCGGCGGAGTTCGTCGGCCGGATGGCGGCACGCAAGTCGCTGACTCCAGCGCAGATCCGCACCGCCGTGCGCTTCGCGCGCCTCACCGACGGGGCGCACCCTGGCGGACTCGAGGCGCTCATCGAACGCCAGCTCGCCCATGCCGACCGGGCGCTCGGCACGGCGGCGGCGAGCTCGCCCGCGCGGCCGGTCGTCACGCGCTACGCGCTGGACCTGCTGCACCTCGAGACACGCTTCGCGCTGCCGCGGGTCATCGAAGCGCTGCGACGCAAGGGGCACGGCACCCTGTGCTTCTTCGGCCCGCCCGGCACCGGCAAGACGGCGCTGGCCGAGCACATTGCCCAGGAGGTCCAGCGCCCGCTCATGGTGCGGCAGGCGTCGGACCTCGTCAGCAAGTTCGTCGGTGAGACCGAGCAGAACATGGCGCGCATGTTCGAGGAGGCCGAAACCGAGGAGGCCGTGCTGCTGCTCGACGAGGCCGACAGCTTCCTGCGCAGCCGGCGCCGCGCCGAGCGGCACTACGAGGTCAGCGAGGTCAACGAGATGCTGCAGGGCATGGAGCGCTTCCGCGGCATCTTCATCTGCACGACCAATCTGTTCGAGGACATCGACGAGGCGGCGCTGCGGCGCTTCACGTTCAAGATCCGCTTCCTGCCGTTGACTGCCTCACAGCGCGAACGCATGTTCGTCGCCGAGGCGCTGCAAGGCGATGCGAGCGAGCTCAGCGAGGAGCGGCGCTCGCGCCTGGCGAAGCTGGAGGGCCTGGCGCTCGGCGACTTCGCGGCGGTCCGGCGGCAGGAGGAACTGCTCGGCGAGCGGCTCGATGCCGACGAGTTCCTGAGCCAGCTCGAGTCGGAGTACCGCGTCAAGCCCGAGGTGCGCGAGCGCCGGGCGATCGGGTTCCGCTAGCGTCGGCCGGGCGAGGACGGCTCGCCCCTAGAGCTGCTCCCACGGCAGCCCGTCGTGGCGCCAGCCGTTGACGGTGTTGCGGTGGAAGTGGGCGTCGAGGTCGCCCTCGAAGCCGTGGAGGACGTTGATCACTTCGCGAAAGCCGGCCGCCTCCAGCGCCTCGCCCGCGGCCACGGTGCGTTTGCCGGACCGGCACAGCAGCACGAGGGGGCGGTCGAGGTCGCCGCCCGCCTCACGGCGCACCTGCTCGACGAAGCGAGCCGGGTCGGGGTGCATGTCCGGGTACTCGTACCAAGGCACGTGCACGGCACCCGGCGGGTGCCCCACGTACAGGTACTCGATCTCCATGCGGACGTCGACGAGGAGCGCCTCCGGGCGAGACTGCAGGTAGGCCCAGGCTTCCTTGGGGGTCAGGTGTTTCATGGTGTGTCCCCCTGCATTGTCTCCGATGCCGCGGCCCCTGGCCCGGCCCGCCGAAGGCAAGGCCTTCTTGGCGCGCGGCGCGCAGGCGCTGCCTACAATGCCGGGATGAGCGAACGCCCCTACACCCGAGCCACCGCCCTGCCCGAGCTGCTGCGCCGGCGCATCGTCATCCTCGACGGCGCGATGGGCACCATGATCCAGCGCTACAAGCTCGGCGAGGCAGACTACCGCGGCACCCGTTTCGCGGATCACCCGAAGGACCTGAAGGGCGACAACGAACTGCTCGTGTTCACGCGGCCCGATGTGATCCTCGAGATCCACGAGCGCTATCTCGCGGCCGGGGCGGACATCATCGAGACCAACACCTTCGGCGCCACGCGCATCGCGCAGGAAGACTACGGCCTGGCCGAGCTGGCGCGCGAGCTGAACGTGGAGGCGGCGCGCATCGCCCGTCAGGCCTGCGACAAGTACAGCACGCCCGACAAGCCTCGCTTCGTGGCCGGCGCGATCGGCCCGACGCCGCGCACGGCCAGCATCAGCCCCGATGTCAACGACCCCGGGGCCCGCAACGTGAGCTTCGACGAGCTGCGCGAGTCGTACTACGAGCAGGCGCAAGGCCTGCTCGAGGGCGGCGCCGACCTCCTGCTGGTCGAGACCATCTTCGACACGCTCAACGCCAAGGCCGCGATCTTCGCGATCGACGAGCTCTTCGAGGCCACCGGCGAGCGGCTGCCCGTCATCATCTCGGGGACCGTGACCGACGCCTCCGGGCGCATCCTGTCCGGTCAGACGGTCGGGGCGTTCTGGCATTCGGTGCGGCACGCCAAGCCGCTGGCCATCGGGCTCAATTGCGCGCTCGGCGCGGCCCTGATGCGGCCGTACATCGAGGAGCTGTCGAAGATCGCCGGGGAGACCTACATCTCCTGCTATCCCAACGCCGGCCTGCCCAACCCGATGAGCGAAACGGGTTTCGACGAGACGCCGGAAGTGACCGGCCGGCTGATGGAGGAGTTCGCCCAGGCGGGCTTTCTGAACATTGCCGGCGGCTGCTGCGGCACGACGCCCGAGCACATCGCGCAGATCGCCGAGCGGGTGGGCAAGTACCGCCCGCGTTGCGCCCATCAGGGCTTGTTCACGCAGCTGGCAGCCTGAGAAGCGGCGCGTCGGCCGCTCGCCCCTTCCGGGAGGCTCGCTCGCGCAAGGGTCGCAAAGAGGCGGCCGCGCGCTCCTCAGCGTGCCGGCGCCACCAGCACTTCGACGACGCCGCCCGGCGTGGCGGGCCCGGGCTCGGCGAAGCGCGCGCGCGGCACCCCACGGGCCACGAGGTAGTCGCGGACGCTGGCCGCCCGGTCCTGCGCCAGCAGGTCGGCGCCAGCGCGATCCGGGGGGGCCGACACCCGCAACCGCACGCCCTCGCCGCTGCGCACGACGCGCGCGACGCGGTCCAGCACGGCAGCCAGGGGCGGCTTGACCGCCGAGCGCTGGCGGTCGAAGCTGTACTTGAGCGGCACACTCACGCGGTAGCCTCCCTCGGCGGAGGCCACCTCGACCGGCGTGCCCGCGAGGTCCTGCTCGAGCTGCCAGCGTTGCTGCGACAACGAGGCCGCCGCAGGACCGCCCGGACGACCGGGGCCGCCGCCGATGCCGGCGCACCCGGCCACCAGTGCGGCCAGTGCGACCATCGCCGGCGCGACCGACAGCCGCAGGGCGCGCCTGTGGTGGCGCGCCCGCTCAGCGGTGGTGCCCTTCACCCTCAGCGCGCCGTGCCTTGGGCGACCTGCTGCGGCTCGGCCACGAAGATTTCCACGCGGCGATTCTGCGCGCGCCCGCTCTCCGTCTCGTTGGACGCGATGGGCTCGCGGCTGCCACGCCCGTCGATGGTGATGCGGTTGGCCGCCACCCCGCGCGCGACGAGGTAGTCGCGCGTGGAGGCCGCGCGCTCGAACGACAGCGGGTTGTTGATGGCATCGCCGCCGGTGCTGTCGGTATGCCCGATGATGCGGATCTGCGTCGCGGCATGATCGCGCATGCTCTGCGCGAACTTGTCGAGCACCCCGGCGAGCTGAGGCTTGACGGCCGCGCGGCCGACATCGAAGCCCGCATCGCTCGGGATCTGGACCTTGATCTGGTTGTCCGGTGTGCGCGCGACGTCGATACCGGTGCCTTGGGTGGCCTGCTCCATCTTGGCCTTCTGCTCTTCCATGCGTTTGGACCAGATGTAGCCGCCGATCGCACCGACGCCCGCGCCGATGGCCGCCCCGGTGGCCGCGCTCTTGCCCTTGTTGCCGCCCGCCGTCGCCGCCCCGAGCACGGCGCCTGCGACCGCGCCGATGCCGGCGCCCTTGGCAGTGTTGCTTTGTGTTTCGGACATGTTCGCGCAGCCGGCCAGCAACGC
Organism: Schlegelella aquatica; assembly: GCF_026013905.1. Lineage (NCBI taxonomy): Bacteria > Pseudomonadati > Pseudomonadota > Betaproteobacteria > Burkholderiales > Sphaerotilaceae > Caldimonas > Caldimonas aquatica. The sequence continues at coordinate 3,068,524 of NZ_CP110257.1, forward strand.
CAGGCTGACCGCAGGCACCACAACGTATTTCACCATCAGCTCCTCGTCAGGTACGAAGTTGGACACATTCGACCGTGAGCAAGTTCAATGCGCAAGCCGTGACGAAGTGAAAGTTGTAACTCGCGGCGCAGGAGCAGCGGCCCTCAGAAGAAAAAGGGCCGCCCTTGTGGGGCAGCCCACCAACGCCCGGGGAACCGGGCGAGGAGACATCCGGGTCGGAATCCCCCGGCCAGGGGCGCTTCAGCGCACCTTGCCTTCCTTCCAGGCTTGCAGCAGCTTGTCGTAGGCGATCGTCTCGCCCTTGGGCTTCTCGTTCGCGAGCTTGGCCCAGGGCGCGGCGTTCGCAGAGAGCCACTTGTTCGGATCGCCCTTGCCGTTGAGCTTCGGGGCACAGCGGGCCATGCCGGCGCGCTGCAGACGCGCCATGACCTGGTCCATCTCCTCGGCGAGGTTGTCCATCGCCTGCTGCGGCGTCTTCTCGCCGGTGACGGCCGTGGCCACGTTCTTCCACCACAGCTGGGCGAGCTTGGGATAGTCGGGCACGTTGGTGCCGGTGGGCGTCCAGGCCACGCGCGCCGGGCTGCGGTAGAACTCGATGAGGCCACCGTACTTGGCGGCGTTCTTGGTGAAGTAGTCGTGGCGGATGTCGCTGTCGCGGATGAAGGTCAGCCCGGTGATCGACTTCTTCAGCGACACCGTCTTGCTGGTCACGAACTGGGCATAGAGCCATGCCGCGGCCAGCCGGTTGGGGTCATGCCCTTGGAAGAACGTCCAGGAGCCGACGTCCTGGTAGCCGTTTTGCATGCCGTCCTTCCAGTACGGGCCGTAGGGCGACGGGGCCATGCGCCACTTGGGCGTGCCGTCGGGGTTCACGACCGGCAGCCCCGGCTTGGTCATGTCGGCCGTGAACGCGGTGTACCAGAAGATCTGCTGCGCGATCTGACCCTGGGCCGGCACGGGGCCGGCCTCGCTGAAGGTCATGCCGGTGGCTTCCTTGGGCGCGTACTTCTTCATCCAGTCCACGTACTTGGTGAGCGCGTAGACGGCTGCCGGCGAGTTGGTGGCACCGCCGCGCGACACCGAGGCGCCCACCGGCGTGCACTTGTCCTCCGCGACGCGGATGCCCCATTCGTCCACCGGCATGCCGTTGGGGATGCCGCGGTCGGCCGTGCCGGCCATCGACAGCCACGCGTCGGTGAAGCGCCAACCGAGCGACGGGTCCTTCTTGCCGTAGTCCATGTGGCCGTAGATCGGCTTGCCGTCGATCTGCTTGACGTCGTTGGTGAAGAAGTCGGCGATGTCCTCGTAGGCGCTCCAGTTGAGCGGCACGCCGAGTTCATAGCCGTACTTGGCCTTGAACCTGTCCTTCAGGTCCTTGCGCTCGAAGAGATCGGCACGGAACCAGTAGAGGTTGGCGAACTGCTGGTCGGGCAGTTGGTAGAGCTTGCCGTCCGGCGCGGTGGTGAACTTGATGCCGATGAAGTCCTTCAGATCCAGCCCCGGGTTGGTGAACTCCTTGCCCGCGCCGTTCATGTAGTCGGTCAGCGGCAGGATCTTGCCGTAACGGTAGTGCGTGCCGATGAGGTCGGAGTCGCTGATCCAGCCGTCGTAGATGGACTTGCCCGACTGCATCGAGGTCTGCAGCTTCTCGACCACGTCGCCTTCCTGGATGAGGTCGTGACGCACCTTGATGCCGGTGATCTCCTCGAAGGCCTTGGCCAGCGTCTTGGCCTCGTACTCGTGCGTGGTGATGGTCTCGGACACCACCGAGATCTCCTTCACGCCTTTGGCCTGCAGCTTCTTGGCCGCCTCGATGAACCACTTCATCTCGGCCATCTGCTGGTCCTTGGACAGCGTCGACGGCTGGAACTCGCTGTCGATCCATTTCTTGGCCTCGGCCTCTCCGGCCCAGGCGGCTTGCCCCAGCGCCAGGGCCACAGCGGCGAATGCCACGGCCGTCAAGCGTTGCTTCATGTCGGTCTCCTCGTGATGCCCTTCCCTGCATGCCTTCGAGCGTGACCGCGGGAAGTTCCGGCCGCGCCTCGTTGAATCCGGTTCTGCCTGCCAGACGCGCAGCTCACCCCTTGCGCATGATCCACCCCAGCACAGCCATCGACAGGACGAAGCTGATCCACACCGAGGGCTCCTGCTCCAGCGAGAACCACACGGCGAGCTTCTCGCCCAGGCCCACCCAGACGAGGTTGATGTAGGCCGCCGCGAGCAGGCCGATGAACAGCCGGTCGCCGCGCGTGGTCGCGATCGGCAGGAACCCCTTGCGCGTGGTCGTCGGCGACTTGATCTCCCAGATCGTCATGCCGACGAGCACCAAGGCGATGCAGGCGAAGAAGACGGCCACGGGCAGCGTCCACACCATCCAGTCGAACATCACACCCTCCCCATCGCGAAGCCCTTGGCGATGTAGTGCCGTACGAACCAGATCACGATCGCGCCGGGCACGATGGTGAGCACGCCGGCTGCGGCGAGCACGCCCCAGTCCATGCCCGAGGCCGAGACGGTGCGCGTCATCGTCGCGACGATCGGCTTGGCGTTGACGCTGGTCAGCGTGCGCGCCATGAGCAGTTCCACCCACGAGAACATGAAGCAGAAGAACGCGGCGACGCCCACGCCCGCCTTGATGAGCGGCAGGAAGATCGTCAGGAAGAACCTGGGGAACGAGTAACCGTCGATGTAGGCGGTCTCGTCGATCTCGCGCGGCACGCCGCTCATGAAGCCTTCGAGGATCCACACCGCCAGCGGCACGTTGAAGACGAGGTGTGCCAGCGCCACGGCGATGTGCGTGTCCATGAGGCCCAGCGTCGTGTAGAGCTGGAAGAACGGCAGCAGGAACACCGCGGGCGGCGTCATGCGGTTGGTCAGCAGCCAGAAGAAGACGTGCTTGTCGCCCAGGAACCGGTAGCGCGAAAAGGCGTAGGCGGCCGGCAGCGCGACGGTGATCGAGATCACCGTGTTGATCGCGACGTAGATGAGCGAATTGATGTAGCCCGAGTACCAGGACTCGTCGGTGAAGATGGTGCGGTAGTGCGCGAGCGTGAAGTCGCGCGGCCACAGCGAAAAGCTGGACAGGATCTCGTCGTTCGTCTTGAACGACATGTTGACCATCCAGTAGACCGGCAGGATCGCGAACAGCAGGTAGGCGATCAGGAAGATCACGCGCTTTCTGAAGCGGCGCTCATCCATGGGCACCCTCCGTCGAGTCGAGCGTGCCGACGCGCTGCATCCAGTTGTAGAGGATGAAGCACAGCAGCAAGATGATGAGGAAGTAGATCAGCGAGAAGGCCGCCGCCGGCCCGAGGTCGAACTGGCCCACGGCCTTCTGGGTGAGGTACTGCGAGAGGAACGTCGTCGCGTTGCCGGGCCCGCCGCCCGTCAGCACGAAGGGCTCCGTGTAGATCATGAAGCTGTCCATGAAGCGCAACAGCACCGCGATCATCAGCACGCCGCGCAGCTTGGGCAACTGGATGTAGCGGAAGACGGCGAACTTGCTCGCGCCGTCGATGCGCGCGGCCTGGTAGTAGGCGTCCGGAATCGCGCGCAGGCCCGCATAGCACAACAGGGCCACCAGCGGCGTCCAGTGCCACACGTCCATCACGAGCACCGTGACCCAGGCGTCGGTGGCCGAGCCGGTGTAGCTGTAGTCGATGCCGAGCGACGCGAGCGCCGCGCCCAAGAGACCGATGTCGGTGCGCCCGTAGATCTGCCAGATCGTGCCCACGACGTTCCATGGGATGAGCAGCGACAGCGCGACGATGACCAGGACCGCCGAGGCCTGCCATCCGCGCGCCGGCATCGACAGCGCCAACGCGATGCCCAGCGGGATCTCGACGGCCAGCACCGCGAGTGAAAACCCGATCTGCCGCACCAGCGCCGCGTGCAGTTCCTCGTCGCGCATCACCAGGGCGAACCATTCGGTGCCGACGAAGACGCGCCGCTCGGGCGAGATGATGTCCTGCACCGAGTAGTTGACCACGGTCATCAGCGGCAACACCGCCGAGAACGCGACACACAGGATCACCGGCAGCACGAGCAGCCAGGCCTTCTGATTGATCGGTTTCATCGCACCGCTCCTGCAAGGTGCGCGTGCCGGCGGGCGGCCGCGGGGATGGGCAGCGTCTTCACGCGATCAGCTCCTCGTTCTTGTAGAAGCAGGTGTGCGGCCCCAACACCGACCACCATGCGAGGCCCTGCTCCTGTGGGGGCGCTTGCTCGGCGGACACGCGCGCCTTGAGCAGCGGAGCCCCTTCGCCCTCGCCGGCTCGTGCGGTGAGCAGCCAGCTGGTGCCGATGTCCTGCGCGCGCAGGACGCGCACCGGCACCGCGCCCGGCGCCTGCGCTGCGGTGGGCCGCACGTACTCGGGCCGCACGCCGAGCGTGACCTCGCCTGCGTCGGCCAGGCCGGCCCGAGCGGGCGGCAGGAGCAGCCGGTGGCCTGCGACGTGCACGTGCCCTGCCTCGATGCGCGCGGGCAGGAAGTTCATGCCCGGCGAGCCGATGAAGTGACCGACGAAGGTGTGGGCGGGCCGCTCGAAGAGCTGGTCGGCCGAGCCGATCTGCACCGCACGCCCGCGCGTCATCACGACGATCTCCTCCGCGAAGGTGAGCGCCTCGACCTGGTCGTGCGTGACGTAGATGAGCGTGAGCTTGAGTTCGTGGTGGATCTGTTTGAGCTTGCGCCGCAACTGCCACTTGAGGTGCGGGTCGATCACGGTCAGCGGCTCGTCGAAGAGCACCGCCGAGACGTCCTCGCGCACGAGGCCGCGGCCGAGCGAGATCTTTTGCTTCGCATCGGCCGACAGCCCGGCGGCGCGCCGGTCGAGATCCGCGGACAGCTCCAGCATCTCGGCGATCTGTCCGACGCGCGCCTCGATGCGCTGCGGCGGCACGCCCCGGTTCTTGAGCGGAAAGGCCAGGTTCTGGGCGACGGTCATCGTGTCGTAGATGACCGGGAACTGGAACACCTGCGCGATGTTGCGTGCCTGAGGCGAGAGCGCGGTCACCTCCCGCCCGTCGAACGAGACCCGGCCCTGCGAGGGCCTCAGCAGCCCCGAGATGATGTTGAGCAACGTGGTCTTGCCGCAGCCGGAGGGGCCCAACAGCGCGTAGGCGCCGCCGTCGCGAAAGCTCATGCGCAGCGGCAGCAGCGCGTAGTCCTCATCGCGTTGCGGGTTCGGCTTGTAGGAATGGGCGAGATCCAGGTCGATGCGTGCCATGTCACCCCTCGCTCGCGCTGAAGGCCCGTGCGCGCGCCGGCGCGACGACCAGGCGCTCGCTCTCGTCGAAGACGTACACCTGAGAAGGCGACAGGTACAGCGTCAGCGTGCTGCCCAGGTCGAACTCGTGCACGCCGGTGAGCTGAGCGACCAGTTCCCCGATCGGGGTGACCACGTGCACGAAGGTGTCGGAGCCGGAGATCTCGGCCAGCTCCACCGTGCCGGGCACGGCGACGTCGCCCTCGCGGCGGTCCACTCGCAGGGCGCTGGCGCGCACCCCGAGGGTGACGCTGCGGCTGCCGGCGGCCGGCAGCGGCACCGACACCTCCACACCGGCCGGCAGGCGCACGCCCAGGTGGGCGGCCTCGCCGGCGATGAGGTTCATCGGCGGGTCGCTGAAGGCCCGGGCGACGCGCAGAGACTGCGGGCGGTGGAAGACCTCGGCCGTGGGGCCGTACTGGAGCAGCTCGCCCGCATCGAGCACCGCGGTGTAGCCGCCCAGCAGGAGCGCCTCGGTCGGCTCGGTGGTGGCATAGACGACGGTCGAGTCGCCGCTCGAAAAGAGATGCGTGAGTTCCTCGCGCAATTCCTCGCGCAGCTTGTAGTCCAGGTTGACCAGAGGCTCGTCCAGCAGCACGAGGGGCGCGGCCTTGGCGAGAGCCCGCGCCAAGGCCACGCGCTGCTGTTGCCCGCCGGAGAGCTCGGCCGGGTAGCGTTCGAGGAAGGGCTCGATGTGCAGCTTGGCGGCAAGCGCTCGCACGCGCTCGGTCACCTTGCGCTCGCCGCGCAGCTTCAGCGGCGAGGCGATGTTGTCGAACACCGTCATGGACGGGTAGTTGATGAACTGCTGATAGACCATCGCGACGTTGCGCTCGCGCACCGGCACGCCGGTGACGTCGAGGCCGTCCACCTGCACGCGACCGCGCGTGGGCTGGTCCAACCCGGCCATCAGGCGCATGAGGCTGGTCTTGCCCGCCTGAGTGGCGCCGAGCAGCACGGTGACCACACCGGGCTGCAAGGCCAGATCCATCGGGTACAGGTGGGTCTGCGCGCCCACCTGCTTCTCGATGCGTTCCAGCACCAACTGCATGTCGTTCTCTCTCCTGTGTGTCAGGGCGCGGGGCTCTCGGTCAGCCCACCGTGCACGGGGTCCAGTCGCGCTGCCATCCAGCGCTCGACCGCTTCGCGCTGCGGCGGCTCCAGGTGCAAGCCGAGCTTGCTGCGGCGCCACAGCACGTCGTCGGCGCTGAGGGCCCATTCCTCGCGCACCAGGTACTCCAGTTCCGCCTCAGGAAGGCCGGGCGCGACTTCCTCGCCCAGATCGGCCGGCCCGCGAGCGTCGCCGATCAACAGGCCGACCCGCGCCCCGTAGGCCCGGGCCCACCGACGCCGCATCGCGGGGGCGAGCCACGGATGGCGCCGCGCGAGCTCGGCGTCGAAGCGTTCGAAGTCCTGATCGGGCCGCTGCGGCGCGCCGATGTAGGCCGAGAGATCGCCGCCCGGCAGGAACGCGCCTTCCGTCCAGCCTGGCGTGCGCACGCCGAGTGCGGGGCCGAGCAGGTCGGCGGCCTCCTCGGCGAGCTTGCGGAAGGTGGTGATCTTGCCGCCCCACACCGACAGCAGCGGCGCGCCACCGGTCGTGTCCAGCTCGAGCAGGTAGTCGCGCGTGACCGCCGAGGGGTCGCCCGAAGCGTCGTCGAGCAGCGGGCGCACGCCGGCGTACGTCCACACGACGTCCTCGGGGCGCACCGGGCGGGCGAAGTAGCGGCTCGCCTGCTCGCACAGGTAGGCGATCTCGCCGTCGTCGATGTGGGCCTGCCCGATGGGCCCCAGGTGTTCGACATCGGTGGTGCCGATCAGCGTGTAGGCGCCCTCGTAGGGGATGGCGAAGATGATGCGCTTGTCGGGGTTCTGGAAGATGTAGGCGTACGGGTGGTCGAACAGACGCCGCACGACGATGTGACTGCCCTTGACCAGCCGCAGCGCCTTGGTGCCGCGCTGATGCGCATGCTCGCGCAGGAACTGCTCGGCCCAGGGGCCGGCGGCGTTGACGAGCGCACGTGCCTGCACGGCGCGCCGGCGCCCCTCGACGTCGACGAGGGTGGCCTCCCAGCCGGCGGGCCCGCGGCGCGCCTCGACGCAACGGGTGCGGGTGAGGATGGCCGCGCCACGCGCCTGCGCATCGAGCGCGTTGAGCACGACGAGGCGCGCGTCGTCCACCCATCCGTCGGAATAGACGAAGCCGCGCGTGTAGGCGGCCTTCAACGGGGTGCCGGCCGGGTGACGTCGCAGATCGACCGTCTGCGACGCGGGCAGCACCTCGCGCCGGGCGAGATGGTCGTAAAGGAACAGCCCGGCGCGGATCATCCACACTGGCCGCAGCGAGCGGTCGTGCGGCATGACGAAGCGCAGCGGCCACATGATGTGCGGGGCGCTCTTGAGCAGCACCTCGCGCTCCTGCAGGGCCTTGCGCACGAGCGAGAACTCGTAATGTTCCAGGTAGCGCAGCCCGCCGTGGATCAGCTTGGTCGACGACGACGACGTGTGCTGCGCGAGATCGTCCTTCTCGCACAGCACGATGCCGAGACCCCGGCCCGAGAGGTCGCGTGCGATGCCGCAGCCGTTGATGCCGCCGCCGACGATCAAGACGTCGCATTGCAGCGGTTGCCCGTGCGGCGTGGCCGGGACGGCGACGCGCGGGCGGGACGCGGCAGTAGGGTCCGATGGCTTCACCGGAACGGTCTCCTGAGCAAGTGCACGTCACCGCGTTTGCGTCCAGCCCACGAGGGCACGGGGCAGCGAGGTGAGTTCGTTTGTGTTCGTTTTGTAGTTTCTTTTTTCCTTTTAGCCGACAACCGAAAAGAAATCAATGCCGCGCAAACCCTCATTTGCGTTCGCGTGAGTTCGCTTATGTTCCTTGGCGTGCCGCGCGACCGGGCGCAGGCACAATCCCCACCCATGACGCCCAACCCACGACAGTCGCAATTGCTGGAGGAAGTACGCGCCAAGGGCGCGGTCTCGGTGGAGGCGTTGGCCGAAAGGTTCGGTGTGACGCTGCAGACCGTGCGGCGCGATGTGAAGCTGCTCGCCGAGGCAGGGCTCCTCGCGCGTTTTCACGGCGGCGTGCGCGTGCCGACTTCCACGGTCGAGAACATCGCCTACCGCCAGCGGCAAAGCCTGAACGCCGAAGCCAAACAGCGCATCGCGCGGGCGGTGGCGCGCGCCGTGCCCGAGGGCTGCTCGCTCATCCTCAACATCGGCACCACGACCGAGGCGGTCGCGCGTGAGCTGCTGCGGCATCGGGGCCTGCGCGTCATCACGAACAATCTGAACGTCGCGGCCATCCTCACCGACAACCCCGACTGCGAGGTCATCGTGGCCGGCGGTGTCGTACGCTCGCGCGACCGCGGCATCGTCGGCGAAGCCACGGTGGACTTCATCCGGCAGTTCAAGGTCGACATCGCGCTGATCGGCATCTCGGGCATCGAGGCCGACGGCACGCTGCGCGACTACGACTTCCGCGAGGTGAAGGTCTCGCGCGCGATCATCGAGCACGCCCGCCAGGTGTGGCTGTGTGCCGACCACAGCAAGTTCAACCGTCCCGCGATGGTCGAGCTCGCCCACGTGAGCGAGCTCGACATGCTGTTCACCGACGCCCCGCCTCCGGAGCCCTACCCGCGTCTGCTGGCCGACGCGGGCGTGCTGTGCGAAGTGGCGGCCTGACACGCACCAGGAAGCACCGATGACCTACCTGCTCGCCCTCGACCAAGGCACCTCCAGCTCGCGCAGCATCGTGTTCAATGCCCAGGGGCACGTCGTCTCGATGGCGCAGCGGGAGTTCGCGCAGATCTACCCGCAGCCCGGCTGGGTCGAGCACGACCCCCACGAGATCTGGGCGACGCAGCTGGCCACCGCGCGCGAAGCGTTGGCCAAGGCGGGGCTGCAGGGGCGCGACATCGCGGCGCTGGGCATCACCAACCAGCGCGAGACCACGCTGCTGTGGAACCGACGCACCGGCGAGCCGGTGCACAACGCGATCGTCTGGCAGGACCGGCGTGCCGAGCCCACCTGCGCAGCCCTGCGCGACGCAGGGCTGGAGCCGCTGGTGCGCGAGCGCACCGGGCTCGTGATCGACGCGTACTTCTCGGCCACCAAGATCCAGTGGATGCTCGATCACGTGCCCGGCGCCCGCGAGGCGGCCGAGCGCGGCGAGCTGGCCTTCGGCACGGTGGACACCTGGCTCGTGTGGCAGCTGACGGGCGGGCGGCTGCACGTGACCGACGTGACCAACGCGTCGCGCACGATGCTCTTCGACATCCACCGCAACGAGTGGGACGACGAGCTGCTCGCCGCCCTGCGCATCCCGAGGAGCCTGTTGCCCCAGGTGCACCCCTCGGCGCACCTGTACGGCGAGACGCTGCCCGAGTGGCTGGGCGCGGCCGTCAACATCGGTGGCATCGCGGGCGACCAGCAAAGCGCCCTCTTCGGCCAGACCTGCTTCCGCCCGGGGCTCGCGAAGAACACCTACGGCACGGGCTGCTTCTTGTTGATGCACACGGGCAGCCATGCCGAGCTCTCCCGCAATGGGCTCATCACGACCTCCGCCGCCCAGACGACGCCGACGCGCGAGTATGCGCAGGAGGGCAGCGTCTTCATCGGCGGGGCGGTGGTGCAATGGCTGCGCGACGGGCTGCGCGCCATCAAGGCGTCCAGCGAAGTGGAGCGCCTGGCCGAGTCGGTGCCGGACTCGGGCGGCGTGATGTTCGTGCCGGCCTTCACGGGCCTCGGCGCCCCGTACTGGAAGCCGCAGGCCACCGGCACCATCGTCGGGCTCACGCGCGGCAGCGGGGCGGCCCACATCGCGCGCGCGGCCCTCGAATCCATCGCCTACCAGAGCGCCGCCTTGCTGCAGGCGATGAGCCGCGACGTCCAGGCCGCCGGCGGCGTGCCGGTCACCGAGCTGCGTGTGGACGGCGGCGCGTGCGTCAACAACCTGCTGATGCAGTTCCAGGCCGATCTTCTCGGCATCCCCGTCGTGCGGCCCAAGGTGATCGAGACGACCGCCCTCGGCGCGGCCTACCTGGCGGGGCTCGCATGCGGCGTCTATCACTCGCTGGACGAACTGGCGGCCCTGTGGCAGGTGGAGCGGCGCTTCCTGCCCACGATGCCGCGCGGGCGCGCCGAGGAGCTGATGCACCGCTGGGAGAAGGCCGTTCGGCAGGCGACGTTGGACTGACCCGCCCCCCCTCATTCGCGGGGTTCGCCCCCGTCCGTGCACGCTCGAGCGTAACGACTCGTGACATACTGCCGCGCCCGCGCGGCCGGCGTTACGGAGACCCGTGAGATAAGGCCGGGCGAGTTTGTGTGTTACCGGCGCAAAGCTGCGTCGTCTTGGTGACAATTCGGGTCACATGAATCGACGCGACTTCCTGTGGCAGCTGCCCGGGTGGACCGGGCTGGGTGTCCGGGGCCTCTCGCCGGCGCTCTTTCCCGCACTGTCGGCCGCCTCCACCGCCGCTTCCCGCGCACCGGGGGCAGCAACGCCCCCCGGGCCGCCCGCGGTGGCGTTCTTCTATGGCGCCGAGCCGCCCCTGGATGAGCTGCGGCTCTTCGACTGGGTCGTGCTCGAGCCGGGTCACGCGCTCGCCGCGCGGGCCGACGTCGCGGCCTCGCTGGCACCGCACGGTCTGGCGTTCGCCTATGTCTCGCTAGGCGAGGTGCACCCTGGACGCGACTACGCGGAGTCCCTCCCGCCGGCCTGGGTCCGCCGGCGCAACGAAGCCTGGGGCTCCTGGGTCATCGACCAAACTGCGCCGGGCTGGACGGAGTTCTTCCTCGACCGCGTCGTCGCCCCGCTTTGGAAGCAGGGCTTTCGCGCGTTCTTCCTCGACACGCTGGACTCCTATCAGCTCGTGGCCACCAGCGACGCCGAGCGCCAAGCGCAGGCCGCCGCCCTGCGGCACACGCTGGGCGCGCTCGTGCAGCGCTTCCCCGGGGTGCGGCTGATGCTCAACCGAGGCTTCGAGCTGGTGGACGCCGAATTGGGGCGCCATGTGGTGGCGGTGGCGGCCGAGTCGCTGTACCAGCGGTACGACGCGGCGACCGGCCGCTACGAAGCGGTGCCGCCAGCCGACCGTCGATGGCTGCTGGACCGCTTCGCCAACATGCGCCGGCTCGGGTTGCCCGGCATTGCGATCGACTACGTGCCGCCGGGCGCCCGCGACTTGGCGCGCGAGACGGCCCGTCGCATCGCGACGGACGGGCTCATTCCCTGGGTGGCCGACCCGGCGCTGGAGACGCTCGGCGTTGGCAGCGTGGAAGTCGTTCCACGCAAGGTGCTGCTGCTGCACGACCCGGTCGATGCACAGCACCTGAGGCTCAAACAGCGTTCGGCGCACCTCTACGGCGCCCTGCCCCTGGAGTACCTGGGCCTGGTGCCCGAGTACCGCGAGGTGACGGCCGCACCGCCGCCGCGGGCGCTCACCGGCCGGTATGCGGGCGTGGTGCTCTACCTCGACGATGTCTCGATGGGCGATGCCGCGCAGGATCTGATCGCGCGGGCCCGGCGCGAGAACGTGCCGGTGGTGGTGCTCGGCCAAGTGCCGCTGGAACTCCTGCGCACGCTGGGTGCCGAGCTCGTGGACGGCCGGCTCCAGGCCCCGGTGCGTGTGCAGCGGGCCGTCGGCACGCCGCCTGCCGAAGTGCTGCCGCGTGTGCTGCCCGACGAGACCTCCTTGCTGAACGCCGGCCCCGGTGCGCGGGTGTGGCTGTGGGCGGAGGACGGCGCGGGGCAACGCATGGACGCTGCCGCCATCACCCCGTGGGGCGGCTATGCACTGCCCGGCTTCGGAGTCTATGGGCTGCCGGGCGGCGGCGGCGCGCGCTGGGCGATCGACCTGATCGAGTTCTTGCGCCAGGCGCTGCGGCTGGGCGACGACCCGATGCCCGATGTGACGACATGCGTCGGGCGGCGCGCGTTCTTCGTGCATTTCGACGGCGATGGTTGGCTCAACCGTTGCAATCTTCCCGGCACGCCGACCGCGGGCGAGTACCTGGTGCGCGAGTACCTGATGCGCTACCGCGTGCCGGTGACCGTCTCGCTCATCGTGGGCGAGGTGAGCGAACAGGGCGTCTATGGATCACAGGCGGGTCTCGCCCAGGAATGGGCGCGCAAGGCTCTGGCCCTGCCCCACGCCCAGGCCGGCAGCCACACTTGGTCGCACCCGTTCCACTGGGGCGAAGCGGCTGGCTTGGACACCGCTGGGCGTGAACTGCAATACGGCGTGCACCTGCAGTTGCCGGGCTACGAGTTCGACCTGCGCACCGAGACCGCCGGCTCGAAGGCCTGGATCGAGGAGCGCCTCTGTCCGCCCGGCAAGCCCGTAGAGATGCTGCTGTGGTCGGGCAACTGCAACCCGCCCGCCGAGGCCCTCCGGCTGGCGCGCGAGGCCGGCATGGGCACGATCAACGGCGGGGGCGGCCCCCTGACGCGTGCCCGACCAACCCTCACCGCGCTGTGGCCCATGGGCATCTCCAAGCAGCGGGAGTACCAGGTGTACGCGCCGGCCTCCAACGAGATGGATTACACCGGTGACTGGCAGCCGCCCTATACGGGGTACGAGCATGTGGTCGACACCTTCGTCATGACCGACCTGCCGCGCCGGCTCAAACCGGTGAACATCTACTTCCATCCCTACCTGGTCACCCAGCCCGCCGGGGCGAAAGCGCTGCACGAGGTCTTTCGGTGGGCGCTCGCGCAACCGCTGCACCCGGTGACGGCGCGCCGCTACCACGACACGGTGCATGCCTGGCGCAGCGCGGCCGTCGGCCGACTGCTCGAAGGCGGCTGGCGCCTCGCCAGCGGGCGCCCGCTGGCGCAGTGGCGACAACCGGTGGCCGCCCCTGCGCCGTCAGTGGCCAGCAGCGACGGGCTCGCCGGCTGGAACGAGCACGGCGGGCTGCGTTACTTGCACCTCACGGCCGAGGACGCTCGCATCCGCCCGGGGCCGGCAGTCGCGCGCCTGGTCGACGCCAACGCGGAGATCGTCGCTTTCGAGCGCCTGCCCGGCGGCGGGTGGCGCGCGCGCTTGCGAGGCCACGTGCCCGCCGAGGCGCGCATCGAGGTCCCTCCCGGATGGCAGGTGGCGGGCTCCGGCACCCTGCGACGCCAGGGCTCCGAGGTCCTGGTGCGCAGCGAGACCACCGCACTCGAGGTGCAATGCCGCCCGGGTTGAAAGATCGCCCGGTGGGCTCGGGATCGCGCCATCGCACGGCACCGCCACAGGGCAGCCGGGCCGGATGGTGGCCGCTCGGCCGTCGCGTGGCGCGGCCTGCTGCCGTGGACCCGCCCTCCGACGAACAGCGGCGCCGGCCCCTGCTCAGCCTGTCGCCGGACGATCCGCGGCGCAGCCGGCTGTTGCCGCGCGGGGCGCTGGTGGGCCTCGGCGGGGTCTGCCTGGTGGTCCTGGCCATCGTGTTTCCCGGGGAGGGGCTGGTGCGGCTGATCGAGCGGACCGGCAATCACGCGCTGGCGATCGACTATTTGCAGAACCTGCTGCGACTGCACCCCGGCGATGCACGCCTGCTGACACTGCTGGCCGAGCGCTATCTCGCGATCGGCGAGGTGCGCCGCGCCTGGCAGGTGCTCCAGCAGGTCGCCGGCCCGCAGGCGGAGGCGCTGCGCGAGCGGGTGGCCGTGGCCTCATGGCGGGCGGCCCGCGACGCGGGGCAGACGCAAGAGGCCGCCTACTGGCACGCGATCGTGCTGGAGCGCGCCCTCTCGCGTCGCCCGGCCTCGGCGGCCGAGTGGATCGGCACGCTCGAACTGCTGCACGAACTGGGCGCCTTCGACCGCAGCGGCGCGCTGCTGGCCGAGGCCGATGCGCGCGGCCGCTCGGCTCCCCTGCAGGCGGAGGATCTCGCACGCCGCCTCCTGGCGCTGGCGCAACCGCGGGCGGCCGCGCAATTGCTCACCGCCGCCGCGCAGGCGAGCGACGGGCTGCGCCAGCGAGCGCTCTGGCGCGCTGCGGCGGCGGCCTGGCTCTCCGCGGGCGACGCGGTCCAGGCCTACCGGGTGGCTGCGGGCGGCCTGGGGGCCCCGGCCCCGGTGGACACCGCCGACGCATGGCTGCTCGCGCGGCTGGCGGTGGCTGCCGGTCAGCCGGTGGACGCCGCGCAGTGGTTGCGCCGCGCGCTGGGCATGGACGCGACGGGCACCCTGGAGGGCTCGGCCCGCCTGGACACGCGCGGGCTCGACGAGGCCTGGCGCGTCTTTGCCGCGGCCGGCGACCTCGACGCGGCGCTGCAAGTCAGCGCCCTCGCACGTCGCCTCGACGCTGCGAGCACCGTGTGGGCCGAGCGCCATGCCCGGGTGCTGGAATGGGCGGGCCGCCCCCGGGAAGCGCTGCCGCTGTGGGTGCAGCTCATGCGCGGGCCGCTCGCACGCGAAGCGCAAGGCCGTGTCCAGGCGCTGGCCCCCGGCCTGCTCGAATGGGACGCGATGATCGCCTACTGGCGCACGCGCGCAGCCGCCGGTGCGATGCCGTTCGCCGACTGGACCGCCTACATCACCTTGTTGCGACAGCAGGGCCGCACGGCCGAGGCGATCGAAGTCGCCCGCCGGGCGGTGCGGCAACACCCGGGCCTGCTGCGCGTGCTGGCGCAACTGCTGTGGGCCGAGGCCCAGGTGGACGAGGCGCTGGCCACCTACGAGGAGGCCGCCCGCAAGGGCCTGCTCGACGCGGCAGCGCGCCTGGAAGGCGCTGGCGCCATGCTCGCAGCCGTCCGGCTGGAAGACGCCGCCCGGCTCCTCGCCCCCGACCCGGAGGCCGGCACGCCGGCCGAGGTGCGCGAAACCTATCTCGAACTGCGGGCCGACCTGGCGTGGGAGCTGGGCGATGATCGCCGGGCATGGAGGGACTACGCCGCGCTCTACGCTCTCAATGGAGAAGGCGAGGACGCGATGGCCGAGTTTCGTGCCCAGCGCCTGCTTGCGCTCACGCGCCGTCTCCAAGGCAACTCCGCGGCCTTGCGCCTGGCCCCGTCGCTGTGGTCGCACCGTGCCTCGGCAGGTCTGGCCGAGCTGTGGCTGGACGTCATTGCGCAGCAGCCCAGCACATCGTCTCTGCTCGAGTGGGAGCGCGCCATGGCCGCTTCACCCGTGGGCGCGCAATTGCAGCGCCGCCCCGCGGTGGTACAGCGTCAGGCGGCGCTGTGGAGGGGCCTCGGCCACATGGAGGCGGCCCTGCGCCTGCTGCGCCGCGCACGGGCCCTGGCCCCTCAGAACGTGCCGATCCTCATCGATTGGGTGAGCTTGCTCCTCGAGCGCCAGATGCTCGAGGAGCTGCACGCGACGCTGGCGCGGGAGGCGGGTCGCCTGGAGCGCGATCCCGAGGGCGCATTGGTGCTCGCCGAGGCAGCGCGCGAACTGGGCCAGACCGCCTGGGCGGCGAAGCTGATGCGGGCCCAGTACGCGCGGCGCGAGCACGATCCGCTGTGGCTCGCCAGCTACGCTGATCTGCTGGAGCAGGTGGGCCAGCGCGGCCCGGCGCAGCGAGCACGGCAGCGCGCCTGGGACCTGCTCGTGCGCGCATCGGCCGCTCCTGCCGGCGCGCGGCCCCGCGCCGGCCAGGAACTCGCGCGCTTGCTGCTGCAACTGCGCCTCGCCCCCGGCCGGGCCACCGAGGCCGAGCAGCGGGCCTTGGTACGTGACCTGCGCGAGCGCTTGCGCGAGGGCGGTCTGGAGCCGGCCTCCGAGACCCTGGCCGACGCCGCCATCGTCAACTGGCTGCTCGCGCTCGACTTCGACTCGTGGGCCGATTGGTGGCTGGCACGGCGAGCCGTTGCCGGCTCGATCGGAGCGGGCCAGCGGCTGTTGCGGGCCCTCGCGCGGGGCGAGCGCGAGACGGTGCGCGAGCAATGGCGCGAAGGCAGCGCCTCGCTGACCGCCGAGGACCGCGCCGAAGCGCTGTGGCTGGTCGGAGAACGCGAGACCTCGCTTGCCGAAAGCGCGCGGATCGTGGAGCGGTCGGCGGCACGCGAGGACGACCCCGATCGCTTGCGGGCGTTCGCCAGCCTGCACACCGAGCGGCAACGCGAGCGCACTCACCGTGCCGAGCTGGGCTTGCAGGATGAGCGCCTGGGCGGCCTCGATTTGCGCCGGACCGGCGCGACCGTGCACCTCGCCCTCGGCGAGCGCCTCGGACTGACCGCGCACGGCCTGCGGGAGCGCCTCGCGCGACGCGGCGGCTCCACGCTGGCGCCGCTGCCGTCGGGCCAGACCCTCGCCGGCGTCGCACTCACCTGGCAGGCCGGCGAACGAGCCCGACTCTCGGCCGCCCTGCAGCGCCATGGCGTCGGCGAGCAGACGAGCGCCGTGCAGGTCGAAGGTCGCTACCAGCTCACCGACGCGTACCGGCTCGGCCTCTCGGCGGCCTATGACGCGGCCGCGGGCGACACCGACTTGCTGAGGCTGGCGGCGCGCCGGGACCACCTCGCCCTACAGTGGGAGGGTGTGCACGGGCGCCTGTACGGCACGGCCACGGCCACCGCCGCACGCTATCGCACCGACCGAGGAAGCCGCTTGGGCCGCACGACCGAGCTGCGCGCCGAAGCCGGCTACTGGCTGCGCCGGGCCGAACCGGTGCTCGCCGTGCGAGGCTTCGCCTCCTGGCGCGACGAGCATGCCGACGACATCCCGCGGCCCGAGCTCGGCCGCTGGGTCGCCAGCGGCGAGGCGTTGTCGGGCGCGCAGGTGCTGCCCGGCTCGCAGGCCGAGTTCGGCTTGGGTGTGCGCTGGGGGCTGGCCGATGGCCTGCCTTCGCGCCGCTGGTGGCCGCAGGTGGAGGTCACCTTGGCGCGTTCGAGCCGCACGGGCTTCACCCCTGCCGCATCGATCGCGTGGCGCGGGCCGGTGGCAGGCGACGACGAGCTCGAGTTCAGCGTGCAACGCAGCCAGTCCGACACCGGGCCCGGTCAGCAGGTGCGCCTGCAGTACCGGCGATGGTTCGGCCGGTAGACCACGACGAGAAGCGAACGATGGATCGACCCACGACACAAGGAACCGCAGCGATGGACTGCACAGCGATGACGAGACGGGTGGCCATGGCCTCGGGCCTGGCGTTGATCGCGGCCTGGACCGCGGGGTGTGCGGTCCGCGCCGTGCCCGCACGGGCTGCCGCCGTGAGCACGACCGACACGGTCGCCGTGCTGCCGCTGCACAACGCCACCGAGGCCGCGTTCGCGGACCGGCGCGCGCACGCGATTCTGGTGGCGCTGCTGCAGCAGCGCGGACTGAAGGTGCTCAGCTACCCGCTGCGCGGCCCCGACAACCCACTCGAGGCCACGCAGCCGCCCAGCCTGCAGGAGTCGCTGCAGTGGGCGCGGCGCGAAGGCGCGCGCTGGGCCATGAGCGGCACCGTCACCGAGTGGCGCTACAAGAGCGGCGTGGACGGCGAACCCGCCGTGGGCATCACGCTCAGCCTCACCGACGTGAGGAGCGGCGAGGTGGTCTGGTCGGCCACCGGGGCGCGCACCGGCTGGGGCTACGAGGCACTGGCCGCCGTCGGGCAGTCGCAGATCGAGGACCTGTTGCGCGGACTTCAAGTCCAGAGCGTGCCTGCCGCCGAACGTCGCTGATGCCCCTCCAACGCGCCCGCACCCGCCTGCGACGCCGCCGCGCCTGGTTGAACCGGGTGTGGCGGCCGCGCGCCGGCGCCACGACCTGGTGGGCGTGGACCGAGAGCGCGCTGCTGCCGCTGCTCGTGCTGGCCGCGGCCTGGCAACTCAGTCCGGCAGATCCGCTTGCGCTGCGGGGCGGCTTTCCATGGGTGTGGTTCGGCGCGTGGCTCGCCGCGGTTCGCTACGGGGCAGGCTACGGACTCTTGGGCGCCGCCTTGTACGCCGCCGTGTGGTGGTGGAACCACGGCAGCTTCGCGGCACCCGGCGCCCAGTTCGATTTCCCGGGCGAGTTCTTTCTGGGCGGCACGCTGATGACGCTCGTCCTGGGCGAGTTCGGCTCGGCCTACCGGCGCAGCGAGCGTCTGCACCGCGAGACCGCGGCGGACCTGGAGGTGCGGCTGGAGCGCACGAAACGGCGCCTGTTCATCGTGAAGGAGGCCCTGGCGACGCTGGAGCAGGAATTGGTGGACCGCCCCCTCACGCTGCGCGACGCCCTGCTCGATTTCCGCCAGTTGTGTGCGCAGTGGCAGCGTGAGCACCCCGATGCCGACGAGGACGATCGCATCCGCTTGCCGCAGGCCACGGGATTCCTGCAACTGCTCAGCCAGTCGTGCCGGGTCGTGGAATCCGCCATCTTCGTACGCGATGCTGCGGCCTCGCGAGGGTGGCGCAAAGCGGCGTCGCTCGGCCACGAGCTGCCCGATCTGGACGACACCCACCCGCTGATCGGGACCGTCCTCGAGAACCGCCACGCCGCCCACATCGCCCAGGAGTCGCTGGGCGAGGCCGACACCAGCGACTGGGTCTACGCAGCGGTCGTGCGCTGCGCCGAGGACGGCGAAGTGCAGGCCCTGCTGGCCGCCCATACGATGCCTTTCATGTCGTTCGAGCAGACGAACTTGCAGCGTCTGCAGGTGTTGGTGGACGCCTACCGCGACTTCGTCGAACGCGAGCAGGGTGTGGGGCCGCTGCGCGAAGCCTGGCCCGAGGCCCCCATCGAGCTGCAGCAGGAGTGGACCGCGCTGACGAGGCTGGGGCGGCGGGCCCGTCTTCACAGCCAGGCCGTGCTGTGGACGCTGCCGCAGTCGCTCAACCCCGGTCAGCGGGCAAGGCTGGAGCAGGCCCAACCGGTGGAAAGCGAGAGCTGGCTGATCGACGGTGCGGCGGGCAAGGCCGCCTGGGTGACGGTGCTGCCGCTCGTCAGTGCCGCGGCACTCAACGCCTACTTGCAGAACATGGAAGAGACGCTCGAGGCGGTGCTCGGCGAGCCCGCACAGGACATCGAGCCCGTCGTCTACACCGTGGACGCCGCGGGCAGCTTCGCCCGGCTGCGCGACGACGTGCGCCAGCACTTGCGCGGGGGGAGCTGAAGCGGTGGATCTCGCCAGCATCGCCAAGCTCGCCGCCGGCACCCTCGCACTCGAGACGGGCGCGCTGACGCTCCTGCTCAGCGGGGACCGGACGATGTACCTCGCTTTCTGGATCGCGCATGCCATAGCGTCGGTGCCGACGGCCCTGTTGATGCGTCGTCTTCTGCCCGCAGCGATGCAGCGCCCCGCGCGCCTGGCGCTCGCCCTCGCGTATGCCCTCGCCCTGGTGCTGCCCGTGCTTGGTGCGGCCGGCGTGTTGGCGGCCGCCTGGCTGGCACGCGCCTGGCCCGCCCGCGTGCAGCGGCTCGATCACCTGCGCGACGCGCCCAAGCTCGAAGTGTTCGCCCTCACGCTGGACATCGAACAGCGCCCCGACGAACTGCCCGCCGGGCAGGTGGCCCGCATGGCGCGAGACCCGGCGCGCCCGCGCGCCCAACGCATACGCGCCGTGCTGGCGCTGCGCGAGATGGCTCCGCGCGTGGCCGTGCCCACGTTGCGCAGCCTGCTGGCGGACCCGGACGAGGAGATCCGTCTGCTGGCCTACAGCATCGTCGAGGTGTGGGAACGCAACCTCACCGCCAAGCTGCAAGCCGCCATGCGCGAACTGGAAGGCCTGCGCGCCGAGGGTGCGCAGGGGGCGCAGTTCGCCCGCGCCGCGCAGCAAGTGGCCGAGCTGCAACTCGAGTTCGTCTACCAGGGCCTGGCCCAGGGCGACCTGCGCGACTTCACGATGGACCAGGCGAAGATGTACTGCCGGCTCGCGCTGGAGGCCACGCCGGCCGAACCGAGCCTGTTGATGATGCATCTGCGCCTGAGTCTGGCGCTGGGCGCGCACGAGGAAGCCCGCGAGATGCTGCTGCGCCTGCGCGCCACCGACGCCAGCCCCACCATGTGGCGCCCGTATGCCGCCGAACTCGCCTGGCAGGAGCGCCGCTATGCCGACGTGCGTCAAGTGCTGCGCCCCATGCGCACCGAGCAGGTGGCTCCGCGCCTGCGGCCGGTCGTGCGCGTGTGGTCGGCGCACGAAGAAGGAGGAAGAGACGCGACGCCCACCGCGCCCGCGCCCCTGTCGGCTCCGGCGACCCCGCCCCTGCATACCGCGCCGGAGGCCCTGGTATGAACACCATGCCGGCCGACCTCGTGCCGCCGCCCGGCACGCGCATCGATGTGATGCTGCTGCTGGAGGGCACCTACCCCTATGTCTCGGGAGGCGTGTCGAGCTGGGTGCATCAGATCGTCAGCGGCTTTGCGGACCTGCAGTTCCACATCGTCTTCATCGGCTCTCGCCCCGAGGACTACGCCCAGCCGCGCTACCAGATGCCGAAGAACGTCGTGGGGCTGACGCACCACTACCTGTTCTCCGAGGCGGTGTTGCCCCCGCCTCGGGAATGGCGCGGCGACCCGCGCACCGCCGAGGTGGTCGAGCGCCTGCACGATGAACTGCGCCGCAAGCAACACGCGGCCGCCCGCGCCGAGCTGCTCGCCCGCAGCCTGAAGCTCATGCGCGAGGACATGACCCTCGCGTACCTGCTGCACTCGCACGAGTCGTGGCGCTACATGACAGAGCAGTACCAGCTGCGCTGCACCGACCCGTCCTTCGTCGACTACTTCTGGACGGTGCGCACGATGCACACGCCGCTGTGGACGCTGGCCGACCTGGCCGAGCAGCTGCCCCCGGCGCGCGTGTACCACACCGTCTCGACCGGCTATGCCGGCTACCTGGGTGCCGTGCTGTCGCGCAGGCACCACCGGCCGCTCGTGCTCTCCGAGCACGGCATCTACACGAAGGAGCGCCGCATCGACCTCTTCTCGGCGCAGTGGATCAGCGACAACCTGCCGGTGCTCGAGCGCACCGCCGGCGAGACGGGGTACTTCCGCGAGCTGTGGATCCGCATGTTCGAATCGCTCGGGCAGATGTGCTACGACGCGGCCGACCCGGTGATCGCCCTGTACGAGACCAACCGCCAGCGCCAGATCGCCGACGGGGCCGATGCGCGCACCACCTGCAACATCGCCAACGGCATCCACGTGGGCCCCTTCGCCGCCACGCGCACGCAGCGGCCCGAGGTGCCGCCGCCGGTGATGTGCCTCATCGGCCGCGTGGTGCCGATCAAGGACGTGAAGACCTTCATCCGCGCGGTGCGCGTGGCGAGCAACCGCATACCCGAGCTCGAAGGCTGGATCGCCGGCCCGGAGGACGAGAACCCCGAGTACGCCCGCGAGTGCCGCGAGCTGACACGCAGCCTCGACCTGGAGCACAAGGTGCGGTTCCTGGGCTTCCAGAAGCTCGTGGAGCTCATGCCCAAGATCGGCCTCGTCGTGCTGTCGTCGATCAGCGAGGCCTTGCCGCTCGTGCTGCTGGAGGGCTATGCCGCCGGCGTGCCGGCCGTCACTACCGACGTCGGCTCGTGCAAGCAGCTCATCTACGGCCTGGGCCCCGAGGACGAGGCGCTCGGGGCCTCGGGCGAGGTGGTGGGCATCGCCGATGCACAGGCGCTGGGCCAGGCCTGCGCGCGCCTGCTGTCGGATCCCGACGCCTACCGCCGCGCGCAATCCGCCGGCATCGAGCGCGTCGAGCGCTACTACACACAGCCGCTGATGTTCGAGAAGTACCGCCTGGTCTACGAGGACGCCCTCGCACGCAGCGAGGCCCGCCAGCGCGGCGTGCCCGACGAGGTCGGCCGGGTGGCCACCATCCTGCGCGGCGAGGCGCCCTGGCCCGCGCGCGAGGAGAGCGCCTGATGGCCGGCATCGGGTTCGAGCTGCGCAAGCTCCTGCGCACCGAGTCCTACCTCGGGCTGCTGAGGGCCTATACCTACGCCTCCATCATCAGTTCCGGGCCTTGGGTGTTCTCCATCGTCGGGCTGATCGCGATCGGTGTGCTGTCGATCGGCACCGTCTACCCCGACGCGCTGATCGTCCAGTTCCAGGTGACGGTCACGTACCTCATCATGAGCTCCCTCATCGTCACCGGCGGGCTGCAACTGGCCTTCACCCGCTGGGTGGCCGACCGGCTGTTCGAAAAGCGCGACCGAGCGGTGGTGCCCAACTTCCTGGGCGTGACCCTCGTCACCACCGCCGCCAGCGGCACGCTGGCGTGGCTGTTCGCCTGGATCGGTTTTCGCGACGCGAGCAACCTCTACCGCGTGTTGCTGATCGCCGGCTTTGCGCTGATGAGCAACATCTGGGTGGCCACCGTCCTGCTGTCCGGCCTCAAGCAGTACCGCGCCATCCTGCTGCTCTATGCGGGCGGCTATGGCTTATCAGTCACGCTCGCGTGGGCCTTGCGCCCGCTGGGCGTGGAGGGGCTCTTCGCCGGCTTCCTGGGTGGGCAGTTCGCGATGTGGTTTGGCATGGTGGCGCTCATCCTGCGCAACTTCCCCCTGCGCGAGCCGATCTCGCTCGAATGCTTCGGCCGCCGCCAGATGTACCCCGAGCTGCTGCTCGCCGGCTTCTTCTACAACCTCGGCGTGTGGATCGACAAGCTGGTGTTCTGGTACTCCGAGCAGACGTCGCAGCACGTGATCGGGTGGATGCGCGCCTCGGTCATCTACGACCTGCCCGTGTTCCTCGCCTACTTGTGCGTGATCCCCGGCATGGGCATCTTCCTCGTCAAGTTCGAGACCGACTTCGTCGAGTGGTACGACAAGTTCTACGACGCCGTGCGCGAAGGCGGCTCGCTGCAGGACATCGCCCACTACCACGACCGCATGCAAGAGACGGTGCGCGAGGGCCTCTACCAGATCATGAAGGTGCAGACGATCACGCTCCTGGCCGTCTACACCTTCGTGCCGTCGCTGTTCGCGTGGATCGGCATCAGCGATCTGTACATCCCGCTCTTCCTCGTGCACGCCGCGGCCGCGAGCTTCCAGGTGATGCTGCTGGCCGTGCTCAACGTGTTGTACTACCTCGACCGCCGCCGTGAGGTCGTCGCCGTCACCGTCACCCTCACCGTGCTCAACGTCGCGCTGTCACTCTTGTCGATCACGCTGGGCGCCGAGTTCTTCGGCTACGGCCTGGCGCTGGCGCTGCTGGGCGCCCTGATGCTGGCCCTGTGGCTCGCTCAGCGGCTCTTTCGCAAGCTGGAGTACTTGACGTTCATGTTGCAGTGAAGGGTGGAATCGGATCGCCGGATTGGGTACTCTTGGTGCTGGCCCATGCACCGAAGCCTCGGGGTGTCCAGATGCTTACATCCGACGTGATCCGCGCCGTTGCGCAACAGATGAAGGCGGCCCAGGATGAAAGCCGCCAGATTTCCCCGTTCAGCGCGCAGATCGAGGGCTTTGACCTCGCCTCTGCCTATGCGGTCGCAGACCTCATTCATCGAGGCCGCGTGCAGCAAGGCGCCGTACCGGTCGGACGAAAGATCGGTTTCACCAATCCGCACATGTGGGATCGCTATGGTGTGCGAGAACCGATCTGGGCCTACGTCTATGACTCCACCGTCGTCCACACCGATGGCAAGCTGCGGCCTTGCTCCATCTCCCAGTTCACCGAGCCCAAGATCGAGCCGGAGATCGTCTTTCACTTCCACAAAGCGCCACCTCTTGAACCGGACCTCCCCTCCGTTCTCGAATGCATCGACTGGGTCGCGCACGGGCTCGAGATCGTGCAGTCGCACTTTCCCGGATGGAAGTTCGAGGCGGCCGACACCGTCGCCGATTGGGCTCTGCACGCAACGCTGCTCGTCGGCGAACCTCAACCGCTCAGGCGCCTCGGAATCGGCGTGATCGACGACCTCCAGCGCTTCACCGTGGACCTCTCCTGCAACGGTGTGCTGCGCGAACGCGGCGTTGGAGCCAACGTGCTGGGCAGCCCGTTGCTTGCTCTGGCGCACCTGATCTCCGTGTTGACCCGACAGCCCCAGTACCCGCCGCTCCAGACCGGCGAGTTGGTGACCACCGGCACGATCACGACCGCGCATCGCGTCCAGGCAGGCGAAGTCTGGCGCACCGACCTGCACGGCATTGCCCTGCCCGGGATGGCGGTGGAGTTCGTTTCATGAGATCGCTGCAGGCGAATCGCGCCTGAGACGGGCCGCAGCCCGAACTCGATCGACGCGCGCTCCTGGAGACATCGCCGTGGGCTGGATCATCACGAAGTATCTCGTCACTGCCGCCGTCGTCGTGCTGGTGTCGGAAGCGGCAAAGCGCAGCGACAAGCTGGGCGGGTTCATCGCCGCGCTCCCACTGGTGACGTTCCTCGCTCTCATCTGGCTCTACGTCGAGAAGCAGCCCGAAGAGAAGATTTCCAACCATGCGTGGTACACGTTCTGGTACGTGCTGCCGACGCTGCCCATGTTCCTGGCGTTCCCGTTTTGGCTGCCTCGCCTCGGGTTCTGGCTGACCCTGCTGGCCAGCGTGGGCCTTACTGTCGTTTGTTTTGGCTTGTTTGTGCTGCTGGTCCGCCCATTCGGCATCCACCTGCTGCCGTGAGGGGGACGACGATTCGTGGCCCTTGCCGCGCACGATGCAGCTTCACGGGCAGTTCCTCGTAGGGCGGCAGGTCCGTGCGCCGGGGAACGGGGCGATCCTTCACGTCTTTCATGCCCGGGGATTGTCCGCGGTCGAGCCTGCCCCTGCGCGGCTCAGGGCCTGGCATCCCGGCCTGGGGCTGCGAGCCGGGCCTATGGCCCGAGGGTGGGTGATCGGCATTTGACGCGCGTGCAGCGCTTGTAGGCGAGCGCTGCCGTCACTACGCTGTCAGAAGCCGGGGCACCGCATCGGAAGCCTCGACATCCGAGGAGCTTGCCATGGACATGAACACCCGCAATGCGGTCAACTGGTTCGAGATTCCGGTGCGCGACATGGACCGCGCACAACGCTTCTACGAGACGGTGTTCGGCATCACGATGCCGCGCACCGAGATGGACGGTCATCTGATGGCCATGTTTCCCGCCCACGAGGATGGCGTGAACGGCTGCCTGTCGATGGGCGAGGGTTGCGAGCCCGGATCGCAAGGTGCCACGGTCTACCTCAACGCCGAGCCCGGGGTCCAAGAGGTGCTGTCGCGTGTGGAGCGCGCCGGCGGGCGCGTCGTGATCGGCCGCACCGAGATCTCGGGTGGCCACGGCTA
This sequence comes from Schlegelella aquatica, assembly GCF_026013905.1. NCBI lineage: Bacteria > Pseudomonadati > Pseudomonadota > Betaproteobacteria > Burkholderiales > Sphaerotilaceae > Caldimonas > Caldimonas aquatica. The sequence goes on from NZ_CP110257.1 coordinate 3,093,875, forward strand.
CTTCGCCCAGATCCTCGACCCCGAGGGCAATCGCGTGGGTCTGCACGCGATGCATTGAACAGCCGCTCTCCTGGCCAGATCGAGGCGCGACGCGCCGGGCCGCCGATGAGGCGCCCGGCGCGTCTTCTCTTGCGTCGCCTTTTCTTCACGGCCGGGGCTTTCCCTAGGGCTCCTCGAGAGGGTGCGCCCGTATAGTGGTTGCCGCAAAAACGAACGTTCGTTCTTTTATTGCGGCCCGACACCACTCATCGACCACGCATCCAGAGGAGACCCATGCAATTCAAACGATCCCTGGTCGCGGCACTGACCGCGCCGCTGTGGCTGGCCGCCTGCGGGGGCGGCGGCGACGATCCCACTCCTTCCGAACGCGGTCAGGTGCTCGCCTCCTCGCTCGCCGGGCAGGCCACCGCCCAGCAGATCGACGCCGGCACGCAGGCCTCCGGGCTCCAGCCGCTGTCGGGGCCCGCACAGTGCAACGTCGACGTGCGCTACATCGTCTACGTCACCCGCGATCCGCAGGGCCAGCCCGCCACGGCCAGCGCCGGCGTGCTCGTGCCGAGCGGCAGCTCGGCGGCGTGCAGCGGCAACCGGCCCGTGGTGCTGTACGCCCACGGCACCACCTTCACCCGCACGAAGAACATGGCGCAGGTGAGCGACACCGACCCGGACCCCGCGGTGGACAACAGCGACAGCGAGGCCAAGCTGGTCATGGCGATGTTCGCCGCACAGGGCTACATCGTCGTCGCGCCCAACTACCTCGGCTACGACCGCTCCAGCCTCACGTGGCACCCGTACCTGAACGCCGAGGCGCAGGCGATCGACATGATCGACGCATTGCGCGCGGCCAAGAAGGTGCTCACGGCCGAAAGCGCGACGAAGCCTTCGTCGCACCTGTTCATCACGGGGTACTCCCAGGGCGGCCACGTCGCGATGGCCACGCACAAGGTGATCGAACGGGATTACGCACGCGAGTTCACGGTGACGGCGTCCGGGCCGATGTCGGGGCCCTACAACCTCGCGAAGATGACCACCATCATCAACAGCGACGGGACCAACGCGAACGTCAATGCGGGTGGCACGCTGTTCACCCCGCTGCTGCTGACCAGCTACCAGAAGTCCTACGGCAACATCTACTCGTCGCCGTCGGATGCGTACCAGGCGCCCTACGCCTCCACCGCCGAGACGCTGTTCCCCACGGACACGCCGATCCCCACGCTCATCGGGCAAGGCAAGCTGCCCGCGGACCCGACCTTCCGGCAGCTGTTCGGCGCCGGAGGGCTCATCAACGAGAGCTTCCGCCAGGCCTTCTTCAGCGACCCCAACAACGGCTTCAAGGCGGCGGTGGAGCGCAACACGCTGCTCGGCTGGACGCCTCAAAAGCCGATGGCCCTGTGCTACGGCGCGATGGACCCGACCGTGTTCGCCTTCAACAGCACCGATGCCGCTGCGGACTTCAACTCGCGGCTGCCCGCCGAGTTGCAGGTGCCGGCCTTCGATCTGGAGACGACGTCTTCGGGCACACCGCCGCACCTGCAAGCGGCGTTCTCCCTGCGCAAACAGCAGGTTGCACAAGAGGCGGTCGCGAACGGAGCCGTCGACGGGGGCACGAGCGCGGTGCTCGCCAAGTACCACGGCGAACTCGTCCCGCCGTTCTGCGCCGCGTTGATCCGCGGCTTCTTCGGCACCGTGCTGATGTCCAGCCTGTGAGCCAGGAGGCGACCCCATGACACGTCTTCGCGCATCGCTCGCCGCCGTCCTCGCCGCACTCGGTGCGACAGCGGCCCCGTCCGCCGTGGCTCAGGAGCAAAGCTTCTACATCGGCGGGGCCTACATCGCCATCGACTCCAAGGCGGACCCGCTGGCCGGGCCGCCGGGCTCCACCCCGCCGAACTCGCGGCTGGACGTGGACGACGCACGCACCCTCGTCTTCGGCTACCAGCGCTACTTCAACGACCACTGGGGCGTGGACGTCGCCCTGGGCATCCCGCCCAAGCACAAGGTGTACGGCAAGGGAGCGCTGGAAGGCTTCGGGCAGATCAGCTCGTCCAAGCAGGTCGCCCCGACCGTGTTCGTGAACTACCGCTTCGGGGACCGGACAGACCGTTTGCGCCCCTTCGTGGGGGTCGGTGTCAACTACACCCGCTTCATCGACACCCGCAGCACCACCGCCGGGATCTGGGCGAGCGGCGGGCCGACCAGGATCAAGCTCAGCGACTCCTGGGGCTGGGCCGTGCAGGCCGGCGCGAGCTACGCCCTCACGCCGCGCTGGTCACTCAATGCCACGGTGGCCGCGGCGGACGTGAAGAGCGACCTGACCGCCACCACGACGGAGCCCGGCGGCACCACCACCGTGCGGCGCACGACCATCGACTTCAACCCGGTGGTCTTCACGCTCACGCTAGGCTGGAAGTTCTGACCGGGTCACGGGTGGCGGGGCGTGAGACCGCCTTGCCCCGCCTGCGCCGTCACGCCGCGGCGTCGGCCGGCTGGCGCGTGAGCGTCCAGCGCAGCGCCTTGCCCGCTCGCAGGTCCAGCGTGACCTGCGAGCCGCCCGGGTCCGTCCAGCGGAACCGCTCGATGCCCGGCTCGGGCGGCTCCAGCTTCTGCCCGAGGCTCTTGGTGAGCAGAACCACTTGCAGCATCGGCATGCCGGGCTTGAGCCGGGCGTTGAGCATCACCGCGCTGTCGACGTAACCGATGGGCGCGCTGCCCGCGTTGCGCATCACGCGCACCGCCTTGTTGAACTGAAGCAGCAGCCAGAAGACGATGCAGGTGAAGGCGAAGGCGAGGCCCGCCCACCGGTACTGCACCCACCCCACGACCAGGGCCATCAGCGCCAGGGTCCAACCGATCCATGCGTTCATGGCGCCATGTTAGAGCCGGCGCGCCCCGCCTGACCTGCGGCGATCCACAGGCTCGGCGCCCGCTCGCGGCGCCTCGGCCGGCGGTAGGCGCCCGCGCTCAGAGGCCTTTGACGACGTCGATCGCCTGCTCCACACGCTCGACCGGGTGGATCGCGAGCCCCTCGATCGGCTTCTTCGGTGCGTTCGCCTTCGGCACCACGGCCACGCTGAAGCCCAGCTTGGCTGCCTCCTTCAAGCGCTCCTGCCCGCGCGGTGCCGGCCGCACCTCGCCCGCCAAGCCCACCTCGCCGAAGGTGAGGAAGCCCCGGGGAAGGGGCCGGCCGCGCAAGCTGCTCTGGATGGCGAGCATCACCGCCAGGTCCGCCGCCGGCTCGCTGATGCGCACACCGCCCACCGCATTGACGAACACGTCCTGGTCATAGCAGGCGATGCCCGCATGACGGTGCATCACCGCCAGCAGCATCGCGAGCCGGTTCTGCTCCAGGCCGACGCTCAGCCGCCGGGGGCTGGGGATCGGCGAGTTGTCCACCAGGGCCTGGATCTCCACCAGCATGGGCCGCGTGCCCTCGAGCGTGACCAACACGCACGAGCCGGCCACCGGCTCGTGGTGGGTGGACAGGAAAATTGCACTCGGGTTGGCCACCCCCTTCAGGCCCCGCTCCGTCATTGCGAAGACGCCGATCTCGTTGACCGCGCCGAAGCGATTCTTGAACGCGCGCACGAGCCGGAAAGCGCTGTGCGTGTCGCCTTCGAAGTAGAGCACGGTGTCGACGATGTGCTCGAGCACCCGTGGCCCCGCGAGCGCGCCCTCCTTCGTGACGTGCCCCACCAGCACCATCGCGGCACCGGTGGCTTTGGCCGTGCGCGTGAGCTGGGCCGAGCATTCGCGCACCTGCGCCACCGAGCCCGGCGCCGAGGTGAGTTGCTCGGAGTAGATGGTCTGGATCGAGTCGATCACCACGACGTCGGGTTTCTCCACCTCGACCGTGGCGAGGATCTTCTCCAGCTGGATCTCGGCCTGCACGCGCACGCCCGAGCCGTCGAGCCCGAGCCGCCGTGCGCGCAGCGCCACCTGCGCGCCCGACTCCTCGCCCGTCACGTACAGCGTCCTCATGCGTCGGGACAAGGCCTCGAGCGCCTGGAGCAGCAACGTCGACTTGCCGATGCCGGGATCGCCGCCGATCAGCACCACCGCGCCGGCCACGATGCCGCCGCCCAGCACCCGGTCCAGCTCCTCGATGCCGGTGGGCACGCGCTCGACATCCGAAGCTTCGATCTCGGCCAGGGTCGTGACGGGGCTGGACTTGGCGAGCGCCTGGAAGCGGTGCCGCGAGCCGCTTTCCGGCACGGTCTCTTCCAGTGTGTTCCAGGCGTTGCAGTGCGGGCACTTGCCCAGCCACTTGGGGCTGGTGCCGCCGCATTCGGTGCAGATGTAGACGGTCTTTTCCTTCGCCATGCGGGCATTGTCGCGGGGAATTCGCCGCTCAGCCCGCCAGCCGCCACCACGCCCCGGCGGCCGCAGCGCCCGCCAGCGCGGCCAGCACGAGCAGCACCCGGGTGCGGACGCGCAGCCGGGCCACCGCATCGACGAGCCGCGCGTTGTGCTCGGCCAGCTGCTCCAGCAGCTGCGTGGACGAGCGCAGTTCCTCCTGCAGCTCCTGCACCGTCCGCTCCAGCGCGGCCAGCCGATCGGCCTGGCTCGCTCCCGAGCCGCCGAGTGCCTCGGAGGTCTCGCGTCGCTGGGTGCGCTCCCAGAGCTGACGTGCCCCGCGCACGAGCTTGGGCGTGGCCTCGATCACATCGGACCAGGGAATGAGCTTGAAGGCGGTGATCCAGTTGATCGGCATGGCAAGGCCCTTCCCCCGGCACCTCAGCGGCGCCGGATCAGCACCACCGCGAGCGTCACGATGGTCAGCGGCACGACGAACCCCATCATCAGCTGCGAGTAGGCCTCGAGCGCCTCGTGCTGCTGCGCCGCGAGGATCAGGTAGGCCGTGTAAGCGGCGTAATAGCCGACAAAGAGGCCTCCCTCCCAGCGCGCGATGCACCGCCCGGTGAGGAAGACGGGCAGGCAGGCCAGTTGCACGGCGGTCATGACCCAGAGGTCGAAGTTGAGCACCCCCGCGGGCACCGCGAGCCCCTGCGCGGTGAGCACGCCCGAGAGCCCGAGGCAGCCGAGGATGTTGAACAGGTTGCTGCCGATCACGTTGCCCACGGCGATGTCCCGCTCTCCCTTGAAGGTGGCCAGCAGCGAGGTGGCGACCTCCGGCATCGAGGTGCCTGCCGCGACGATGGTGAGGCCGATCACGACATCGCTCACCCCGAGCGAGCGCGCAAAGGCCACCGCCGCGGTCACCAGCCAGTCCGAGCCCAGCACGAGCAGCCCCAGCCCGCCGAACACCAGCAGCGCCTGCACGCTCCAATGGCGGTCCCACTGGCTGCGGGGCATCTCCTCGGCATAGTCGCTCGCGTCTTGGCCGCCCTTGCGCGCCTGCCACACCAGGAACCCGGTGTACGCCACCAGCAGCCCCAGCAGCAGCGCGGCCTCCAGCCGGGCGATGCGGCCGTCCCAGGACAGCGCCATCAGCACCAGCGCGGCGGCGATCATCAGCGGCACCTCCTGGCGGATGACCTGCGTGTGCACGACGAGCGGCGCGACCAGGGCCGACACACCGAGGATGAACAGCACGTTGAAGATGTTGCTGCCCACCACGTTGCCGATCGCCAACTCTCCCCGGCCCTCCAGCACGGCGCCGGCAGACACCGCGGCCTCCGGCGCGCTGGTGCCGAAGGCCACCACCGTCAGTCCGACGACGAGCGGCGAAATGCCGAACGACAACGCCAGCCGCGACGCGCCACGCACCAAGAGCTGCGCGCCGACGAGGAGGGCGGCCAGACCGAGGAGAAACATCAGCAGGTTCATGGCGAGGGATTGTCAGCGCGACAGCCGCGTCGTCTGCAACAAGGCCCTACGGGGGCGGGCCGATTCATGCCTTCGGGCCTGGCTCGGGATGCGGCCATGCGAGATCGCGCAGCGTGAGGTGACCCGCGTGGACGACGAGCACCTCGGCATGCGGATCACGCGAGCGCGTCCACTTGACGCTGAGGTCGGCCGAGACGGCGCCGCACCGCCAGGCCCGCCCGTCGAGCCGCCCCCGCGCCTGCGAGGCGCGCAGCTCGTGCAGACGCAGCAGCAGCTTGTGGCTCACGACCGCGGCCGACACCACCACCTTGTTGCTGCCCTGCTCGTGGCCCTCCAGCACCAGGTGGAGGTCGGCCGAACCGAGAGCGCCGTCGCCGAGCTGGAGCTCGCCGTTGAGTCGCGTGCGATCGAGCGTCGCGGCGAGCCGCCGGTGAGCGGGCCGACCGGGCAGCGCGCCCGCGCCCAGCAGCCCGCCCGCCAGCACCCCGTGGACGAACTGCCGTACGTCCAGCCGCCCCCGTGAGCCGCGGCGTCCGCCCCCGTCGCGCTGCTCGTAGGTCGCGCCCGGCATCTCGCCCTCGGTCCACAGGTACAGGTACTGTCGGCCGCCGTGGCGGGCGTCCACGTACAAGCCGCCCCGGCTCAGGCCCATCGACGAATCGGGCCCGATGTGGGCCACCGTCACCTGGTCGAAATCCACCGCGCCGTGCGCCACCGGCACGCGCACCTCGGCATCGACCTTCCACAGCGCGTCGGTGATGAAGGCGTGCACGAAACCGTGCAAGCCGCCGAGCGCGTCGAGATGCCAAGCCCCCGGGGCGGCCGCGCGCGCCCATCCCGCGGCATGCGCCAGCGGGGCCCGCAACTCCATCTCGACGCCCTGGCAATCCACCTCGCCGACGGTGAGCGACTCGAAGGGCAGCGCGGCCCCGGCGTGCCCGGCCGGCCGCGCCGCGAGGCCGCGAAGGCACACACGGGCAGCGGCGATGCGGCACCCCTCGGCCTGCCATGACCAGCCGTGGAGTTGCAGACGTTCGAGCTGCACCGACGCAGCAGGGGCCGAAGTCCGGGTGGGCTTGCGCATGGCGACCCACTGTGCCACAGGCCCCCCCGGCCGCGGTGCTTCAGCCCGTTACGTGAGACGGCCCGGGCCTCATGTCTTTGCCCCCGGGGCGGTAGGTCGACATCAGGCGGCCATAGACCTCGGCGGTGCGCTCGTGCACCCGCTCCTCGTCGAGAAAGCGGAAGTCGTGCATGTGGCCGAACATCAGCGCGTTGATGGCGAAGGCCACTTCGACGGCGTCCGTGTCCGGCCGCAGATGCCCCTCTTCGACCGCCTCGCGCACGGCGCGCTCGATCACTTGGCGCCAGCCGCTCACGCCCTGCTGCAAGCGCCCGCGCCAGGGTGAGTCCTGGGCGCGCACCTCGAAGGCGCTGAAGGCGTAGAGGGCGCCGTTGATCGCGTCGCGCCGCTGTCCCACCGCCAGCCAGCGCCGCACGATCGCATCCAAGCGCGGCATCCCGCGGGGCTCGGCCAGCGCCGGCTGGAACACCTCGGCCATGAAGCGGCGGTCGTATTCGTCCAGCACGAGTCCGATCAGTGCCGCCTGGGAGCCGGTGCGCACGAACGCCCCGCTCTTGCTGATGCCCAGGCGCCGGGCGACCTCGCCGAACGACACGGCCTGCAGCCCGCCCTCGATGGCCAGCTGCAGCGCCGTCTCGACCACCGCCGCGAGCGTCTGTTCGCTGCGGGCAGCACGCGGATCGCGCCGTGCGGCCTCGCCGCCGTCCTCCGGCGGCGGTACGTCGTCCGGCGCGGTCGAAGTCACCCCGCTTCTCCCACCACGTGGGTCGGCACCCGCCGCGCCAGCGCGCACATGAGTTCGTAGCCGACGGTGCCCGCCGCACGGGCCACGTCGTCGATGGGCAACACGGCCCCCTGCGGGCCGCGCCCCCACAGCGTCACCTCGCTGCCCACGCCCGCCTGGGGCGTCGGCGTGAGGTCCACCGTCAGCATGTCCATCGACACCCGGCCCACGAGGCGGGTGCGCGTGCCGTCGACGAGCACGGGCGTGCCGGTGCCGGCGTGACGGGGGTAGCCGTCGGCATAGCCGCAGGCCACCACGCCGATGCGCATCGGGGCCTCGGCACGGAAGGTGCTGCCGTAGCCCACCGTGTCGCCGGGCTGCAGCTGCTGCACGGCGATCAGGCGCGCGCGCAGGGTCATCGCGGGCTGCAGGCTCCAATCCGCCGCGCCGTGCTCGGGATGGTCGGGCGAGGAGCCGTAGACGGCGATTCCGGGCCGCACCCAGTCGCCCCGCACGTCGGCGCGGCTGCCGTGGCGCAGCGTGGCCGCGCTGTTGGCCAGGCTGCGCTCGCCGGGCAACCCCTCGGTGGCCTGCCGGAACACGGCCAACTGGTGCTCGATGCCCCGCTCGCCGTCGGCGTCCGAGAAATGCGTCATCAGCGAGATCTCGTCCACCTGCGTGAGCCCGGACAGCCGCATCCACGCGGCCCGGAACGCAGCCGGCGGAAAGCCGAGCCGGTTCATGCCGCTGTTGAGCTTGAGGAACACACGGTGCGGCCAGGTGGTCTTGTGCGTGGCCAGCCAGTCGATCTGTTCTTCTCGGTGCACCACGTGCCAGAGGTTGAGCCGCGAGCACAGCTCCAGGTCGCGCGACTCGAAGCAGCCCTCGAGCAGCAGGATCGGCCCGCGCCACCCCAGCGCGCGCACGCGCTCGGCTTCGGCCAGGTCGAGCAGGGCGAAACCGTCGGCCGCCTGCAGCGCGGGATACGCGCGCTCGATGCCGTGGCCGTACGCATCCGCCTTGACCACGGCCCACACCTTCGCATCCGGCGCCGCCGCGCGCACGCGGCGCAGGTTGTGGGCCAGGGCGTCGAGGTGGATGAGGGCTTCGATCGGACGTGGCATGCGGCCCATTGTGCCAGCCGGTCGGCCGAACTTCTGACCAAGCGCGAGGCACCCGATCGCAGATCCTTCGCGTCGGCGCAGGGAGGCTGCGTGCTATAAAGCCGCTCGCGCCGTGCCGGCCTGCGCATCCGGCCGTCGCGCGCCAGAGGCGGCGCGCGGGCATGGCGACACGTCCATGAAGGCGCCGTGGCGACGCGGCCCCGGCGTTGGCCTTGCTCGGGCGGCGCGCGGGCTGCAAGAAGCCGCAAGATGGCAGTGACGGGATGAAAAAAGGCTTCTACACCATCATGGCGGCGCAGTTCTTCAGCTCGCTGGCCGACAACGCGCTGTTCGTCGCGGCGGTCGAGCTGTTGAAGACCTCGGGGGCGGCCGAATGGCAGCGCGCGGCGCTGGTGCCGATGTTCGCGCTCTTCTATGTGGTGCTGGCCCCGTTCGTGGGCGCTTTCGCCGACTTCATCCCCAAGGGCAAGGTGATGTTCATCTCCAACAGCATCAAGGTGGTGGGCTGCCTGATGATGCTGTTCGGCACGCACCCGCTCATGTCCTATGCCATCGTGGGCCTGGGCGCCGCGGCGTACTCGCCGGCAAAGTACGGCATCCTCACCGAGCTGTTGCCGCCTTCGCAGCTCGTCAAGGCCAACGGCTGGATCGAGGGGCTCACGATCGCCTCCATCATCCTGGGCGTGCTGCTCGGCGGCCAGCTCGTCGGCCCGCACGTCGCGCCGCACCTGCTCGCCTTGGACATGCCCGGCGTGTCGACGGGCATCGACAGCGCCCCGGAGGCGGCCATCGCCTCGATCATCTTGTTGTATGTGGCCGCGGCGCTGTTCAACTTGTACATCCCGCGCACCGACGCCCCGCTGCAACCGCTGCCCGGCACGCTGATGGAGATGGTGCGCGACTTCCGCACCTGCAACCGGCGGCTGTGGCGCGACAAGCTCGGGCAGATCTCGCTGGCCACGACCACGCTGTTCTGGGGCGTGTCGGGCAACCTGCGCTACATCGTGTTGGCATGGTCGGCCGCGGCGCTCGGCTACAGCACGACGCAGGCGTCCTCCCTGGTGGGCGTGGTGGCGGTGGGCACGGCGGTCGGAGCGGTCATCGCCTCGGTGTGGATGCGGCTGGACCAGGCGACGAAGGTCATCCCGCTCGGCATCGCGATGGGCGTGCTCGTGATCGGGATGAACTTCATCACCAACGTCTGGGTGGCGGCCCCCTTTCTCGTGCTGCTCGGCGGCCTGGGCGGCTACCTCGTGGTGCCGATGAACGCACTGTTGCAGCACCGCGGCCACAACCTGATGGGCGCGGGCCGCTCGATCGCGGTGCAGAACTTCAACGAACAGGCCTGCATCCTGGGGCTGGGAGCCTTCTACACCGTCCTCACCAAGCTGGGGGTATCGGCTTTCGGCGCCATCACCATGTTCGGTTTGGTGGTCGCCGGCACCATGTGGCTGATCAAGCGGTGGCACGCCCGCAACGTCGTTCGCCACCGCGAGGAGGTCGAGCAGCTGCTGGCGCTGGCGCGCAGCGATCCGCACTGACCGTGCGGCGGCCACCATGAAGTCCGGCACCGTCTCCGCCTGGCCCGTCGCCACGTTGCTGCTCAACGCCCTCGTCTGGGGCGTGTCGTGGTGGCCGCTCAGAGAACTGGCGACGCGCGGCTTGCATCCGCTGTGGACGATGGTGGTGGTCTTCACGCTGTCGGCGAGCGTGATCGTCGCCTGGCGTCCGTCGTCGCTGCGGCAGTTGCGCGAGCAACCGGTGTTGTGGGTGCTGGCCGCGGCCTCGGGGGTCACCAACGCCGCGTTCAACTGGGCCGTCAGCATCGGCGAGGTGACGCGTGTGGTGCTGCTGTTCTATCTGATGCCGCTGTGGACGGTGCTGCTGGCGCGCGTGCTGCTGCACGAGCCCCTGACGCGCCGCTCGGCGACGCGGGTGGCGCTCGCGCTCACCGGCGCGGCCATCGTGCTGTGGCCGCCCCAAGGCGGCTGGCCTTGGCCGCGCAGCCTGGCGGACTGGCTCGCCGTGCTGGGCGGCTTCGCGTTCGCCTTCAACAGCGTGATGGTGCGCCGCGTGGCGCACCGCACGCGCGAGGAAGGCCGGGCAGCGGCCATGCTGATCGGCTGCATTGCCGTGGCCGGCGTGATGGCGGCCGTGCTGACGCTGCAGTCGCGCGTCGATTGGCCGCCTGCGCCCGCGTGGGGCTGGGTGACCATCGCCGCCGGCCTCGCCCTGGCCTTCGTCTGCTCCAACCTGGCCTATCAGTTCGGGGCGTCTCGCCTGCCGGCCAATGTCACGGCCGTGGTGATGCTGACCGAAGTGGTGTTCGCGTCGGCGTCCTCGATGTGGATCGGCGGCGAGCGGTCGACGGCCCCGACGCTGGTCGGCGGCGCGCTCATCATCGCCGCTGCATTACTGGCGGCGTGGCCCGCGCGGCGTCCGGCTTGAGCGGCGTCATATCTTTACCCCCGGGGCGTGCGCCCCACCGCCCGCGGGGGTCACGGCCCGGCTCCGGGCGGCCGAGCGCCGGGCCTTATGTCTTTGCCCCCGGGGCCGTCAGGCGCCGCAGCTCCGCCAGGAGGCGGGCGTCGTCGTAGGGCTTGGTCAGGAACACGTCCACCCCCGCCGCTTCGGCGCTGCGCTGGTGCTTCGCGGTCGCGCGCGAGGTGAGCATCATCACCGGGACGCCCTTCCACAGCCGCGATTCGCGCAGCCGCCGCGTCAGCTCCAGCCCGTTGAGGTTGGGCATCTCCAGGTCGGTGATCACCACGTCCACCTTGTATCGCAGCAAGGCATCGAGCGCATCGAAGCCGTCGCGCGCCGTCGTCACGTCGAAGCCGGCATCCTGCAGCAACTGCGCCAGCGTCTGCCTCACCGAGATCGCGTCGTCGACCACCAGCGCATGCTTGCGCGGCGCTTGCAGCCGGCGTCGCAGCACGCGGCCGGCTTGGCGACGCACCGGCGTGGCCGCGGCCTGCTCCAACGCCTCGAGGTCGAGCAGGAACAGCACCCGGCCGTCGGGGCGCAAGGCCGCGCCCGCCACGCCGCGCACCCGGCGCAGCAGCCGTCCGATGTCTTGCAGGATGAGGTCGCGCGAGTCGACGATGCGGTCCACCTCGAGCGCGACCTCGCCACTCGCCGCGCGCGCGAGCACCACCGGCTTGGCCGCGCCGCCGGCGTCGGTGCCGCCCAGCCCCAGCCAGCCGCCCAGCTTCTGGTAACGCCACTCGCGCCCGGCGTAGCGGAACACCGGCCCCACCGAGCCCATGCCCACCTGCCCTTGCCCCGCCGCCAGAGCGAGCACCACGCCGTCGGAGGGCAGCGCGTAGGTTTGGTCCTCGACCTGCACCAGCAGCGCATGCTGCACGCCGGTGGTCGCCGGCACGTGGAGCGCGATCCGGGTGCCGCGGCCCGGCTCGGTGTCGATCTCGATGCGGCCCTTCATCGCGCGCAGGCGGTCGGCCACCACGTCCATGCCGACGCCGCGCCCGGACACCTCGGTGACTTGGCTGCGGGTGGAAAAGCCCGGCAGCAGGATCAGGCGGGCGAGCTCGCTGGGCGTGACGGCCGCCTCGCGCTGCAAGAGACCGAGCTCGACGGCGCGTGCGTGGATGGCGGCGAGGTCGAGGCCGCGGCCATCGTCCTCGCAGCGCACGACGACGCGCTGGCTGTCGCGCTCGACACGCAGCATGACGATCCCTTCGGCGGGCTTGCCCGCGCGCTGCCGCTCCTGCGGCGGCTCGATGCCGTGGTCGACCGCATTGCGCAGCAGGTGCAGCAAGGGCTCCGTCAGCCGGCCGAGCACGTCGGCGTCGACCATGGCCTGCTCGCCCTGCACCTCCAGGCGCACCTGCTTGCCGGTGGCCGCGGCCGTCTGGGCGACGTTGCGGCGCAGACGCGCGACGATCTGGCGCACGGGCACCAGCCGCGCGCCGATCAGCTCGCGGTGCTGCTCGACGAGCTCCAGCCCCTGCTGGCGCACCGTCTGCAAAGCCGCCTGGGCTTCCTGGCGCGCCGCGCTCGCGTGGGCCGCCTCGTCGGCCGCCGTCTCGCAGGCGAACCGCAGGACGGTCTGCAGCTCGTTGTAGCGGTCCAGCTCCAGCGCATCGAAGGCCCGGTCCTCGTCGGCGCCGGCCTGCAGCGCGACGCTGTGACCGCCGAGCCCGATCTCGAGGTCGCGCAAGCGGTTCTGCAACTGGCGGTTGCCAGCCTCGAGTTGCATCAGGCGGTCCTCGATGGTGCGCAACTGCTCTTCCAGCCGGCCGTGGTGCACCAGCCCCTGGCCGGCCCGGCGCACCAGGGCGTCGAGCGTGGCGACGCCGATGCGCAGGCTCGTGCCGACGGCGGGGGCCGGGCCTCGGGCCGGCGAGGGCTGGGGCGCCGCTCGGAGGGGCGGGCCGGTTTCCGGCGGCTCGTCCAGCGCGGCCGGCAGAGTGTCGGCGCCCCACGCATCGAGCCGTCCCTCGTGCGCCGCGCGGGCCCAGCGGCCCAGGCGCTCCAACCATTCGAGCGCGTCGTCGGGGGGCGACTCCTCGCCGCGCAGCGCGTAGACCATCCGGTCCAGGCAGGCGACGGCCTGCTCGAGGTCGTCGGCCAGCGGGCGCGGAATGCAGCCGCGGCGTTCGACGACGTGATCAAGCACGTCCTCGAGGCGGTGGGCCAGGCGGGCCACCCCGCGGATGCCGATGATGTGGCCGCTGCCTTTGAAGGTGTGCGCCACACGACGCGCCTCCTGCAGCGCCGCCAGGCTCACGTCGCCTTGGGCCAGTTGCCGCACGGCCTGCGCGAGCACCTCGAGCTGGCTCGGGGCATCGTCGAGGAAAACCTCGAAGAGCGGCGGGTCCACGTCCGGGGGCACTTCCAGCGAGACGTCCTCGTCTTGCAAGTCCAGCGCGGCGGTGTCGCTGCCGCGAGACTCGGCGGACGGGTGTTCGACCGGCACGGCCGGGGGGCGGCACAGCAGAAGGGCCAACTCGTCGAGCTGCTCGAGCGTGGGGGACGCCGGTGCGACCCGCAGGAAGTCCACGACCTGCCGCACCGCCCGCTCGTCGCCCGGAGCGTCGAGATAGGCGGCCACCGGCGGTTGCCAGCTCACCAGCCAGGCCAGGCCCTCCTGCAGTTCCGCGCCGTCCATGCCCGCGTAGACCTGCGCGCTGTCGCGCAGCAGCTCGAGCACGATCGCCAACCCTTCCAGCGAGACGAGACGGCACGCCTGGGCCAGCCGCCCGTACAGCTCGGCCGCCTGGGCCGCGTGGCGCGCATCACCCTCGCCCGCATGGCCGAGCCACTGCATCAGCGCCGCATCCACCTCCGGTGCGGCGAGGGCGAACTCCTCCTGCAGCACGCGCAGCAGTTCATCGACCTGCACGGCTCACTCCTCGGCGTGCCGCGGCTCGACGCCCGGCAGGCGGAACTGACCGACCGACTCCGACAGCCGGCGTGCGTAGTCGACCAGCGTCGCGGTGAACTCGGTCTGTTGCTCGATGGCCAGGATGGTGTGCACCGATCCGCGATCGAGTTGATCGACCGACAAGCGCAACTGCTGCGCGAGCGTCGCCTGCTGCTCGGAGAAGTCGGCGATCTGGCGGACGAGGCCGACGAGCTGCGCCGTCGTCTCGCGCGTGGCCGCCATGCGCTCGCCCGCCTGCTGCGCCTGGGCGGACTGCTGCACCACCTGCGAGATCAGGCGGTTGACGGTGAGCAAGGTGTCGCCCGTTTCGACCTGGATGCTCTGCACCAGCTGCGCGATCTGGGCCGTGGCCTGGCGCGCCGATTCGGACAGGCGCTGCACCTCCTGCGCCACGGTGGCGAAGCCGCGCCCGGCCTCGCCCGCGGCGGCCGCCTGCATCGAGGCGTTGAGCGCGAGCACGTTCGTGCGCTCGGAGATGGTGTTGATGAGGTTGACCACGCCGGGGATCTCCTGGCTGCGCTCGCCCAGGCGCTTGAAGCGCTTCTCCATCTCGGCGATGGATTCGCGCAGCGCGTCCATGCCGCGCACGGTGCCCTCCACCGCCACCAGCGCCGCCTCGGTCGCCGAGGAGGCCTGCTCGGCCGCATCGCGGCTGTTGTCCGACAGTGCCGCCACCTGCGCGAGCTGGTAGGTGGCCTGGTTGAGGTTGGACGCCATCGCCTGCAACGCGGCGCGCTCGGCCTGCGCGGTCTCGTCCACGCGCAAAGCCTGTTCGCCGACGAACTCGCACGCGCCTCGCACCTGTTCGGCGATCTGCTGCACCTCGGTCAGCGTCGCGCACATCTCGTCGCCCAGCTGGTTGATCGACGACGCCAGCGTGCCGATGATGTCCTCGGTCACCTCGGCCCGGGCGGTGAGGTCTTTGTTGGACAGCTGGAACACCGTCTGCAGCAGACCGATGACCGACTGGTTGAGCGCGTCGTTCTCGTGACGGGCCCGCTCCAGGTGCGCCAGCCGGCCGTCGAGCAGGCGGTCCACCGCGTGGCCGATCGCCCCGAGCTCGTCGCCAGGGGCCAGCCCCGTGCGGGCCTGGGCGTCGCCCTGCGCGACACGCTCCAGCGTCGACTGGATCGTCTCCGCCGGCTTCATCCAGCGCCGGATTCCCAAGGCCAACGCCGCGCCGCCCGTGACCATGCCGAGCAGCACGGCGACGGCGAGCGGCATGATCGAAGAGGCGGCCGCACGCGGCTGGGCAGCCGGCTCGGGAGCAAGGCGCAGCACGACCCAGTCCAGCCCGGGGGCCGCGAGGGCCGCATAGGCCGCGAGCCAGCGCCGTCCCCGGGCGTCTTCCAGCACCGCCGTGCCCGGCTGCTTCTGCAAGGCGGTGTGCACGGCCGGCTGCTCCAGCGCCACCAGCCCCACACCGCTGCGCCGGTGTGCCACGAGGGCCCGCACCTCCTGCGGCAATGCGGGAGCGGCCTCGGCCAGCCACTGCGCGGGCCGCGCGCGCAAGGCGGGCGGGTCGCTGCGCAGGCGCCCGTCCGGCCCGAGCAGCACGGTGTAGGCGGCGGGCAGCTCCGCCGGGGTCGGGCCGGATGCCGCCGTCCCGTCCCAGGGCGCCGCCAGCGTGTCGAGCGAGGCCACCAGCGTCTGGGGCGCGAAGCGGGCGGCCAGCACCCCCACCTGGGCATCGCCGTCGTACACCGGCACTGCGACGAACATCGCCAGGCGCTGCCCGGCGGGCAGGTAGGGCCGCGCATCGCTCAGCGCGACGTCCTGCGGGCCCTGGGCGCGCCGGACCTTGCCGACGACTTCGGCCAGCGCCGACGAGGCGGCCACGCCCGAGGCGAGGTCGGTGGCGAAGTCTAGGTCCTTCGCCACGCTGTAGAGAACGGTGTCGGTGGCGGTGTCCACCAGCAGCAGATCGTCCAGGCCGAAATGGTCGCGCGTGGCCTTGAACCCCCGATGGAATACGGCGTGCACCTGCGCATAGGGGCTGGGCGTATCCGGCACGGTCATGCGGTCGCGCTCGCCCCAGGGATGCACGTTGCGCACCAGGAACGCCTGCTGGAGCTGCGCGCCGACGAGACTGCGCCGACCGATCTGCGGCGCGAGGTCGGGCGGTTCGTCGAGCTGCTGCCTGCGCCACTGCGCCGCGAACTGCTGCACGATCCACGCCAGCATCTCGTCGCGCAAGGCCGCCGGGCCGCCCGCCAGCGAGGCGTCCTTCTCCAGCCGCTCGTGCTCCGCGGCCCATGCCGCCTTGAACTGCTGCAAGGCGTCCACCGTGCCGCGCTGCGCGGCGAGCACCCTCAGGGCCGCTTGACGGTGCTCCAGCTCGGCCACAATCTGGGCCGCCTGCCGCGCACGCTCGGCCTCCAGCCGTTCGAGCCGGCCGGCGTCGCGCTCGGCCGACGCGCCGCCGTCCCAAGGACGCAAGACGATGACCGCCGCCAGCAGGGCCGCCAGCGCCCCCGCGCCCGCGCCGGCCATCAGCAGCTTCTGACGCAAGTTCATCCCCACCCTCTCCTCGTCATCCGCTCGTTCGTCGTCCGGCCGCGGCGAGCGCGCTCCCTTCAGGCCGCCTCCTCGGCAGGCCTCACGGCCGCCTCGTCATGCCAATGACAGATCGGCAGCCAGCGCATCCCCGAGCGCCTGGGGGTCGAGCAGGCTCCACACCCGGCCCTCGTCGTCCATGCAGACGCCCCGGGCGAACTCGGCCAAGGCGGGCGGCAGGGCCGCCGCGACCCCACCGGGTGCCGGCTCGACCACGCGCACAGCCAGCGGCCGGCCGGTGGACAGGATCGCGAACCTGTCCTCGCCCTCGCCGGCCAGCAACAGCCACGCCCCGTGCCCCGGCGCCCCGGCCGCCGCCTGCGCGTAGGCGGCAAGGTCGAACACCGGAACGATCTGTCCGCCGACGTTGGCCGCCCCCATCAGCCAGGGTGGCGCATGGGGCACCTCGCTCAGCTCGTACTGCTCCACGATACTGCGCGCCCACTCGAACGGGAACGCGAGCAACCACGGGCCGCAGCGCACGGCCTGCGCCCGGCGCGCGTTCTCGGGGGCGGACGACGGCTGTGCGCAGGGGGTGTCGGAAGGCGCCATGTCGGGGGTGTTCGTCGGCTCCCGCAGTGTAGGGCGCGGCCGCGTGCCCGGGAGGCGGATGCGCCCGGGCGCACCGGCCCGGCGCTACCCCTGCGGGGGCCGGGCAGCGGCGATGCCGCCCACCGTGGTGTCGAAGCTGCGCTGGAAGACCTCGTCGTGCTCGCCGATCACACGCACCAGCTCGTCCTCCACCAGCGGCTTCGTGAGGTAGGCGTCGCAGCCGGCCAGCGTGCCCCGGATCTTGTCGATGGTGCCGGCGCGGCTGGTGAGCATCACCACCACCGGGGGCTGCCGGCCCGGGCCCTGCACCCGGCGCTTGATGAGCTTGCACGTCTGGTAGCCGTCCATGCCGCGCATCATCACGTCGAGGAACACGAACCGGAACTCGCGCTCGTCGAGCATCTGCAGGGCCTCCTCGCCGCTTCTGGCCAGGTGGACCTGGAAGCCGAAGCGCCGCAGGCGCGACTGGATGAAGCGCAGGGCGATCTCGCTGTCGTCCACCACCAGGATGTGATCGAAGCGCGCATCCCCCTCCACCAGCACCGCGCTGGAGAAGAACCCTCGGTCGGCCCCGAAGTCCGAGTGAGGGTCGGGCTGCAACCGGCGCGTCGTGAGACCCGGCGGGGGCCCGCCCCACCGCGTGCGCCCCGCCGCCCGCGCCCAGGGCGCAGCCGGCGAGTCCGAGCCGGGCAGGCCGGAGTGTGCGGGGACGGTGTCGCCCGCCTCCCGCGCGCCCGAGGCGCCCGCGGCCTTCGCGGTGGCGGCCGGCGCCGACGGCGCCCTGCCCGCTGCGGCGGCGGAGGGGGGGCCGAGGGTCGCCGCCCGCGCCGCGGGCGCGGCCTCGGCGAGCGCCAGCTCGTCGAGCACGCGCAGCAAGTTCATCAGGTTGATGGGCCGAGGCAGGCGCGCGAGCCCCGGGCCGCCCGGCGTGCCGCCGATGACCAGAGCAACGCCCCACTTGCCCGCCGCGCGCACCGCCTCCACCGCCGAGGGGAGATCGGCGTCGACGATCGCGAAGTCGCACTCGGCAAGGCCCGGCACAGGGTCGTACGCCGGGGTGCGGCGCGCGGCCAGCCGGAAGAAGGACGCGAACGTGCTTCTTTCGAACGCACTGAACCCCTGCACCGCCACGCGATAACGCATTGCACCCCTCCTGCCCGAGCGCCCGTGCTCGCAGCCCGGCGGGCCACCGGGCGGGGCTGTGAGCGGATGCTCGGCGGCGCCCCCGCCACCGTCAAGCCCGTGCTTCGGGGGTTCGCGCGGCCTGCGCACGATCGCACTACCATGCGGGAATGACCAGCGCCTTCGACTTCGAGGCCCGCGACATCGCCGGCCAACCCGTCTCGCTCGGCACCTGGCGTGGCCGGGTGCTCCTCATCGTCAACACCGCCAGCCAATGCGGCTTCACGCCCCAATACGAGGGCCTGGAGCGGCTGTGGCAGAGCTACCGCGACCGGGGGCTCGTGGTGCTGGGCTTTCCGTGCAACCAGTTCGGCCGCCAGGAGCCGGGCGACGAGCCGCAGATCGCCTCGTTCTGCCAGCTCAACTACGGCGTCAGCTTCCCGATGATGAGCAAGGTCGAGGTCAACGGCCCCCAGGCCCACCCGCTGTACCGCTGGCTCACCGAGGAGGCCCCCGGCGTGCTCGGCACGCGCGCCATCAAATGGAACTTCACCAAGTTCCTGGTCGGGCGCGACGGCCGGGTGATCCGCCGCTATGCGCCGACCGACACGCCCGCCTCGCTGGCAGCCGACATCGAGCGCGCGCTGGGCGAGCCGGCGCCGGCCGACGCTCGATAATGGCCGCTTCCCCCGCAGGAGAGACCATGTTCCAGCATGTCGACGCCTACGCCGGCGACCCCATCCTCACGCTCAACGAAGAGTTCCAGAAGGACCCCCGCCCCCACAAGGTCAACCTGAGCATCGGCATCTACTTCGACGACGCCGGCCGGCTGCCCGTGATGAGCGCGGTGCGCGAGGCCGAGGCCTCGCTGCTGCGCGAGATCGGCCCGCGCCCCTACCAGCCGATGGAAGGCGCGGCCAACTACCGCCAGGCCGTGCAACACCTGCTGTTCGGCCGCGATCACGAAGCCGTCAAGAGCGGCCGCATCGCGACGCTGCAGACGCTCGGCGGCTCCGGCGGCCTCAAGGTGGGCGGCGACTTCCTCAAGCGCTACTTCCCGCAGTCGCAGGTGTGGGTGAGCGACCCGACCTGGGACAACCACCGCGCGATGTTCGAGGGCGCCGGCTTCCAGGTCAACACCTATCCGTACTACGACGCCGCCACCGGCGGGCTCAAGTTCGAGGCCATGTTCGCCACGCTGCAGGCCCTGCCGCCGCACAGCATCGTGCTGCTGCACGCCTGCTGCCACAACCCCACCGGCGTGGACCTGTCGCGCGAGCAGTGGGGCCGGCTGATCCCGCTGATCCGCGAGCGCCAGCTCCTGCCGTACGTGGACATCGCCTACCAGGGCTTCGGCGACGGCATCGAGGAAGACGCCTACGCCATCCGCGCGCTGGCCGACGCGGGCGTGAGCTTCTTCGTCGCGAACTCGTTCTCCAAGAGCTTCTCGCTCTATGGCGAGCGCTGCGGCGGCCTGAGCGTCGTGTGCCCCGACCGCGACCAAGCCGAGCGCGTGCTGGGCCAGCTCAAGGCCGCCGTGCGGCGCAACTATTCCAGCCCGCCCACCCACGGCGGCCAGATCGTCGCGCGTGTGCTGCAAACGCCCGCCCTGTACGAGCTGTGGGCCAGCGAGCTGGGCGCGATGCGCGAGCGCATCCAGGCCATGCGCCAGCGCCTGCACGCGGTGCTCTGCGCCAAGCTGCCCGGCCGCAACTTCGACTACTTCGTCCAGCAGCGCGGCATGTTCAGCTACACGGGCCTCACGCCCGCGCAGGTGGACCGGCTGCGCGAGGAGCACGCGGTGTACCTCGTGCGCTCGGGCCGCATGTGTGTGGCCGGCCTGAACCAGCACAACGTGGAGCCGGTGGCCGAGGCGATGGCGGCGGTGCTCGCCTGAAGGCCCGGCGCTCGGCCGCGCGGAGCCGCGCCCTGACCCCGCGGGGGGTGGAGCGCCAGCCCCGGGGGCCAAGATATCAGCGCGAGCGCCCCTCGTAAGCCGCCCCGCCGGCGCAGTGTGGTGTGCACGACCGCGGCGGGCCTTCGAGCCCCACAACGAAAAGGCCGGCGCATGCCGGCCTTTTTGCTGGCGCAGGGCCGATTACTTCTTGCCAGCCTTCTTGGCCGGTGCGGCCTTCTTGGCGGCCTTGGCCGGAGCCGGGGCCTTGGCGGCCTTGCGAGCGGCGGCCTTCGGGTCCACGGCCGCCTTGAACGCAGCGCCCGGCACGAACTTCGGCACCTTGGTGGCGGCGATCTTGATGGCCTTGCCTTCGCGCGGGTTGTAGCCGGTGCGTGCAGCACGGGCGACCTGCTTGAAGGTGCCGAAGCCGACCAGCTGGACAGCCTCGCCCTTCTTCACGGCACCGACGATGCTCTGGATCAGGGTGTCGAGGATGCGGCCGGCGGCGGCCTTGCTCAGGTCGTGCTCGGCGGCAAGCTTTTCGATCAGTTCAACGCGATTCATTCTCGAGACTTCTTTCTGATGCCTCCCGCGCACCTAGCGGACGCGGGGCCTGCGAATGCAAGGCGGCGCGAAGTGTACCCGCCAGTGGGCTGGCCGCGCGACGCGTGCACGCCACACACCGGCGCTCGCGCCGCGTACCATTGCGCCCATCGCATGGCCCGAAGTGCCGCGCCCGCACAAGGACGCCCGTGGACCGCATCGACCGCCGCCTGCTGCAACTGCTGCAGCGCCAGGGACGCAGCAGCGCCCAGGCGCTGTCCGAGCACGTCAACCTCACGCCCCGCGCGACGCTCAACCGCATCCGGCGCCTGGAAGAAGAGCGCGTGATCGAGGGCTACCGCGCCGTCATCAACCGCGATGCGCTGGGCGAGCACATCTCCGTCTTCGCCGAGATCGCGCTCAAGGATCAGCGCCAATCCACGGCACAGCGCTTCGAGCAGCGCATGCTGTCCACCCCCGAGGTGGTGGCCTGCTACCTGGTCAGCGGGCGCTACGACTACCTCGTGCGGCTGTGCTGCCGCGACATCACCCACTACCGGCACCTGACCAACGCCTGGCTCGACGACCCGACGCTGGGCATCGACAAGATCGTCACCAGCACCGAACTGCAGACGGTCAAGGAGTTCGCCGGCTTTCCGATCGGCTGGGGCGAGGACCGCGAGGGGTGAGCCCCGCGCCGCGCTCGCTTCCGTTTCGGAAGTGACCGCCCCCATCAACTGCCGAAGCAGCCGTCGGCCATAGCGCAAGTATTCCTCTCCGGCGCCGCCAGATTCCTAGACTTCTGATCTGGAATCGAAAGCCGTAGAGGAGACACATGACCACCTTCATCGACCTGGCCGACATGCAGCGGTTGGTCCGCACGCTCGGGGCCGAACGCATGATGGAAGAGCTCGCCGAGTACATCCGCGAGGACTACCTGCGCTGGCCCTCGTTCCAGAAGTCCGCCCGCACCGCGCACCACTCGCCGGACGGCGTGATCGAGCTGATGCCGGTCGCCGACGAGGCGCTCTACAGCTTCAAGTACGTCAACGGTCACCCGAAGAACCCGCAGCGTCGGATGATGACCGTGATGGCCTTCGGCGTGCTGTCCGAGGTCATCACCGGCTACCCGCTGCTGCTGTCCGAGCTGACCCTGACGACGGCGCTGCGCACCGCGGCCACGTCTGCCCTGGCGGCGCGCGTGCTCGCACGCCCGGATTCGCGGACGATGGCGCTCATCGGCAACGGCGCGCAGGCCGAGTTCCAAGCATTGGCCTTCATGAGCCAGCTCGGCATTCGCGAGCTGCGCGTGTACGACGCGGACACGGCGGCCACCGCCAAGCTGATGCGCAACCTCCATCCCTACGCGCAGAGCGGGCAGCTGCGCATCCGCCCGTGCGAGAGCATCGCCGAGGCGGTGCGCGGCGCCGACATCGTCACCACGGTGACGGCGGACAAGACGCGAGCGACGATCGTCACCGCCGACATGGTCGAGCCGGGGATGCACCTCAACGCCGTGGGCGGCGACTGCCCGGGCAAGACCGAACTGGAAGCCGCCATCCTCGAGCGCGCCAAGGTCGTCGTCGAGTACGAGCCGCAGACGCGCATCGAGGGCGAGTTGCAGCAGATGCCGCAGGACTTCCCCGTCACGCACCTGTGGGAAGTGCTGGCCGGCCGGACGTCCGCGCGCGACCACGACGACCAGGTGACGCTCTTCGACTCGGTCGGCTTCGCGCTGGAGGACTTCTCCGCGCTGCGCTACGTGCGCGACCTCGCGCGAGCGCACCAGGTGGGCCGCACGATCGAACTCGTGCCGACCCTGGACGACCCGAAGGATCTGTACGGCGGCGCGGCGCCCAAGGCGGCCGTGCGCCTGGCGGCTTGAAACTCACACGCGAAGGGTGACGAGGATGACGATCGGGTTGCCCGCGCTCGAACTGGTCGGCGCGGCCATCGGTGAGGGAGCCGGCGACAGCGGCTGCAAGTACGGCGCGCAGGCGCTGCGCGAGTTCGGTGTGCTGCGGGCATTGCACGACGCCGGCGCGGCGATCGAAGACGGCGCCACCGTGGTCTCGGACCCGCTGGGCGCCGACGAACGCCTCGGCGTGGTGGAGGACTTCAGCCCCCGCCTGGCGGCGGCGGTCGAAGGCGTCATCGCCCGCGGGCGCTTCCCGCTGGTCATCGGCGGCGACCATTCCTGTGCCGTGGGCACGTGGAGCGGCGTCGCGCAGGCGATCCGGCCCCAGGGCGCGCTGGGCCTGGTGTGGATCGATGCGCACCTGGACGCGCACACGCCCGAGACGTCCGAGACCCAGGCCCCGCATGGGATGCCGCTGGCGGCGTTGATGGGCCACGGGCGCCCGGGACTCACCGACGTGTACGGCTGGCGCGGCAAGCTGCGTCCGGAGCATCTGGTCATCATCGGCGCGCGCAGCTACGAAGCGGGCGAGCGCGCGCTGCTGGAGCGACTCGGCGTGCGCGTGATGTACATGACCGAGGTGCAGGAGCGCGGCTTCGCCGCCTGCTTCCAGGAAGCACGTGCGCGGGTGCGTCAGGGCACCGCGGGCTGGGGCATCAGCTTCGACGTCGACGCGCTCGACCCGGCCGACGCGCCTGGCACGGGCACGCCGGTTGCCGCCGGCATCCGGCTCGACGAGGCGCTGCGGGTGCTGGAGTCCTGCATCGCCGACCCGCAACTCAAGGCCTTCGAGCTGGCCGAGTACAACCCGCTGCGCGACCTGCGCGGGCGCACCGCGCGTGCCGTCACCGCGCTGCTGACCTCGGCCCTGGCGGTGCAAACGGCGATGGCCGCCTGAGGGGCGCCTGCCGATCCTCGTCGCAAGCCTCGTCGCAAGTGCTGGTCGCCAGCGCACCGGGGGCGCCCCTCGGCGCGCGGTGCGCGGCGCACCCTGGCCCATTCGCGTTCGACCCCGGCGCCACGCCCGCGACCGCGGCGTGAGCCCGCGGATTGGCAACCACTTGTACGCCTTTCGCGGCCCTCCCAGGGCCCGCCGAGGCACGTGAGATCCCCGCCTCGCGGGAGGCGCCGGCGGGCGTGACGCCCGCACCCTTGCTTACAGCCGGCGACGGCGCGGCCCTTCGAGGCCTTGTTCAATCCCTGGCATCCGGGCTCGGCTCGCCCCCCGCGAGGGCCCGCGAGCGCGCGCCGCGCGACGACGACCCCCAGGGAGAGGAATGGCTGCTTCGATCGATTTCCGCCAGGACATCAACGGCCTGCGTGCCTACGCAGTCGCCGCCGTCGTGCTCTACCACTTCGGCGTGCCGGGGTTCGCCGGCGGCTTCGTCGGGGTGGACGTCTTCTTCGTCATCTCCGGCTTCCTGATGACCGGCATCATCGTCTCCCAGCTCGAGGCGGGCCGGTTCTCGCTGCTGGGCTTCTACCTCGCGCGCGCGGCCCGCATCATCCCGGCCCTGGCCGCCTTGTGCGCGGCCGTGCTGGTGTTCGGCTGGTTCTGGCTCACGCCGGTGGACTACCAGCGCCTGGGCCGTCACGTGGCCTCGTCGATCGCGTTCCTGTCCAACGTCACCTATGCGACCGAATCGGGCTACTTCGACACCGCCTCGCACGAGAAGTGGCTGCTGCACACTTGGTCGCTGTCGGTGGAGTGGCAGTTCTACCTGCTGCTGCCGTTGGCCTTGATCGCCTGGCGGCGGTGGGTGGGCCGCGGCCCCGCCCACCTGCTCGCCTTCGCCGTCCTGGGGGTGGCGGTGTCGCTGGCCCTCTCGGTCGTGCTGACGGCCTGGCGCCCGACGTACGCGTTCTACCTGCTGCCCACGCGCGCCTGGGAGATGCTGGCCGGCGGCGCCGTCTATCTCGTCCAGCGGCGCTGGGCTCTCGCGCCCGCCGCGGCGCGCCTGTGCTACCTCGCCGGCCTCGCCTCGATCCTGGTGAGCGTCGTGCTGTTCCACGCGGGCCTGCCCTGGCCGGGGGCATGGGCGGCGCTGCCCGTGGCCGGTGCCGCGCTGGTGCTGCTCGCGCAGCGGCAGGACGCCCTTCCGACCGGCCACCCGTGGGTCCAGTGGATCGGCACCGCGTCGTACTCGATCTACCTGTGGCACTGGCCCATCGCCGTGGGCGCGCGCTACTTCGGGCTCGCGGACCAGGCCTTGTGGGCGGTGCCGGCCGTCGCCCTGTCGCTCCTGCTGGGAGGCCTGTCGTACCGCTGGGTCGAGCGGCCCACCCGCGGCGCCTTGCGCGGGCTGCGTGCGCCCCGCGGCGTGCTGGTGCACGGCGCGGTCACGGCCTGCGTCGCCGGCGTGGCGGCGGCCGTGCTGTGGGCCCATGGCGTGCCGGCACGCGTGCCTCGCGAGGTCGAACTGGCCGCCGCCGAAGCACGCAACCGCAACCCCCGCTCCCCCGAGTGCCTGCTGACCGGCTGGGGGTTCGGATCCGTGCAGGGCTGCCACATCGGGGCGCCGGGCCGTCCCGAGCGCGTGGTGATGATCGGGGACAGCCATGCCGGGGCGCTGTTGGGCGCGATCGATGAAGCGCTGACCCAGGAGGGCGTGGGCGGCCGGTTCTTCGCCGCGACCTCGTGCCCGCCGGTGCTGGGCATGGCCTGGGAACGGGGACTGGAATCCGATTGCCGCCGCTTCTATGCCGGCGTCGAGCAGTGGTTGAAGTCCCGCTCGGGCCTGACCCTCGTGCTGGTGGGCCGCTGGTCCAACTACCTCCACGATCGCCCGCAGCTCGTGACGCTGGACGGGCGCACCCCGCTGGACCGGCTGCCCGCGCCGCAGCGCGAGGCGCTGTACCGCGAACGCGTCGTGCAAGGCATTTGCCGTTACGCCCCGCACGGCTCGGTGCATGTGCTCGCCCCCATCCCCGAGATGCCGTACGACGTGCCGCGCACCCTCGCCACCGACTTGCTGCTGGGCCGGGCCCGCAGCGACTACGGGATCGAACGCGCGGCCTACGCCAGGAAGCACGGCCCGGTCCTCGACGCGCTGCACGAGGCCGGCGCCCGGTGCGGCGCGCAGCTGGTGGACCCGACGGGGGCGCTGTGCGACGGCAGGTGGTGCCGGGCGGCCGAGGGGGGTCGGCCGCTCTACTTCGACGACGACCACCTGAGCGAGTACGGCAACCGCCGCCTGGTGCCGCTGCTGCGCCCCCTGGTGCGCCACGCCAGCCCGGCGCCCCGGGCGACCGCCGTCGTCCATGCGCCGCAGGCCGACTGAGGGCGTGCCGATCGCGTGAGAACGTGATCGAGCGGGAGCGATCGCACGGCCCCCGCAGGGCTTGGATGAAGCGCATGCCCCGCAGCCTGGGCAGAACCCGCCTCGCCCGCGCCCGTCACGGGCGCGCGCCCTGCGCGCCGACGCCTTGACTGCCTGCCCGGCCCGCCGGGCGGGGCGACCGTAAAATCGGGCGCTTCTCGACCCATACACCAGGAGCCATCATGTCGATGGAAGATCGCGACGGAAAGATCTGGATGGACGGCGAGCTGGTGGACTGGCGCGACGCCAAGGTCCACGTGCTCACCCACACGCTGCACTACGGCTGCGGCGCCTTCGAGGGCGTGCGCGCCTACAAGACGGCGCAGGGCACGGCGATCTTCCGTCTGCGTGAGCACACCGAGCGCCTGTTCAACAGCGCCAAGATCCTGCGCATGAAGATCCCCTTCACGCTCGAGCAGGTCATGGAGGCGCAGAAAGAGGTGGTGCGCGCCAACAAGCTGGAGAGCTGCTACATCCGCCCGCTGACCTGGATCGGCTCCGAGAAGCTGGGCGTCAGCCCCAAGGGCAACAAGATCCATCTGATGATCGCGGCCTGGGCCTGGGGCGCCTACCTGGGCGAAGAGGGCTTGAAGCGCGGCATCCGCGTCAAGACCTCCAGCTACACCCGGCACCACGTCAACATCACGATGACCCAGGCCAAGACGGTGTCGAACTACACCAACTCGATCCTGGCCAACATGGAAGCCACCGACGACGGCTACGACGAGGCCCTGCTGCTCGACGCCTCGGGCTTCGTCTCGGAGGGCGCGGGCGAGAACCTCTTCGTCGTCAAGAACGGCGTGGTCTACACGCCCGACCTGTCGGCCGGCGCGCTCAACGGCATCACGCGCAACACCATCTTCGCGATCTGCCAGGACCTGGGCCTCAAGATCGTCGAGAAGCGCATCACCCGCGACGAGGTCTACATCGCCGACGAGGCGTTCTTCACCGGCACCGCCGCCGAGGTGACGCCGATCCGCGAACTCGACCGCATCCAGATCGGCGCCGGCTCGCGCGGGCCCATCACCGAGAAGATCCAATCGGCCTTCTTCGACATCGTGAACGGCCGCAATCCGAAGTACGCCGAGTGGCTCAGCCTCGTCTGACACCCGGGGTGGAGGCGGCGCCGCGCGTGCCGCCTTCGGCCGGGGCCACCTTCCAGGAGCCAGGACGATGAGCAACGACAACCAGCAAACCGGCAACCCCTTCGTGCGCTCGGTGGTGGAAGTGACCGCCGCCGACCTGCAAGGGCACGGGGCGGTCTTCTGCCCCAATCCCAAGATGCCGTTGTGGAGCCACCATCCGCGCGTCTTCCTGCAAGTCACTGCGGAAGGCGAAGCGCGCTGCCCCTACTGCGGCACGGTCTATCGCCTGAAGGCCGGCGAGAAGCTGCACGCCCACTGAGGCGTCCGGTCGCAGCGGCGCACGACGGGGCTCGCGGCACACGAGGGGGCCCGGGTGCGCGCGTGCGGGCGCGCCCGGCGCGGCACGAGGCGGCCGGCGTCAGCGCCTCGGCCCGGTGTGAGCGCTCTCCGTACAATCCCGGGGTCCGGAAGCCTCCCATGAACACGACCCGCCAATTCGTCCTGACCCTGTCCTGCCCCGACGCCAAGGGGATCGTCTATGCCGTCTCGGGCCTGCTCTACCAGGCGGGCTGCAACATCATCGACTCGCAGCAGTTCGGCGACGTGCAGGGCGAGGGCAGCACCGGGCTCTTCTTCATGCGGGTGCACTTCGAGGCCCCGGAGCACTTGGCCGAGGTGGCGACGCTGGACAAGCTCTTCGCCAACGTGCGCGAGCAGTTCGGGATGCAGGCGCAGTTCCACTCGCTGGCGCGCAAGCCGCGGCTGCTCATCATGGTGAGCAAGCACGGCCACTGCCTCAACGATCTGCTGTTCCGCTGGCATTCGGGCCAGTTGCCGGTAGAAATCCCGGCCATCGTGTCCAACCATCCCGACTTCGCGGAACTCGCGAAGAGCTACGGCATCGCCTTCCATCACTTGCCGCTGCCTCCCGGCGCGTCGCACGAGGTCAAACGCGCGCAGGAACGGCAGGTCGAGCAGCTGGTCAGCGAGCACGACATCGACCTCGTGGTGCTGGCGCGCTACATGCAGATCCTCTCGCCGGAGTTCTGCGAGTTCCTCAAGGGCCGCGCCATCAACATCCACCACAGCTTCCTGCCGAGCTTCAAGGGCGCCAAGCCGTACCATCAGGCGCACGAGCGGGGCGTGAAGCTGATCGGCGCGACCGCCCACTACGTGACGGCCGACCTGGACGAAGGCCCCATCATCGAGCAGGACGTCGAACGGGTGGACCACACGCTGGGACCCGAGGACCTCACCGCCGTCGGGCGCGACGTGGAGTGCGTGGTGCTGGCCCGCGCCGTGCGCTGGCATGTGGAGCACCGCGTGCTGATGAACGGCCACCGGACCGTCGTCTTCCGCTGAAACACCGTGTCATGCCCAAGCGCCCTGCCGCCCTGCTCGCCTCGCCGGACGACACCGAAGCCCAGTTCTACGACGCGCTCCAGCACGGCGACATCGACAAGCTGATGGCGGTGTGGGCCGAGGACGAGGACATCGTCTGCGTGCACCCCGGCGGGCCGCGCCTGGTGGGCGCCGGCGCCATCCGTGCGGCCTTCGAGGCCCTGTTCGCGGCCGGCCCGGTACGCGTGGAGCCGCAGCGCGTGCGCCGCGTGGAGGCGTTGTCGAGCGCGGTGCACAGCGTGGTCGAACTCGTGCGGCTGCAGACGGCCGACGGACCGCGCGAGGCGCATGTGGTCGCCACCAACGTATACATCAAGACCCCACACGGCTGGCGCATGGTGTGCCACCATGCCAGCCCGGGCACCTCGCGCGACATCGAAGACGTGACGGACCTGCCGGCGATGCTGCACTGAAGGCCCGGTCTCCCCACTCCGATCGACCGCCCTGCCCATGGAGAGCTACCTGCCCCCCTCCTGGATGCCCTCTGCGGGCGCCCTGGGAGGCAACGTCCAGACGATCTGGCCGGCCCTGTTCGGCAAGCGCTTCGAGGGCCAGCGCCCGCTTTACCGCCGCGAACGCTGGACGACGCCCGACGGCGACTTCATCGACGTGGACTGGCTGGTGGACGCCGGCTCGCCTGCGCCCGCCTCACCCACGCATCGCCCGCTGCTCGTGCTCTTCCACGGCTTGGAGGGCTCATCGCGCAGCCACTATGCCGAGGCGTTCGCGCACGCGGCGGGGCAGGCCGGCTGGCGTTTCGCGGTGCCGCACTTTCGCGGTTGCTCCGGCGAGATGAACCTGGCGCCGCGCGCCTACCACTCCGGCGACTACGAGGAAGTGGGCTGGATGCTCGGCCGCCTGCGCGACGCCCACGCCGGCCCGATGCTGGCCGTCGGCGTCTCGCTCGGCGGCAACGCGCTGCTGCGCTGGGCCGAGGAGGCGGGCGAGACGGCGGCGCACACGGTGCGGGCCGTCGCCTCGATCAGCGCGCCGCTGGACTTGGCTGCCGGGGGCGCTGCCATCGGCACGGGCTTCAACAGGCTGGTGTACACGCGCATGTTCCTGCGCACGATGAAGCCCAAGGCGTTGCGCAAGTGGGCGCAGCACCCGGGCCTCTTCGACCGCGAGCGGCTCGCCGCCGCACGCAACCTCTACGAGTTCGACAACGTCTTCACCGCGCCGCTGCACGGCTTCCGCGACACCGACGACTACTGGAGCCGCGCCTCGAGCAAGCCCCACCTGCACCTGATCCGCGTGCCCGCGCTGGTGCTCAACGCGCTGAACGACCCCTTCGTGCCGGCCGAGAGCCTGCCGCGCCCGCACGAGGCCGGCCGGTACGTGACGCTCTGGCAGCCGCCGCACGGCGGGCACGTGGGCTTTCCTGGGGGCGGCTGGCCGGGGCACGTGATGACCCTGCCGCAGGAAGTGCTGGGCTGGCTGTGTGGCCACCTTTGAGCGACCATCGGGCACTGACCTCACCAACCCACCATTCGCCATGGACGAGATCGTCAAGGCTGCACTGAAGAAGTGGCCCAACGTGCCGGCCTGCCGCGGCTGGCTGGCGCTCGACGCGCGCGGGGACTGGTACATGCGCGACGATCGCATCCAGGCCGCCGGCCCCTTCCCGCAGGTCAAAGGCAGCCGCATCACGCACGACAAGCTCAAGGACTTCATTCACCGCAACTACGAGGTGGACGAGCGAGGCCAGTGGTACTTCCAGAACGGACCGCAGCGGGTGTACGTGGAGCTCGAGGCCGCGCCCTTCGTCTGGCGTGTCCATGCCGACCCTGGCGGCCTCGTGCAGGTCCATGCGCACACGGGCCTGACCGCGACGCCGAAGGCTGCCTGGCTGGACGAACACGGGCGGCTGTTCCTGGACACCACGCTCGGCTTCGGCGTGGTGCACTCGCTGGACATGGAGGCGGCCGCCCAGGCGGTGGAGCAGGGCGAGTGGCAGGTGCAGGAAGGGCGGTTCGAGGACTTTCCCCAGCGCTTCGGCTACGTGTTGAGCCCGCAGCGCGCGCAAGGCGAGGGCTGAGAGTTCACGCTGTCGTGGGTGCCCTGCTCGGCTGAGCTTGCCAGGGGCGGGGCGCTGCGCCGGGGGTTCCCTCGTGCTCAGGCTCCCCACCGGCCGCACGCTCCACCCGCCGCAGTACGACCCTCTGTGGACCCCACCGCCGCGCCACACCGGCGGCAGTACCCCCTCTCGCTGAACCCCCACCACCCGCGACGCGAAGGCCCACGCGCGGCGCTGCGGTCGCAGGCCCTGGCGAACAACGAAAAAGGCCGGTCTCAGGACCGGCCTTTTGCTTGCTGGCAGAACGGCGGTTTACTTGACCGCGCTCACCATGTACTCGACCACGGCGCGAATGTCGGCATCGCTCGCGGTGGCGGCACCGCCTTTGGGGGGCATCGCGCCCTTGCCCTTGATGACGCTGGCCGTCAGCCCGTCGACTCCCGAGGCCAGACGCGCGCCCCAAGCGGCTTTGTCGCCGAGCTTGGGGGCACCGGCGACACCGGCGGCGTGGCACACGGCGCAGGCCTGCTGATAGAGGGCGGGCACACCGCCGGCCTTGGCCTCGCCGCCCGCAGCGGCGGGAGCGGCGGCCGCTTGATTGGCAGCAGCCACGGCCGCCGCCGCCTGCTGGGCGGCCGCGTTGTCGGCCGGTGCCGCTTGCGTGCCGGCGGCAGCCTGACCATTGGCCGGCGCCTTGGGCTCGGCGAACTTCCCGCCCGCCTGGTTGGCCATGTAGACGACCGCGCGACCGATCTCCAGGTCGCTGAAGTCACCGCCGCCCTGCGGACCCATCGCGCCCTTGCCCTTGAGGGCCGCGTTCAGCAGCGCCTCGTAGCCTTGGCCGAGGCGCGGTGCCCAGGCGGCGGCATCGCCCAGCTTCGGGGCGCCGGCCGCGCCGGTGGCGTGGCATGCCGCGCACTGGGCCTTGAAGACTTCCTCGCCCGACTTGAGCGAGCCGGGGCTGGAGACGTCCTTCAGCTCGACCATGCCCACCGGCTGGATGCGGCGCAGCGTGGCTTCTTCGCTCAGCGCATCGCTGCCGGCACCGGCCTTCTTGTCGGCCGCCACGAAGTTGACGAGCAGGATGATGCCGACGATGGGCACCAGGAACGCGAACACCACCGTCAGGATCAACTGCTTCGGCGTGCGGATCGGGCCCTCGTGCGGGGCGTCGTGGTCGTCGTGCGTGTGGGGCGTGTCGCTCATGGACTCAATCCTCGACTGCGGGATCGTGGTGGCCGTGGGCCGAAATGAGGGGTGGACGAATGACCGGCAAAGCCGGCATCGACCGGCCGCAAGCCGCGCAAAACTTTTGGATTATACGGGTGGGCCCCTGCCTCGCTGGGCGGCGCACATGCGGCGCACATGCGGCGCACATGCGGCGCACATGCGGCGCACTTGCGGCGCCCGAGGCGGTCGCGCGGGGCCGGGGCAGGCTCGCGAGCCCGGGCGACGACCCTGCGCGCCGCGCCCTCGCCGGCGCCGGGCCTGCCCTTCAGACGCCGAGAAAGCGCCCCAGCTCGGCGGGCCGCTGCTCCAGTTCGGCCGCGGGGCCTTCGAGCACCACACGGCCTTTCTCCAGCACCATCAGGCGGTCGGAATTCGCCATCACGGTGCGGTAGTTGCGATCGACGACGAGCGTCGCCAACCCCGAGGCGCGGATCTCGCCGATCACGCGCCAGATCTCGGCGACGATCAGCGGCGCCAGCCCTTCGGTGGCCTCGTCGAGGATGATGGCGTCCGGGTTGGTCATGAGCGCGCGCCCGATCGAGAGCATCTGTTGCTCGCCGCCGGACAGTTGCGCGCCCAGATGCCCCAGCCGCTCGGCCAACCGGGGGAAGGTCGCCATGATGCGGTCGAACGTCCAGTCGCGCTGGCCGGCGACGCCGGGGCGCGCGGCCATGACCAGGTTCTCCTTGACGGTGAGGTTGGGGAAGATGCCGCGCCCCTCCGGCACGTAGGCGATGCCGAGCTTGGCGACCTCGTAGGGCTGCGCGCGCGAGCAGTCGCGGCCGCGCACGCGGATGCTGCCCTCGCGCTGGCGCACGTGCCCGAGGAGCGTGCGGATCAAGGTGGACTTGCCCATGCCGTTGCGGCCGAGCAGGCCCAGCGTTTCGCCGCGCGCCAGGCGGAAGTCCACGCCATGCAGGATGTGGCTGCTGCCGTACCAGGCATGCACGCCGCGTGCGTCGATGAGCGGTTCGGTGTCGGGCGAGGCGCTGGTCATGCGTGTTCCCCGAGATAGGCGTTCTGCACGTCGCGGTTGGCGCGCACTTCCTGGGGCGTGCCGGTGGCGATGACGGCACCGTTGACCATCACCGTGATGCGATCGGCTACCGCGAAGACCGCGTCCATGTCGTGCTCCACCAGCAAGAGGGCGTGGCCTTCGCGCAGGCGACGCAGCAGCGCGAGCATCCGCTCGGACTCCTCCGGGCCCATGCCGGCCAGCGGCTCGTCGAGCAGCAGCACGCGCGGCTGGGTGGCCAGGCACATCGCCACCTCGAGCTGACGCTTCTGGCCGTGCGAGAGCGCCGCGGCCGGCACGTGCGCCACGTCCGCGAGGCCCGCGCGCTCCATCGCCTCGTCGGCGCGGCGGCGGCTTTCGGGGCAGGCCTGGGCCGACTCCCACACGGCCCAGGGCCGCTGCACGTGCGCTTGAGCGGCGAGGCGGCAGTTCTCGCGCACGGTGAGCGGCAGGAAGATGTTGTTGCGCTGGTAGCTGCGCCCGAGGCCCGCGCGCGCCCGGCGCGGTTGCGACCAGCGGGTGACGTCCTGGCCGAGCAGGCTCACGGTGCCGCTGGTGGGCGGGAACTCCCCCGACAGCAGGTTGATGAGCGTGGACTTGCCGGCCCCATTGGTGCCGATGACCGCGTGGATCTGGTCGGCCAGGAGGGTCAGAGACACGTTGTCCACCGCCTTGAGCGCACCGAAGGCACGCGTGAGCGAGTGGGCTTCGAGCAAGGGGGCGCTCACGGGGCGGTCCTGGGCCCCGGGGGCGGTGCCGGCGGGGCGCGCCGCGCCGGGGGTCGTGGGGGCGACGAGGCTCATGGCAGCCGCTCCTCCATGCGGGCCGGGGCTGCGGCGTCGTCGACGGGAGCCACGGCCCGGGCGCGCCCGGCGCGCCAGCGCCGGGCCAATGCGGCCAGGCCGCCCGCAATGCCGTGGGGCAGCAGCACGACCAGCCCGATGATGAAGCCGCCCAGCAGCAGCTGCCAGTGCTTGGTGAGCCCCTGGAACCACTCGGCCAGCAGCACGAACGAGAACGCGCCGATCACGGCACCGGCCAGGCTGCCCAGCCCGCCCAGGATGACCATCAGCAGCGCGTTGCCCGAGTGGTGCCACGAGAGGATCTCGGGGTTCACGTAGCCGTGCTGGATCGAGTACAGGAAGCCGGCCAGCCCGGCGAAGAGCCCCCCGATGACGAAGCTGGCGAGCTTGTAGGAGACGGTGTCGTAGCCCGCCGCACGCATGCGCTGCTCGTTGTGCTTGATGCCCACGAGCGCATGCCCCAGCCGCGAGCGCAGCACCAGTCCGAGCGCCGCGACGGTGAGCCCCAGCAGCACGAGGCAGAACCAATAGAAGTGCTCGGTGCGGTCCAGGTCCACCAGCGCGCGGCCGAACAGCTCGAAGCGCGGCTTGAAGTAGATGTACGTGCCGTCGCTGCCGCCGAAGCGGTCGGTGTCGTGGACGACGAAGTACACCAGCTGCGCGAAGGCCAGCGTCACCATGATGAAGTAGACGCCTTTGGTGCGCATGACGAGCGCGCCGATCACGAGCGCGAGCAGCGTCGCGGTGCCGACCGCCGCGGCCAGCAGCAGCCAGCCGTTGCCGGCGTCGGACTGCGGGGCGAGCACCGCCACGGCATAGGCCGCCGCGCCGAAATAGGCCGCATGGCCCAGGCTCACCAGGCCCGTGTAGCCCACCAGCAGCTGCAGGCTCAGCGCGAAGATGGCCATGATGAGGACCTTGGCGCCCAGTTCCAGGTGGAACTTGCCGCCGATCGGCTCGGGCAGGAAGGGCAGCAGCGCGAGCAGCGCCAGGGCGACCGCCCAGCCCGCCGCCGACCGCATCAGGGGAGGAGTCATCCGATTCATCTCACGTGCCTTGCCTGAACAGGCCCTCGGGCTTCCACAGCAGGATGACCGCCATCAGCAGGTACACCAGCGCGCCGGCCGCCTGCTGCCAGAACACCTTGCCGAAGGTGTCGACGAAGCCGATCAGCAGCGCCGCCACGAGCGCCCCCTTGATCGAGCCGATGCCGCCGATCACCACCACGACGAAGCAGATGATGAGGACCGAGCCGCCCATGCCCGGATAGACGGAGGACACCGGCGCCGCGATCATGCCGGCCAGCACCGCGAGCGCGACGCCCGCGGCGAACACGATGCGGTAGAGCAGCGAGATGTTGATGCCCAGCGACTGCACCATCTCGCGGTTGGTGGCGCCCGCGCGCACCATCATGCCCAGGCGCGTGTTCTTGATCGTCCAGTACATCGCCGCGGCCACGGCCAGGCACACCGCCGAGATGAAGAGCCGGTAGACCGGATAGCTCATGTCGTTGCCGATCGGGATGCTGCCCGCGAGCCAGGCCGGCACCGCCACGCCGTGGACGTCGTCGCCCACGAGGATGCTGCGCATCTCCTCGAACACGAGGATGAGTCCGTAGGTCATCAGCACCTGCATCAGGTGCTCGCGCTCGTAGAGGTAGCTGAAGAACACCCATTCGAGCACATAGCCGAGCACGACGGCGAGCACGAGTCCGAGCAGCAGCGCGATCACGAAGTTGCCGACGAGCGACGACAGCGTGAAGGCCATGTAGGCGCCGATCATGTAGAAGCTGCCGTGGGCGAGGTTGATGACGCCCATGATGCCGAAGATCAGCGTCAGGCCGCTGGCGACGAGGAACAGCAGCAGCCCGTACTGCACGCTGTTCAGGCACTGGATGAGGAAGGTCGTGAGGTCCATCGTGGGGCCCGCGGCGCGGGCGCTGTCGGGTGCGGCTCACGCCGCGAGGCAGTTTCGATCGTGGAGGACGCCCGCCGGCGAGCGCGGCTCGCGCGGCGCACGCCGCGGTGCGACCCGCGGCGTGCGCCTCTGCCCGCGAACGCCGCCCGCGCGGGTCACATCTTGCAGCCGCGGGCAGGGTCGGCGAGCTGCTTGACGGCCACGTTGACCGAGCGGTTGATCTTGCCCTCCACCTTGCGCAGGTAGATGTCCTGGATCGGGTTGTGGGCCTTGGACATGGTGAAGGGCCCGCGCGGGCTGTTGATCTTGGCCTGCTCCATGCCCTTGACCACGGCGTCGCGGTTCTTGATGTCGCCGCCCGCCGCCTTGAGCCCGGCCGCGAGCAGTTGCGCGGCGTCATAGCCTTGCACCGCGTACACGTCCGGCTGCAGCTTGTAGGTCTTGGCGTAGTTGAGCCGGAACTCGCGGTCCTTGGGGTTGGTCAGGTCGTCGGCGTAGTGCAGCGTGGTGAAGAGCCCGTTGGCCGCCTCGCCCTGCGCCTCGAGCGTGCCATCGGTGAGGAAGCCCGCGCCGTAGAGCGGAATCTTGTCCTTCAGGCCCGCGGCGGCGTAGTCCTTGACGAACTTGACCGCCCCACCGCCGGCGAAGAACACGTACACCGCGTCGGGTTTGAGCGCGGCGATCTCGGTCAGCAGCGCCTGGAACTCGACGTTGGGGAACGGCAGGTACAGCTCCTTGAGCACCTTGCCGCCCTTGGACTCGAAGCCTTCCTTGAAGCCGCGCACCGACTCCTCGCCGGCGGCGTACTTCCAGGTGAGCGTGACCGCCGTCTTGTGCTTGCGCTGCTCGGCCATCACCAGCCCCATCGCGTAGGCGGGCTGCCAGTTGCTGAACGAGCTGCGGAAGATGTTGGGCGCGCACAAGGGGCCGGTGATCGCGTCGGCGCCCGCATTGGGCACGATCAGCAGGGTGTTGGTGTCCTTGGCGACCTTGGCCATGCCCATCGCCACCCCGGAGTGCACCGTACCCACGAGCACGTCCACCTGGTCGCGCTTGACGAGCTTGTTGGCGTTCTCGGGGGCCTTGGCGGGATCGGACTCGTCGTCCACCTTGAAGTACTCGATCTCGCGTCCGGCCAGCTTGCCGCCCTGCTCTTGCACATAGAGCTTGAATCCGTTCTCGATCGCGGTGCCGAGCGCGGCGAAGGTGCCGGTGTAGGGCAGCATCAGACCGACCTTGATCTTGTCCTGCGCCCAGGCGCCGCCGTGCAGGGCGAGGCCCAGGGCGGCAACCCCGAACAGGTGGAAGCTGCGTCGAGTGAGGCTCATGTGTGTCTCCTAGTCGCTCCGTTGGTATGAGGGGGCGCCCCGGTGCGGCCCGGGGTCTCGTGGTGTGCATGGCGCTGTACGAACGCAGCCACCGCGCGCGCCAGCAAGGCCGGCTGATCGCGATGCGGAGAGTGGCCGCAGTCGTGCAGCTTGAGCAGCTCGGTGCGCGGCGCCCGCTCGGCAATGCCGTCGATCTGGGCCATCGTGCCGTACTCGTCATCGTAGCCTTGGACCGCGAGCACCGGACACCGGATAGACCCGAGCAGGCTACGGATGTCCCAGCGCCGGAAGTCGGGGTCGAGCCACACGTCGTTCCAGCCCCAGAAGGCGGAGTCGGGATCGGCGTGGTACCGCGCGAGCTTGCTGCGCAGGCTGGTCGTGACGTAGCCGTCGCGCGCCTTCTCGATGCTGGCGACCGTCTTGTCCTCGACGAAGATGTGGGGCGCCGCGACGATGAGGCCGCCGGGCACCTCGGGATAGAAGGCCGCGTACAGCAACGCGATGGAGCCGCCGTCGCTGTGGCCGTAGAACCAGGGCCGCTCGCGCGCCACGTCCACCCCCACGGCCTCGAAGAACGCCGGCAGGAAATCGCGTGCCTGCTGGTGCATGAAGTCCACCGGCCAACGCTCGTGGCCCGGGCGCGGGCTCGACTGCCCGTAGCCCCAGCGCGAGAGCACGAGGCCGCGGCAGCCCACCGCGTCGCACAGCTGCGCGGGAAAGTCCTTCCACATCGCCACCGAGCCGAGCCCCTCGTGCAAGAACACGAGCAGCGGCCGCCGGGTGCGCGCGGGGTGCAGCCACACGTGCTCGATGCGGTGCTCGCGGCCACTCCAACGCACGCGGGCGAAGTGCACCTGCGCAGCGTTCTCGGGCGCACCGTTGATGTCGTCCTTCACCGCGGGTCCTCCGTTCACTGCTGAGCCTGCGCGCGCTCGCGTTCGCGCAGGCGGAAGCGCTGGATCTTGCCGGTCGCCGTCTTGGGCAGCTCCTCGATGAACTCGATCGCGCGCGGGTACTTGTGCGGGGCGAGCCGTTGCTTGACGAAGGCCTGGAGTTCCGCCGCGAGCGCGGGGTCGGCCGCGTGGCCGGCCTTGAGCACGACGTAGGCCTTGGTCTTGGTGAGGCCCTGAGCATCGCTGACGCCGATGACGGCGGCCTCGAGCACCGCGGCATGCTGCACCAGCGTCGCCTCCACCTCGAAGGGAGAAACGTACTGGCCGCTCACCTTCAGCATGTCGTCGCTGCGCCCGGCATAGGTGTAGTAGCCCTCGGCATCGCGGCTGTACTTGTCGCCGCTCTTGGTCCACGCGCCCTGGAACGTCTCGCGCGACTTCTCGCGGTTGTTCCAGTACATCAGCGCCGCGCTCGGTCCGCGCACGTACAGATCGCCGATCTCGCCCTCCGCCACCGGACGGCCGTCCTCGCCGCGCAGCTCGATGTCGTACCCCTCGACGGGCCGGCCGGTGGTGCCATAGCGCACTTCGCCGGGCCGGTTGGAGAGATAGATGTGCAGCATTTCGGTGGAGCCGATGCCGTCGATGATCTCGCAGCCGAAGCGGGCGGTGAAACGCTCGCCGATCTCGCGCGGCAGGGCCTCGCCGGCCGACGAGCACAGCCGCAGCGACACCTGATCGCGCGTGGGCAGGTGCGGCGAAGCCAGCATCGCGGCGTACAGGGTGGGAGCGCCGTAGAACACGGTGGTGCGGTGCCGCAACCAGCGCTCGAAGCAGGCATCGGGCGTCGGGCGCTCGGCCATCAGCACGACGCTCGCTCCCACACTCAGCGGAAAAGTCAGCGCATTGCCGAGTCCGTAGGCGAAGAAGAGCTTCGCCGCCGAGAACACCACGTCGGACTCCTTCAGCCCCAGCACCGCCTTGCCGTAGAGCTCGGCCGTCCAGTAGGGGTTGAGGTGCGTGTGGACGGTGCCCTTGGGGCGGCCGGTCGAGCCGGACGAATAGAGCCAGAAGGCCGGCTCGTCGCCGCTCGTCGCGGCGCACTCGCCCGCCGGCTGGTGCGAGGAGATCCACTCGTCGAAGGCGCGCATGCCGGCGGGCAACGGCCCGGTGGGCCGGGACACGAGGACGTGGCGCACCTCGTGGCGCGCCGACTCCATCGCCGCCTGCAGCACCGGCAGCAGCGCCGCCGAGACGAAAGCCGCCTGCGCGCGGCTGTGCTCCAGCATGTAGGCGTAGTCCTGCGCGGTGAGCAGCGTGTTGACCGCCACCGGCACCACCCCGGCATGCAAGGCGCCGAGGAAGGCCACCGGCCAGTCGGTGCTGTCGTGCATCAGCAGCAGCACACGCTCCTCGCGGTGCACGCCGAGCGAGCGCAAACCCGCGGCGGCCCGGCGCACGCGCTCGTCCAGCCCCGCGTAGGTCAGCGTCTCGCGATCGTCGATGAAGGCCGGTCGGGCGCCGCGGGCGGCATTGAGGCGCAACAAGTGGTCGGCGAAGTTGAACGGGTCGGCAGGGGCAGCGGGCTGCGGCATGGTCGGTCTCCTCGGGGCGCCGGTCTACCGCCGGCGGCGGGTTCGGGTCGGGCAGGGCCGGCCGCTCACGGGCCGCCGACGCGGCGCTCGACACGGCGCACGCACGGGGCACGGGGTGGTGGTGGGCGGCGACGCCATGCGCGGAGTCAGGCGCGCGTGAACTCGATGCGCCCCTCGGGCAGGAGGTACAGCACCAGGGCGCGCCCCTGCGTCACCGTCGGACGGTGGGCGGTGCCCGGGCCGTAGACCTTCCAGCCGGCCGGCGTGCCGTCGAACTGCGCCTGCGGCGTCAGCGGCATCACGAGGTCGAGTTCTCCGGTGGGATGCACGTGGTGCGGCCCGACGACGTCGTGCATGTCCACGACATCCACCGAGAAGCCGGCCGTCGGCGGGCCGGGCGGCAGCACGCGGCCGTACCGGATGCCGCCCGCCTCCCGGGTGCACAACCATCCCTCGCGCACGCCCCGCTCGCACTCGGCCTTCATGAGCCGATACCAGGAGGACTGCGCACCCCACTCCTCGTTGAGCCAGGCCTCCAGCGAAGCGTCCACCGCCCGGCCGGCGAGCGCCTGGGTTATCGTTCGCACCAGCGCCTGGAATGGCTCGCTGACGGGGGGGCTCTCGGGCTGGCTCATGGCAGCAGGTCCTCCGGGTGTGGCGGCTGCGGCGGGCGCGGGGCGTCGATGTCACGGTTGCCGCGGCCGCCGGCATGCACTATCCTGCATGCACGGTCAACGATACGGCGCGCGTCTGAGCCATGTCAAGAAGAATAGTTCATATGCGGGAAAATCCCGAGGTGCGCCCCTCCATCCACAGGCAAGAGGTTTGACGGCGTGAGCTTCCTCGACGCGGCCCACGAATCGCCCACCGACAAGGACCCGTTCCTCGCGGCGCTGGGCGAGCGCATCCGCAACCTGCGCGCCCGGCGAGGGCTGACGCGCAAGGCGACCGCACTGGCCGCCGGGATCTCCGAGCGCCATCTGGCGAACCTCGAGCTGGGCACCGGCAACGCGTCGATCCTGGTGCTGGTGCAGGTGGCGCGGGCGCTGCAATGCTCGCTGGCCGAGATCCTGGGCGACGTGACCACCTCGTCGCCCGAGTGGCTGATGATCCGCGAACTGCTGGAAGGCCGCTCCGAAGCCGACCTGCACCGCGCGCGCCTGAAGCTGGCCGAGCTGTTCGACGGCGGCGCGGACCGCCAGGGCCGGCTCGCCCGCATCGCCCTCGTCGGTCTGCGCGGGGCCGGCAAGTCCACGCTGGGCCGCATGCTGGCCGAGGACCTGGGCTACCCCTTCGTCGAGCTGAGCCGCGAGATCGAGAAGGTGGCCGGCTGCAGCATCGTCGAGATCCACTCGCTGTACGGCACCAACGCCTACCGCCGCTACGAGCGGCGCGCGCTGGAGGAGATCGTGCAGATCTACCCCGAGGTCGTGATCGCCACCCCGGGCGGCATCGTCTCGGACCCGGCCACGTTCAATCTGCTGCTCACCCACTGCCTGACGGTGTGGCTGCAGGCGGACCCGGAGGACCACATGAAGCGGGTCATCGCGCAGGGGGACTTCCGGCCGATGTCGGGCAGCCGCGAGGCGATGGACGACCTCAAGCGCATCCTGGCCGGACGGGCGGCCTTCTACGCGAAGGCGGACCTCACCTACAACACGAGCGGCCATTCGCTGGAGGAGACCTTCGTGGGTCTGCGCGCCGCGGTGCGCCAGACCGCCGGGCTCATGGACTGGGCCGCCTGACAGCGGCCCGAGGGCCGGACCCCGCCGCGCCACGCTCCCGGGCAGCGACCGCTCACCCCCTTCTCAGGGTTACTCCGGACTCCGCCGGGTTGACGTCCCTCAACGCATGCACTATCGTGCATCTGACTGGCCGCGAAATGCATTCTTGTTCATGCTTGCCGCGGCGCCCCGACACCAGGAGTCCCCCCGATGAGCGCAGCCCCCCGCGTGGATTACCAGACCGACCCCTCCCGCTACAAGCACTGGAAACTCAGCGTCGAGGGCCCCGTCGCCACCCTGGCGATGGACGTCGCCGAGGACGGCGGTGTGCGCCCCGGCTACAAGCTCAAGCTCAACTCCTACGACCTGGGTGTCGACATCGAACTGCACGACGCGCTCAACCGCATCCGCTTCGAGCATCCCCAGGTCCGCACCGTGATCCTGACGAGCCTGAAGGACCGCATCTTCTGCTCGGGCGCCAACATCTTCATGCTGGGCCTGTCGTCGCATGCCTGGAAGGTGAACTTCTGCAAGTTCACCAACGAGACGCGCAACGGCATCGAGGACTCCAGCCGGCACGAGGGCCTGAAGTTCCTCGCCGCGGTGAACGGCTCGTGCGCCGGCGGCGGCTACGAGCTGGCCCTGGCCTGCGACGAGATCCTGCTGGTGGACGACCGCTCGTCCTCGGTCTCGTTGCCGGAGGTGCCGCTCCTGGGCGTGCTGCCCGGCACCGGGGGCCTCACCCGGCTGACCGACAAGCGCCGCGTGCGCCACGACCGCGCGGACCTCTTCTGCACCACGACCGAGGGCGTGCGCGGCCAGCGGGCGCTGGAATGGCGCCTGGTGGATGCGCTGGCCAAGCCCGCGCAGTTCGCGCAGGCGGTGCAAGAGCGCGCGCGCAAGCTCGCTCAGGCGAGCGACCGCCCGCAAGACGCCAAGGGCGTGCCACTTCCGCCGCTGGCGCGCCGGATCGAGGCCGAGGCGATCCGCTACGAGTACGTCGAGGTGACGATCGACCGCGCCCACCGGGCGGCGACCTTCACGGTCAAGGCGCCGGCAAAGCCGCAACCGGGCGACCTCGCCGGCATCGAGGCCGCCGGCGCGCGCTGGTGGCCCCTGCAGATGGCGCGCGAACTGGACGACGCGATCCTGGAGATGCGCACCAACGAGTTGGAGATCGGCACCTGGCTGCTGAAGACCGAAGGCGATGCGCAGGCCGTGCTGGCCTGCGACGAGGCGCTGCAGCAGCACGCGAACCACTGGTTCGTGCGCCAGGTGCGCGGCCTGCTGCGACGCACCCTGGCGCGGCTCGACGTGTCGTCGCGCACGCTGTTCGCGCTCGTCGAGCCCGGCTCGTGCTTCGCGGGCACGCTGGCCGAGCTGGCGTTCGCGGCCGACCGCAGCTACATGCTGGCGCTGCCCGACGAGCCGGCGCGCGCGCCCACACTCACGCTGGGGGACGTCAACTTCGGTGCCTACCCGATGGTCAACGGCCAGTCGCGCTTGGCGCGGCGCTTCTACGAAGAGGAAGGCCCGCTGCAGGCGGCCCGGGCGGCCATCGGCCGCGCGCTGGACGCCGACGAGGCGCTCGAGCTGGGCCTGGTGACGTCGGCCCCGGACGACATCGACTGGACCGACGAGATCCGCCTGGCGATCGAGGAACGCGCGGCGATGTCGCCCGATGCGCTCACCGGCATGGAGGCCAACCTGCGCTTCGCCGGGCGCGAGACGATGGAAACGCGCATCTTCGGCCGCCTGTCGGCCTGGCAGAACTGGATCTTCCAACGCCCCAACGCAGTGGGCGACAAGGGCGCGCTCAAGGTGTACGGCAAGGGCGAGAAGGCCCAGTTCGATCTTCACCGTGTGTAGTGGACATGCCCGCCGCCGCAGCGCCTTCGGCGCCCTCCTCGCCTCGCGCCGCGCCGCCCTTGCGTCGCGGCGCTGAGACCACACCCCTCCACCCCGCCTGACAGAGGATTCACATGTCGTCCATCAACTACAGCGAGAAGATCCCGAACAACGTCAATCTGGCCGAGGACCGCACGCTGCAGCGTGCGCTCGAGCAGTGGCAGCCCAACTTCCTCCACTGGTGGGCCGACATGGGCCCCGAAGGCTCGCAGAACTTCGACGTGTACCTGCGCACCGCGATCAGCGTGGACCCGCAGGGCTGGGCGCAATTCGGCTACGTGAAGATGCCGGACTACCGCTGGGGCATCTTCCTGAACCCGAAGGAAGAGGGCCGCAAGATCCATTTCGGCGAGCACCTGGGCGAGAACGCCTGGCAGGAGGTGCCGGGCGAGCACCGGGCCAACCTGCGCCGCATCATCGTCACGCAAGGCGACACCGAGCCCGCCTCGGTGGAGCAGCAGCGCCACCTGGGCCTGACCGCGCCGAGCCTGTACGACCTGCGCAACCTGTTCCAGGTCAACGTGGAGGAAGGCCGTCACCTGTGGGCGATGGTCTACCTGCTGCACCGCTACTTCGGTCGCGACGGGCGCGAGGAAGCCGAGGCCTTGCTGGAGCGCCGCTCGGGCGACGAGGACAACCCGCGCATCCTGGGCGCCTTCAATGAGAAGACGCC